>DLGG01000162.1 GCA_002482565.1 Solidesulfovibrio magneticus
GTCGACGCCGTAGCGCAGCATCGCCAGACGTTCGACCCCGAGGCCGAAAGCAAAGCCGACGAAGCGCTCGGCGTCGATGTCGACGTGCCCGAAGACGTTGGGATGCACCATGCCGCAGCCCAGCACCTCGATCATGCCCGTGCCCTTGCAGACGGGGCAGCCCTTGCCGTGGCATTTGGAGCAGGTCGCGTCCACTTCGGCGCTGGGCTCCGTGAACGGGAAATGGCCGGGGCGGAATTTCGTCACGGTATCCTCTCCGTAAAACTCCTTCAGAAACACGTTGAGCGTGCCCTTCAGATGCGCCAGGCTGATGCCTTTATCGACGACCAGCCCTTCCATCTGATTGAATATCGGCGAGTGCGTGGCGTCCACGTCGTCGCTGCGGTACACGCGACCGGGGCATATCATGCGGATGGGCGGCTTTTGCGCCAGCATCGTCCGTATCTGCACCGGAGACGTGTGCGTGCGCAGCACGACGTCGTCCGACACGTAGAACGTGTCCTGCGTATCCCGGGCCGGATGGTCTTTGGGCATGTTGAGCATGGTGAAGTTATACTTGTCGTATTCCACCTCGGGGCCGTCCATCACGTCAAAGCCCATGCTCACGAATATATCGCGCATCTCATAATAGATGCGCGTCAGCGGGTGCAGGCCGCCGGTGCGCTGCTTTTTCCCCGGCAGCGTTACGTCGAGATCAAGGCCGAAGATCCACGGCCCGGGCACGGGCCAGCCGCCCCCGCCGCCCAGGCCCAGGGCGTCGAAATCGACGTCCTCGGCGGTGAACTGGCCGGACAGGGCCGGCCGGTCGCCGGGAACGAGCCGGGCCGCGCCGTGCACCGTGCCCCGGGGCAGTCGGGCCGTAAGATCGGTCAGGTGCAGGCCGTCCTTGTCGCCGGCCAGGGTCAGGCCGGCCGTGAGGCGGTTGGGCAGGGGAGCGGTCAGGGCGGCATCGGCCGGAGCGGCCGGAGCGGCCGGAGACGTGGCCGAGGCTTGGGGCTCGTCAGGAGCGGCCACCAGGCTTTCCGGGCTTCCGGGCTTGGCCAGGCCCAAAATGGCTCGCCAGCCGCCGAGGAGGTCGGCGTCCAGGGTCAGCTTGGCGGCCAGGCGCGGCGCGCCGGGCAGGTCGGAAACCCCGGCCGTGCCGGTGAGCCGCAGTCCGTTAGCCCGGGCGTCGATGTCGGACAGGGTCAGCGCGGCGGCGGCCGCGTCGTAATCCAGGGTCAGCCGCGAGACCACCCGGGTCGGCACGGCCCCGCCCGGGACCAGGGGGGCGTCGATGACAAGCCCGGTCTCCACCCGCACGCCGTGTAGGCCCAACCGGCCGGAGCCGGGGTCAAAGGAGGCCCGGCCCTGGAGATGGCATTGGAGCTGGCCATCCGGCACCAGGCCCATGGCCTCGAAGCTGGCCGCGAAGTCAAAGGGTTGACCCAGGCCCGTGCGCAGCCGCGCGCCGGTGACGGCCAGGGTCTTGCCCGTGGTCGCGTCGTCGTAGCGCACGGCGACGTTGTCCAGGTGGACGGCCCGGGGCTGGGGCACGACGGTCCAGCCGGAGCCGGCCTGGGCGTCCTGGGGCGCGGCCAGATCGTCCCAGTTGGTCCGGCCGTCGGCGGCCCGGGCCAGATGCACGGTCACGTCCCTGGCCCGCACCGAGCCCGGCGAGATGACCTTGGCCAACAGCGGGGCCATGCGGATGGTCATCTCCACCTGGCGGGCGGCGAACATGGGGCCGTCGCCAAAGCCCGGGGCCTGGGCCACGGCCACCGGCCCCATGGACAGGCCGAGCCAGGGAGTCATGGTGATGGAGACGTCGCCGGACAGCACGGTGTCTCGGCCCAGGGCGTCGGTGAGGGCCTTTTGAGCCATTTCCCGCAGCCGCTCGGGGCCGATGATGTGCTTGGCCAGGGGCGGCAGGGACAGGGCCAGGACGAGCAAGGCTCCGGCCAGGGCGGCGGCCAGTTTGAGCAGGCGGCGCTTGGCCGGCGGGGCGACGGGGTTGTCCATAGGGCGGGAGGCGAGGGTTCCTAGAGCGTGACGTTTAGGCCCGTGCGGCCGGGCAGGCCGCGCTGGGCTTCCACGGTCAGGCGGCGGCCGTTTTTCACGGCCAGCAGAAACGACGCGCCGTCGGTGACGTCGTTGACTTCGACCTTCCAGCCGCGCGAGACCACATCCTTGGCGTAAAAGGCGCTGACCTCGGCCGGGCTGGCCCCGGTTTCAAAGATGACCGTGGCCGCCTTGGGAAAGCGGATCACGCGCTTGAATTCCGCCCCCGGGAATATCCCGGCTTCGTTGCCGAGCACGGCCCGAAAGTCTTCCTGGGCGGCCGCCGACGTGGCTAATAAAGCGAAACAGCAGGCAAAAACAAACAGGCGCGCCCAAACGGTCCTCGCCACGGCCAACCTCCTTTGGAATCGGGCTTCCTTGTGCTACGAGACCGGCCCGAAGTCAAAGGCGGCCGGGGTTGCCGTTTTGGCCGATCCGTGAAAAAAAGCGCCGAGAACTTTTCAGCAAGGAAACGCACATGCCAAGGACACTCCGGGCCGCTCTGGCCCTGGCGGCGCTGGCCGTCGCCCTGGTCGGCTGCAACCGCGACACCGGCGGCGGCGAAGCCAAATATCTGCACCTGTTCAATACCGCCTGGGCCAAGACCAGCAATTTGGGGCTGTACGAGGTCAAGGTGGCCTCGGTTGCGCCCCTGCCCGACGGCATGAAGGTCGTGACCGTCAATTACCTGTTCAACAACGGCATGGTGCCGGACCAGGGCCGGGCCGCCATGCTCGTGTCGCCGGAAAACCGGCTGGCCGATCCCTGCGTGGTCGATCTGGAGATCGACCAGTGCCTGGGCGGCGGCGCGCCGATCTGGCACGCCAAACCGTAGTCGCGCGGCCCTTAAAAAATACGTGAGTATTTTTTAAGAAAATAGAATGGTTTCCATTTATTGTCAGCGAAACAGCTTGGAGCTCTTCCAAAGTTGCATCATGCCCGGCCCGTTTCACGGGAGACACGCGGCATGGAGCGCATGGTCCGCATGACGAGCGGACGCGGATTGTCAAAACTCAGGGCCTAGGGAGTTGGGGGCGCGGCGTCACTTGTCAGGGCGGCCGCTTCCCGGCAGGCCCCAGGCCGAAATGATACTGCCAACCACCAAAGGCGGGTGCATGTCCAAAGTCTATCTCATCGGAGCCGGTCCGGGCGATCCGGGCCTGTTGACCCTTCGCGCCAAGGAACTCCTCGAAACGGCCGACGTCGTGGTCTACGACTATCTGGCCAACAAGGCCTTCCTGGATTTCTGCCGCAAGGACGCGGAAATCTACTACGTCGGCAAGAAGGGCGGCGACCACACCCTGCCCCAGGACAAGATCAACGACCTGCTGGTGGACATGGCCAAGGCCGGCAAGGTGGTGGCCCGCCTCAAAGGCGGCGATCCCTTTGTCTTCGGCCGGGGCGGCGAGGAAGCCGAGGAGCTCATCGCCGCCGGCTGCGACTTCGAGGTCGTGCCCGGCGTCACCTCGGCCGTGGCCGCGCCGGCCTATGCCGGCATCCCCATCACCCACCGCTCGTTCACCTCGTCGGTGTCGTTTATCACCGGCCACGAAGACCCGACCAAGACCGAAAGCTCGCTCAACTGGGAGGCTTTCGCCAAGTCCGGCTCCACCCTGGTCTTTTTCATGGGCGTGAAAAACCTGCCCCATATCACGGAAAATCTCATGAAAGCCGGCATGCCCGGCGACACCCCGGCCGCCCTGGTGCGCTGGGGCACCACTTGCCGCCATCGTAGCCTGGTCGCCACCGTGGCCACCATGCCCGAGGAAGCCCAGAAACACGGCTTCGCCCCGCCGTCGCTTTTCGTCGTCGGCGGCGTGGCCACGCTGCACGACAAGCTGGCCTGGTACGAAAAGCGCGCCCTTCTCGGCAAGGGCGTGGTCGTCACCCGCAGCCGCGAGCAGGCCAGTGACTTAACCCGCCTGCTGGGGGCCGAAGGGGCCTGCTGCTACGAGTTCCCGGCCATCGAGATCGCGCCGCTGCCCGACGTCGCCCCGGTCGACGCGGCCATCGACAGCCTCTACGACAACGACTGGGTCGTCTTCACCTCGGCCAACGGCGTGGACTGCTTTTTCGAGCGTATTGACGCCAAGGGCCTGGACGCCCGGGCCTTTGCCGGCATCCGCATCGCCGCCATCGGGCCGGCCACGGCCAAAAAGCTCGCCGAGCGCGGCCTGCGGGCCGATTTTATCCCCGAGCGCTTCGTGGCCGAATCCGTGGTCGAGGGCCTGCTCGCCCTGGACGTGGCCGGCAAGAAGGTGCTCATCCCCCGCGCCCGCGAGGCCCGGGACGTGCTGCCCGAAAAGCTGGCCGAAGCCGGCTGCGCGGTCACCGTGCTGCCGGTCTACGACACCCGCCCCGTGGACCAGGACCCGGCCGAGATCATCCAGGCCGTGAAAAACGGCGAGATCCACTACGTCACCTTCACCTCGTCCTCGACGGTGAAAAACTTCTTTGCCCAGATCGCGCCCGAGGTCCTCAAAGCCTCGGCCGTCAAGACCGCCTGCATCGGCCCCATCACGGCCGCCACCCTGGCCGAGTACGGGTTCACCCCGGACGTCAACGCCGCCGCCTACACCGTGCCGGCCCTGGCCCAGGCCGTCATCGACGACGCGAGGCGCGGCGCGTGACGCTCCCCCTTGCCATCCTCGCGTCCGGCGGCGGGTCCAACCTGCAAGCCATCATCGACCGCATCGAGGAAGGCAAGATCGCGGCCCGCATCACGGCCGTGGTGTCCAACAAACCCCAGGCGCGGGCGCTTTCGCGCGCCCGCGCCCACGGCATCCCGGCCATCGCCCTGCCCCAGGACGACTACCCGGACCGGGCCGCCTACGACGCGGCGCTCTTGGCCGCCGTTCAGGACTCCGGGGCCACGGCCGTTGTCCTGGCCGGCTACCTGCGCCTGCTCGCCCCGTCCTTTATCGCCGCCTACCGAAACCGCATCCTCAACATTCACCCGGCGCTTCTGCCAAGCTTCCCCGGCCTGCGCGTCCAGGCCGCCGCCGCCGCCTACGGCGTCACCATCGCCGGAGCCACCGTGCATTTCGTGGACGAGGAAATGGACAACGGCCCCATCGTCATCCAGGCCGCCGTACCGGCCGGCCCCGACGACGACGGCGACAGCCTCGCCGCACGCATCCTGACCCTGGAACACCGCATCTACCCCCAGGCCGTGGCCTGGCTGGCCGCCGGCCGGCTGGCCATCGACGGCCGCAAAACACGCCTGGCCCCGTCCGCCCTGCCGCCCGCCGACCTGGCAACAGTGTCGCCATGCCTGGTGAACCCGATGCTGGAGCAAGGGTTTTAGTGAGGGAGTGAGGTGGATTGGGAGAGGAAGAGGGAAGATGCCTCCGGCGGCTGGGGGCCTGAGGCCCCCAGACCCCCCATATGGGGAAAAGTTTAAGGGGGGCGGCGGCAGGGTGGAGAAAAAGATTTCGATCTGAATAACGATTCGTATGACAAAATGTAATACAAACCAACCCCTCCCCCCGTCCAGGGGGTCCGGGGGGGATGATCCCCCCCGGCGGGTCCAGGGCAGAGCCCTGGTCTTCTTCGTTCTCATCCCCCTCGCCATCGTCGCGGTCTTCGCGCTTATCTCCTGGCGCGGCATCCTCTGGACGCCGGGCCATGTCTACCAGAACTGGGACCGGGTGCCGACGCCGTATGCCGAGGAAATGCGCCAAGTCGCCGACATCTCCAAGCACGCCTGGGCCTCCAAGTACGACATGGGCGCGCCGGGCGCGTTTTCCGGCATCACCCGCTGGTTCGACCTCGTCACCCGCGACGCCGGGTCGTTCCTGGGCGGCCCCTTTATCGTGCGCTGGGAAGGGCCGATCTATGCCGTGGCCGGAGCCGGCGGCGTGGCCGCCTTGTGCCGCCTCATGGGCCTTGGGCTGTGGCCCACGGTCTTGGCCGCCATGGTCTTTGCCTTCAATCCCCGCCAGTTTTCCATGGCCGTGGCCGGCCATGTGGAGGAGAGCGGCTTTGCCCTGGCCATCGTGCCCTGGGTGCTGGTCTTGCTTTTTCGGGCGGCGGCCGATCCGTCCAAACGCCGGTTTCTCGCCTGTACGCTGACGGCCGGCCTGCTCGGGGCCCTGGCCTGCTCGGCCTCGCCCTTTGGCATCGTTTTTTACGGCTCGTTCACCGCGCTTTTCACCCTCGGCCAGACCGTCGCCCGGCGAAGCGCCCGTCCGGCCCTGGCCTTTGCCCTGGCCGGGAGCGTGGCGCTCTTCCTGCATCTGCACTGGCTGGTGCCGGCGGCCAGTTCCATCATCCACGCCGCCGATTTCAAGCATCACCAGACGAAAGAAGAGATCAACGACCACTATCAGGGCATCTACCGGCGTTATTCCGCACCCTTGCGCCAGGCCATGCTGGGGCACACCGACAATTACGGCATGGGCACGGAATACGCCTATCCGGTGACCATTAAGGACAACCCCGAATGGGCGGCTGCGGCCCTGGCTTTGCTCGGGCTGGCGATTCTCGGCGGCTTCGGCCGGGTTCCCAATCGGGGCGTCAAATATTTCGCCGCCTTGTGCCTTGTCATGGGCTTTATCTGTCTGGCCGGCAACAAGACGCTCGCCGGCGCGGTCTTTTACGAGAAGTTCCTAAACCGCGTGCCTATCCTGTTTTTCCAGATGGCCCGGCCGGCCCGCTGGCTGCCGGTCTATTATTTCGGCCTGTCGTTGCTGGCCGGCCTGGGGTTGGCCCGCTTGCTGGAATGGAGCAAGGGCAGCCGCCTCAACCGGGCGACGGTCCTGGCCTTTGCCGCCGCTGTCCTGGCCGTCTACCTGCATCCGTACTGGACCGGCCAGTTGACAACGCCCCAAAACGCCACCTCCCAGACCATGGCCATGATGCCCCAGCCGCTGTCTCCGGCCGAGGGCACGTTGTCCAAATATTTTACGAGTGACCCCGACGACTACCGGGTCACGGTCTGGCCCACCATCGCCGGCCCCACCGGCGACGTGCCCGAACCGCCGACCAACGGGCTGACCCGCAATTTCGCTCTGCTGGGGAAAGACGGCATCATCGGCCCCACCTACATCGGCGAACCCTACAGCATGTACCTGCTGGGGCTGCTGCATCGGCCCTGGCCGGTCACCGACGCCTTTGGCCGGCTGCTGGGGCTGGCCGCCGTCAAACGGGTCATCTACAACCAGACCAACCCCTATCTGTCCTACGGACCGTTCGGCTGGATGCCGACCACCAAGCGCGGGCCGGAAACGCTGTTTGATCCCGGCGATTTGATCGGCCCCTTCATCGCCGCCCAGCGCGACCTCGTGGTTGATCCCGACCTGGCCGCGCCGCCCGAGGCGGTCTATCGCAACACCGACTTCCTGCCGCGCCTGCGCCTGACGCACGGAGCGCGTCTGGCCGCCGGCGGCTTCCCGCTGCTGCTGTCCCTGGCCAACGCCAGCCGGCCCGACTGGGCCGACGAGGCGCTGTTCTTCGGGGCCGATGTCGCCGAGGCCGAGCTGAAAACCCTGGGGCCGGGCTTTGGCGGCCTGACCGTGGCCGGCGGCGCTTCGCCCGAACTGCTGCTGCCGTTCCTGCCGGCCGACGCCTACCGGGGCGCAACGGCCGCCACCCTGGAAGGCTCCTTTGGGCCCTTGGCCCCGCGCCAGCTCGACGATCCCCGCCACGGCGGGTCGGTGCTGGAAAAGGCCGCCCGCGTGAGCGAAGCTCCGGGTGTGGCCCGGTTCCCGCTGATCGGTCACGGGACCATGCGCTTGTTCCTGCGGGCCGGGGCCGAGAGCTTTGCCGGCACGGCCAGGGTCAGCCTTGACGGCGCGCCCGTGGCCGAGCTGGTCGCCGGTGCGCTCGGGCGCGGCCTCGACTGGATCGACTGCGGCACGGCCACCTTCGAGCCGGGACCGCCCCATGAGCTGGCCGTGGACATTCCCGGCCGGGGTGTGATCGTCTCGGGGCTGCTGGCCGTGCCCGAGGAAGCTTACGATGCCGCCCGGGACAAGCTGGCCGCCCTGGCCGGCGGCAAGGTCCGGGTGGTGGCCGAGGCCGAGGAAGCCACCGTCGCGCCGGTGTCGCCCATGGCCCCCAAACTTTTCGTGCCGCTCATGGCCCAGGGCGCGGACGTGACGGTCGCCAGCGAAAACGCCCGCCTTGATCTCGCCGATCCGCGCGGGGCCGGGGTCGTGGCCGTGGAAGGCGACGCCCCGGGCGAGGTGGTCTACACCGTGCGCTTTCCCGAGCCGGTCGCGGGGCTGACGCTGGAAAGCTATCCGCGTCTTTTTGGCGACAAGGTCGAGACGTCCTACGTGGCCGCTTCGGCCTCGGTGGACGGCGGCCCGTCCAAGCTCCTCTACCGGGTGGAGGGGAGCCACGACGACCGCTGGGAGGACGTCTACAAGCGCCGCATGCTTTCCGAGATCCAGGGGCCGGCCACCACCGTCACCATCCGCTTCGCCATGCGCCAGGCCCAGTTGTCTTCCCAGGTCAATTCCCCCAACCAGCCCATGCGGCTGGCGGCAGACACGCCCGTGCCCGGCCGGGCCGTGTTGTCCTTTGGCGCGGCGGCCCGGCTGCCGGCCGCCCTGGCCGTGGCCGTGCCCGTGGCCGGG
>DLGG01000159.1:0-3040 GCA_002482565.1 Solidesulfovibrio magneticus
GGCCGCGACATGCCGTCAGCCCGTCGGCATCCTGGCCGCCCGGCTCCGGGCCGCCGCCGGCCCAGTCGATGCCGCGCCGGGCGAGCAGCGCTCCCTGCTCGCGCAGGTGGACGTCGAGCTGGCGGTCGAACCAGTCCGGGTCCAAACGGCCGCCATTGACCGACAGGATGACGTCGCCGAGCTGGGCCGCCTCGGCCAGGTCGTGGGTGACGTGGACGATGGGGATGCCGAAGCGATCCCGCACTTCCATGAGCTGGCCGCGAAGGGCCAGACGCGTGGCCGCGTCCAGGGCCGAAAACGGTTCGTCGAGGAGCAGCGCCCGGGGCCGGCGGGCCAGGGCCTGACAGATGGCCCCGCGCTGGCGTTCGCCGCCGGACATGGCCGCCGGCTTGGCCCCGGCCAGATGGCGGATGCCGAAAAGCGCCAACAGCTCGTCGGCGTAGCCGGCGTCCACGGCGGCATAAGCCACGTTGCGGGCCAGGGTCATGTGGGGAAAGAGCGAATAGTCCTGGAAGACCAAGCCAATGTTGCGCCGCCGGGGCGGCAGCCGCAGCCCGGCGGCCGTGTCGCGCCAGACGGCGTCGCCAAGGCCGATGACGCCCTCGTCCGGGTCGTCCAGGCCGGCCAAAAGCCGCAACAAGGTGCTCTTGCCCGACCCTGAAGGCCCGGTCAGAACCGTGACGGCACCGGCCGGGCAGCGGATTTGCGCTTCAAGGGTGAAGTGCGGCAAGCGCTTGACAACCCTGGCGTACAACATGTCTCGCGTCCCATCCTCGAATGCAGCATTGGGCCTTGCGCCGGCAATACGCTCAACCTCGCCTTGCCGGGCACGCGCCATCAGGCTCCGACAATGGCTTCGGCGATCCCGGCCAGCACCCTGGCCAGCTCCACCGGAGCCGTGATCTGGGGGCAGTGGCCGGCGTCCATGGCCTGCATGGCGAACCCGGCCGCCTCGGCCCGGGCCGCATTGGCGGCCAGCATGGGGTTGGGGTTGGCGGCGCAGCGCACATAGTGGCGCTTGGCCGGCCAGGCCGGCGGCTCGCCTGGCGTGGGGTCGGTAAAACCGGCCAGGGGGAAAGGAAACAGCCGCGACAGGAACCAGGACTCCCGGGCGTCGCCGGCCACGCCGAACAGGGGCGCTTCCCAGGGAAGCACCTGCCAGCCGTCGCGCACCCGGGCGTCCAGCATGGCCCGAAACGGCTCGCCGGCCATGCCGGCGAAACTGTCGCCGGGCTTGGGCAACAGCGCATCGACGTAGATGAGCCCGGCCAGACGCGGCGCGATGGCGGCCAGGGCTCCGGCGCAGATGATCCCGGAGTAGCTGTGGCCGACCAGGATGGCCCCCTCAAGGTCCTCAAGCTCGAAAAACTGCTCGACGTCGCGAACATAGGTAGCCAGGCCCAGGCCCGGCCCCTGGCCGTGGGCCAGATGGCCGCAGCCCGACAGTGTCGGAGCCAGGGCCTCGTGGCCCAGGGCGGCCAGAGCCTTGGCCGCCTCTCGCCAGACCCAGCCGCCCTGAAACGCACCGTGGATGCAGACAAACGTCGCCATGACGCCTCCTTTGGGACTTCTCGGCCCTCGCCCTATGGGTCGCGGACCTATTCACCCCTGCGGCATACCGTATTTTTCAACAAAGTGAAGCGTCATGACTTTTCTATTTCGCGTGACACAGAGCAATAGAGTGACACGATAAAATAAAAAACAGTGACAGTCGAAGCAGTGATCGAACAGCAACTGACACGTTCAAGGTATTATTCGTGACAGAATCCTCATATGCTTTACAATGCATAGCTGTTTCGCTACACAATGCAACCATGACCACCGCTGAAGAAACCATATTCGATCTTGTCAATCGCCTGGACGTCCCCACATTGCGACGCCTGTGCGATCATGCCGGCGCAACCCTGGCCCGCAAGGATCTCGACGCCCCGCCCCGGCAACCGCCGCGCGGAACCGCCGCCTGCCAGGCCGCCCTGTTCAGCGTGCCCTCCGGCATCCGCTACCTCGACGCCGACGAACTCGACCGCCTGAACAAGGCCTTCGTCGTCTGGCGCGACGCGGCCCGCACGCCGTCGATCCGCCGGGCCAGGGAACGCATGGGCCTGGTCTACGCCATGCTGCGCTTAAGCGGCGCCAAGCTCGGCGAGGTGCTGGCGGTCAACGAACGCGCGGACATCGACCGCACCAAGTGCACGGTGCGCTTTCCGGCCAACCACGACGGCGAGGCCGCCCGCAAGGTCGTCATGCCGCGCGATTTCCTGGACGACGTGGAGCGCTTCGCGTCAGCCCCCATCAATCGAGCGCTGCGGGGAGAGATCTTCCGCCTCGACCCCGGGTTCGTGCGCCGCAAGCTCTATGAGCAGGCCAAGCGGGCCGGACTGCCGCCGGGACGGGTGAGCCCAACGGCCTTGCGCCACTCCCGGGCCGTGGAGTTGCTTCGAAGCGGCGTCCCCCTGCCCGTGGTGCAGATGATGCTCGGCCATTCCAGCGTGGTCTTGACCTCCATCTACTGTTCGTTTTCCGACGCCGACTGCCAACGCATCGTCAGCCGATGCGTCGCCAAGGAGACCCGCATGAAGACCAGTGCCCGCAACACGTTTTTCGGGGCCGTTTCGAGCGTGCGCAAAAGCCCGCTTTTCACGGAAATTTCCATGACCACCACCACCAACCAGGAAATCGTGGCGGTCATCACCAACGAGAGCTTCGANNCGACCGCCTGGGCCTGTCCGAGGCCGAGCCGGTCACCGCCCTGGTCAAAGCCCCGTGGGTGCTTCTGGCCAAGGACGAAAACAAGGCCAAGACCAGCGCCCGCAACTGTTTTTCCGGCAAGGTCACGGGCATCCGGGGCGACGGCGTGGCTGTGGAAATCATGGGCGAACTCCTCGACGGCACGCCCATGTGCGCGCTTATCACCGCCGAGTCCGTGGAAAGCCTGGACCTCAAGGAAGGCGACAGCGTGTGGTTTTCCTTCAAGGCCTTCAGCGTCATCATCAACATCCCGTAACGCCATAAAAAAACCCGCCGGACCATGGTCCGGCGG
>DLGG01000159.1:3077-3323 GCA_002482565.1 Solidesulfovibrio magneticus
CGGGCAGGCCTTGAGGGCCTCGGCGATATGCTCCTCGGGATAGGCGAAGTCGGAGAGCTTGCCCTGCAAAAAGGCGTCGTAGGACGCCAGATCGAGGAGGCCATGACCGGAATAGAGGAACACCACCGACTCGCCGGGCTTGGCCTTCTTGGCGGTCTCGATGGCTCCCTTGATGGCATGGGAGGTTTCCGGCGCGGGCAAAAAACCCTCGGTGCGCAGGAACAGCTTGGCCGCCTCGAAGCACTC
>DLGG01000159.1:3359-7200 GCA_002482565.1 Solidesulfovibrio magneticus
CCGTGGTAGCGCAGGCCGCCGGCATGGATGGGAGCCGGCATGAAGGCGTGGCCGAGGGTATGCATCTTGAGCAGCGGCGTGAGCTTGGCCACGTCGCCGTAGTCGTAGCGGAACTGGCCCTTGGTCAGGGTCGGGCAGGCTTGCGGCTCCACGGCGATGAACTCGATGGCCTCGCCGGCCAGCTTTCGCGGCAAAAACGGCAGGACCAGGCCAGCGAAGTTGCTGCCGCCGCCCACGCAGCCGACCAGATAATCAGGCTTGTCGCCGACCATGGCCAGCTGCTTTTCGACTTCAAGGCCGATGATGGTCTGATGGTGCAAGACATGGTTGAGCACGCTGCCCAGGGCGTACTTGGTGTCGTCGTGGGTGGCGGCGTCTTCCACGGCCTCGGAAATGGCCAGCCCCAGCGATCCGGTGCAGTCGGGGTCGCTTTCCAGCATGGCCCGGCCGGTCTGGGTGCGGTTGGAGGGCGAGGCAAAGACTTCGCCGCCGTAGGCGTTAATAAGGATACGCCGATACGGCTTCTGGTCGTAGCTCACCTTCACCATATAAACCGTGCATTCCATGTCGAGCATGGAGCAGGCAAAGGACAGCGCCGTGCCCCATTGGCCGGCTCCGGTTTCGGTGGCCAACCGGCGCACGCCCTCGGCCTTATTGTAGTAGGCCTGGGGGATGGCGGTGTTGGGCTTGTGGGAACCCGCCGGCGAAACGGACTCGTTTTTATAATAAATCTTGCATTTGACCCCAAGGGCTTCTTCCAGACGTTTGGCCCGCACCAGGGGCGTGGGTCGGTAGAGGCGATACACGTCCAGGACCGGCTGGGGAATGGGCAGCCACCGCTTGGGCGACATTTCCTGCTCGATGACGGCCTTGGGAAAGATGACTTCCAACTGTTCGGGGGTCACGGGCTCCTTGGTCTGGGGATCAAGGGGCGGCGCCAGGGGCGTGGGCAGGTCGGGCAGGGCGTTGTACCACTGCGTCGGCATCTCCGCCTCGGGCAGATTGATCTTCATCTCCATGCAATTCTCCACCTTACGAGTAATTTTGCCCCCCGGTCCGCCAGGGCGGCTCTTTATCCAAAAAGACAAAGCCGACATCTCGGCTTGTTTTACCTAACCACGGATTCGTTGTCCTGTCAATTTCAGAACCGTAACATACGCAACCATCGTCCCCAGGTTCTTTTCGGAGACAACCCCATCAAGCTACGGAGAAGTATCGATGCGAAAGATTCTGCTCTGCCTGGTCTGCTGCCTGCTCGCCCTGGGCGCGGCCAGAGCCAACGCGGCCACGGAAGTCAAAATGGCCGGCGACGCCCGTGTCTACGGCATGTTTTTCGAGAACCGCAACTGGACCTCCTGGAACGCCACCGGAACCAAGACCGAAGACACCTTTGAAATCTGGGAGCGTTTCCGCCTGCGCGCCGATTTCGTGGCCAGCGAGGCCGTGAAATTCCGCCTGGCCACCATGGTCGGCGATCAGACCTGGGGTACCGGCACCTTCACCGCCGCCAACCCGGAAGTCTCCATCACCGTCTGGGAAGCCTATCTCCAGTTCAAGGTCCCTGACACCGACATCCAGGTGACGGCCGGCCTGCAGCCCATCTCCCTGCCCCATGCCGCGATCTTCTACGATTCGCCGATCCTGGCCTCCAAGAACAACAACAAGACCTTCGCCGCCCTGACCATCAAGACGCCGCTGATCAAGGACACGCTGACCGCCAACCTCGGCTTCTCCCGTTTGATCGATGCCAACCGCACCTACGACACCACCACCACCCAGGTCACCGACGAGCTCGACGCCTACTTCCTGACCCTGCCCATCACCCTGGAAGGCTTCAAGGCCACGCCTTGGGCCCTGGTCAGCGTGGCCGGCAAGTCCAGCCTCACCGTCGATTCCATCAAAAACGGCCTGGTTTCCGGCGGCTACTTCCTGTCCCCCACCGGCTTCAACCAGAACCAGAGCGGCTACTGGTGGGCCGGTTCCATGGTCGAGGTCGACGCCCTTGACCCCGTGCGCTTCTACGGCGACGTTATCTACGGCGAAGGCGGCATGAATGACCGCAACCGCAACCAACGCCGGGGCTGGTTCATCGACGGCGGCGTCAAGTACACGGGGCTGTCCTTCATGACCCCCATGGTCGGCGGCTGGTGGAGCTCGGGCGAGGATTCGAGCATCCGCAACGGCTCCGAGCGCATCCCCACCATCGCCAACTACTGGGGCATGGGCGGCTCGTTTTTGTACCAGAGCGGCCAGGAATTTACCAACGACACCATGCTGGCCAACCCTCTCGGCTCCTGGGGTCTGTCCGCCTCCCTGGACAATGTCTCGTTTATCGAAAAACTCAGCCACGTCGTGACCTTCGCCGCCGCCTGGGGCACCAACTCCGCGGCCGGCCTGCGCAAGGCCGTCACCGCTTCCGGCGGCAACGGCAAGTACCTGACCATGGGCAAGGATCTGGCCATCGGCGAGTACCTGCTCGGCGTCAACATCGATTCCAAGTACTGGATCTACGACAAGAGCCTGGCGCTGGTCATGGAAACCGGCTGGGCCCATTACGGCAACCCCAAGGGCAGCGTCTGGAACACCACCTCCCGCGACTTCACCGGCAATATCCAGGACGCCTGGAAGGTGGCCCTGGGACTCAAGTACTGGTATTAAAACCCAGGCTTTTTGCCTGACCTGATCGGGCCGGCCGGGAACCTCTCCCGGCCGGCCCTTTCGTTTGGACGCGCCCTGGGTTAGGCTGGGACAAACGCACCATCGGGGTTCCCGCATGAAACGCCTGCTCGCCGCCCTCGCTCTCGTCCTGGCCGCCAGTCTGCCGGCCTCGGCCGGTTCCATTACCGTTTTCGCCGCCGCCAGCCTGACCAACGCCCTTGCCGACCTCAAGGCCGGCTTTGAGGCCGCCCATCCCGGCGACACCCTCGCTTTGGAGTTCGCCGCCTCGGGCGCGCTCCTCGAACGCCTGGGCACGGGCGCGGCCTGCGATGTGTTCGTCAGCGCCGACCCCGACACCATGACCCTGGCCCTGGACCGCCGCCGGATCGACGGGGCGACGCGGCGGATGGTGGCCCTAAACGAGCTGGTGTTGGCCGTGCCGGCCGGCAATCCGGCCAAGGTGGACAATCTCGACAGCCTCTCGCGCGGCGGCGTGCGCCGCGTCGGCGTGGGCAACCCCGAATCCGTGCCGGCCGGGCGCTACGCCAAGCGAGCCTTGCAGCAAAAGGCCCTGTGGTTCGCCCTGACCTCCAAGCTGGTCTACTACCCTTCGGTGCGCCATGTCCTGGCCGCCCTGGCCAAGGGCGAAATCGACGCCGGCTTTGTCTACGCCACCGACGTCGCCTCCGCCGGCCGGGCCGTGGCCGTGGCCGCGCCGGTCCCCCTGCCCTCGCCGGTCACCTACGTGGCCGCCGTGGCCGCCAAGGCGGCCGATCCCAAGCTGGCCGCCGCCTTCGTCGGCTACCTCGCCTCGCCCCAAGGCGTGGCGACGCTGGGACGCTACGGCTTCGCGCCGCCGCCCCAACAATAAACCCCGCGTCCCTTTCCTTTCCCCGGCGCTTTGGCTACATTGCCGCAGCGTATCGACCGTCTCGTCCGGAGTGCCCCATGCCCTTTTTTCCGCGCCTTGCCGCGATCCTGGTTGTCATTTCCCTCGCCGCTTGTTCCCCGGCCGCCCGCACCGCCACGAAACAAGCCGAAAAGCCCGTCAGCGGCGGGACGCCCATCAACCAGCCGACCAAGAAACCGGCCAACGCCAGCGCCCAAGCAGCCAAACCCGCGCCTCCCCCCGGCGAGCCTGGGGCGCAGCCGCCCAAACCGGCCGCGCCAGCGCCGGCCGCCG
>DLGG01000035.1:0-123 GCA_002482565.1 Solidesulfovibrio magneticus
GGCGGTCAGGGCCACCACGGGCATGGTCCGGGCGGCCGGCCCGGCCTCGCCCCGCCGCATGGCCCGCACGGCCGAAAGCCCGTCCAGCTCCGGCATGCGCATGTCCATGAGCACGCAATCAAA
>DLGG01000035.1:201-12969 GCA_002482565.1 Solidesulfovibrio magneticus
TCGTCCTCGGCCACCAGCACCCGCTTGCCGGCCAGGGGGGCCGGCTCCAGAACCTGGCGCGCCGGCTCCGCCCGAGGCAGCATGAACGGCAGGGTGACGCGCACGTCGGTGCCCCGGCCCACTTCGCTGGCCAGCATGATTTCCCCGCCCATTTCCTCGGCCAGACCCTTGGCAATGCAAAGGCCCAGGCCCGCTCCGCCAAATACCCCGCTCCCGTGGGGCCGGGCCTGGACAAAGGGTTCGAACAAGTTCGGGAGCCGCTCCCGGGGGATGCCGATGCCGGTGTCGGACAGGCCAAAACGCAGCTGCAGCGGCCCGCCGCCGGGCACGGTTTCCACGGACAGGACCACTTGGCCCTCGGAGGTGAATTTGACCGCGTTGCCGGCCAGGGCAAAAAGAATCTGGCGCAGCCGGGCCGCGTCGCCGCGAAGAAGCCTGGGCACGTCCGGGGCCACGCGCTGCACGAACCGCAGGCCCTTGATGTTGGCTTCGTAGGCCAGGGAGGCGGCCACCGGGGCGATGACCGCGTCAAGATCGAAATCCTCCTCGGCCAGTCGCACCTGGCCGCCCTGGATGTTCGTCACCTCCAAGAGGTCGGAGAGAATCCGCAAAAGCCCCCGGGCCGATTCCATGGCCGTGTCCAGGTAATCGGCCACCTCCGCGCCGGGGCAGGCCGATTGGGCCAGTTGGAGCATCCCCATGATGCCGTTTAAGGGCGTGCGCAGTTCATGGCTCATATGGGCCAGGAAAGCGGATTTGATGGCCCCGGCCGCCTCGGCCTTGGCCAGGGCGTCGGCCCGCTGCTTTTCCAGGGCCTGGTGGGCCGAGATGTCGCGAAACATCACCTGGATCGTGCCGTCTTGCTTGTCCAGCAGCCCGAAGGACACGGCCACGGGCAGATAGACGCCGTCGGCCCGGCGGTAGCGCCGGTCCATGTGGCGCGGCCGGCCGTCCAGGGCCGCCCGGTGGTTGTCGCATGGCGAGACCGTGGCCTGGTCGTCTGGATGCACGATGTCGGCCATGTTGGCCCCGACCAGGCCTTCGCGGTCATAACCAAGCAAGGCAAGAGCCATGGGGTTGGCCTCAAGGATGCGGCCGGTCGCGTCGCCGACCAGGATGCCCATGGCCGATTGTTCAAAAAACAGCCGCCAATACCGGGCATCGTCCGGTCTGTCGGCGCTGGGCGCGTCCCTGGGGTCGCTGGGGGCTGGGGATGGTTGTTCCGGGCTGGTCATGGCGGCGTCACCGATCCGGGAGAGCTTGGGGTCTGCGAGTCTGTCATTGGCCGGTCGGCCAAGCCGTATCTGGGGCAGCATAACATGAGGGGACGGCCGTTTGGCAAGAGCCGTCCAACGCCGCCGCCAGAAGACAGCGACGTTTTTTTGGGATAGGGAAAGCCAATGGGAAACCGTATGCGAGCCGCCATCGCCGCCATGACGTTTCTGGCCTGGGCCTTTGCAGCCGCCCTGGCCGGACCGGTGCGGGCGCAGACTGCCGCGCCGGCGGTGCTGCTGCTGAGTTCCTATCACCACGGCGACCCCTGGTCGGACCGTATCGTGGCCGGTTTTCTCGAGCGCCTGCCCTCTTCCAAGGCCCGGGTGTTCGTGGAGCACCTCGACGCCAGGCGCTTTCCCGAAACCGAGGACCGCAGCGATCTCGCCGAGTATCTGGCCGCCAAGTACGCCAACGTGCCCATCGCGGTCCTGGCCTCCAGCGACGACGCCGCCCTCAATTTCTGGCTGGCCCGACGCGAGACGCTCTTTCCCGGCCGGCCCATCGTTTTTTGCGGGGTCAACGACTTCACCCCGGACCGCCTCGCCGGCCAGACCGACGTCTCGGGCGTGGGCGAGTCGCCGGATGTGCTCGGCACGCTGGAGCTGGCCCTGGCCCTGGCCCCGACGGCCCGCACCGTGCTGGCCCTGACCGCCGACGACACGGCCTCGGGCAGGGCCAACATTGACCGGTTCCGCCGGGCGGCCCGGGCTCTGGCCGGCCGGATGCGGCCCGTCGAACTGCAAAACGTCACCCTTGAGGCGGCGAAAAAGGCCCTGGCCGCCGCGCCCCGCGACGCCGTGGCCGTGCGTCTGGCCCCCATCAAAAACGACGCCGGCGAAACGCCGCTCATGGGCGCGGACCTGGCCGCCCTGGCCGCCGTTTCCCCCATCCCCATCTTTTGCCTGTGGGACTTCGACCTGGGCCTTGGCGCGGTGGGCGGCCGGGTGCTGCGCGGCCAGGACCAAGGCCGGGCCGCCGCCGCCCTGGTGGAACAAGTGTTGGCCGGCAAGTCGCCGTCCGACATTCCGGTGGCCGACGTGCCGGCCGAAACGGTCCTGGACCATGCCGTGATGACCCGCCTGGGCCTGCCCCTGGACCGGGTGCCCAAAAATACCGTCTTCGATAACGCCCCGGCATCTCTGTACGAACGCCACAAGGGCCTTTTTTGGGCCGGCGGCGCGGCCCTGGCCGTGTCGTTGCCCGGCGCTCTGGCCCTGCTCATCCTGCTGGCCGGGCGGCGGCGGGCCGAAACGCGGCTGGCTGAAAGCGAACGCCGCTACCGGGAGCTGGTGGAATCGGCCAACTCCCTGATCCTGCGCTTCGACGCCGGGGGCCGGCTGGTTTTCGTCAATGAATACGCCGAGCGGCTTTTGGGCTACAGCCGCTCCGAGATGCTCTCGGGCAAGGCCGTGTTCTGGCCCTCGGCCCCGCCCGATCTCTCCAGCCTCCTGGCCCGGGCCATGGCCGCGCCCCAGTCCCTGGCCGGAGCAGGCAACGAAAACGAAGTGGCGGCCAAGGACGGCCGGCGGGTGTATCTCCAGTGGGACAACCAGCCGCTTTTCGGGCCCGACGGCCGTCCCGAGGGCTGGCTGGCCGTGGGCGCGGACATCACGGCCAGGCGTTTGGCCGAGGAGGCCCTGGCCGCCCGGGCCCTGGCCGAGGAAGAGCTGGCCCTTTTCGGGCGGGAACTCCTGCGCGGCGGCGACGACGCCGTGGATCGGGCCTTGGTGCGGCTTCTGAGCGCCTTTTCCGTGGGCCGGGCCGTCTGGTACGACAACGTGGACGATCCGCGCCTGGGGCTTTGCGCCCGCCTTGCGGCCGAGGCCTACGCCGCCGGCCTCCCGCCGTGCCGCCACTTGGCCGAGGCGGCTCTTATCCCCTACAGCATCGACGGTTTCCAGTCGGCCGACCGCATGGCGGCCGGAGAGATCGTCGCCGGCCAGGAAGCGGACTTCCCGGACGCGCTCAAGGACATCCTGGGCCTGTACGGGGCCAAGGCGGTCATCAACGCGCCGGTCAGCCGCGACGGCGTCTGGTCGGGATTCCTCGGCCTGGCCGACGTGCGCGGCCCGCGCCAGTTCACCCGCCAGGAACATTCCCTGCTGTCCACGGCGGCCAGCCTGCTGTCGGTCTATCTGGCGAGGCGATAATGTCGCGTCTGCGAAAAGCGCATAGGGCGTTTTGTAGTCAACGAGCTAAAACCATTTATTTTTCTTAAAAAATACTATCGTATTTTTTAAGGGACGCGGCCCTACCCCTTGCGTCCGGCCACCGTGGGGTCGTGGCGCAACGTGCGCCGCACGAAAGCAGCGATGCGGCCGAAATCGCCGCGCGACAAGGTCGTCGCCCCCTTGGCCATAAGCCGCGCCGCCTCGCCGATCGCATAGCCCAGCTTGTACACGGCCGGCGGCACATGGCGCGAACACCAGGCGACCGTGCCCGGACGCAGCAAAAAGGCGTAGACTCCGGCCGGAATGCGCTGGAAGGTGAGCAGGTAGAGCATGAAGGCGGCGTAGCTGCGCTGGGGCCGGATGTAGAACGGCCGGCGATAGATTTCGGTTTCCTCGTGCTGGATGCGGCCCTCGGCCTTGGCCCGGCGGTAAAGTTCGGTTTCCGGGAAATAGACCAAACTGGCGATGGCCAGGCCGAAGGGTTTGGGCAGCCGGGCCAAAAGCCGCACCGTGGCCAACAGGTCATCCTCCGTTTCCCAGGGCGCGTCGATGATGACGTGGTAGTCCGGGGGGAGCAGCTTGTCCCGCCGGGAATACAGCAACCTGGCCCCGGCCAGGACCGCCTCGTCGTCCTCGGGCCGGCGAAAGATCTCGCGCATCCGGAGGCTGCCGGTCTGGATGCCCATTTCCACGTAGCACAGCCCGGCCTCGATGAGCACGTCGAGCTTGGCGGCGTCCAGGGTCGTGGGCGAGGCCTGGCAATACAGCGGCAACCCGATGTCGGCCTTGTAGGCCGCCGCGAACTCCCGCAGCCAGTCCAGGCGGCGGGAGAAAAAGGTGTCGTCGAACAGCTGGATGGCCTCGATGAAGGGATAGCGGGCGATGATACCCCGCAGCTCGGCCATGACGTGGGCCACGCCGCGATGGCGGAAATAGGGCACGCCGCCGCCCCGAAACAGCGCCTTGACCGTGGGCACGTTGCAATAGGCGCAGCCATGCGGGCAACCCCGGTCGGTCATGGTGCGGTAAGCCGTGACGAGACGGCCGTTCCAATGCGGCAGGCGCGGCAAGGCCAGGCGCAAGGCCTCGGCGTCAAGGGGCACGATGCGGCCGCGCTCGGGAGCCATGACGAACTGGTCCTGGCCGGAAAAATCGAAAAAGGGCAAGGCGTCGAGGTCCGGGGCCAGGGGGGCCAGGCCGTTGTCGACCACGGCCCCGTCCCGCAGGGTCCAGACCCCGGGGATGGCGTCGGCCGGCCGGCCGGTTGCCAGCTCCCGGGCCAGGCGGTCCAAGGCCGCCTCGCCCTCGCCCCGGCAGACGAAATCGGCGTGGTCGAGCGCTTCCTCGGGCCGCACCGTAGCGTGGACGCCGCCCCAGACGACCGGAACGCCCAGCCGCTCCCGCACGGCCGCCGTCAGCTGCACGGCCCGGTCGAAATAGTTGGTGAAAAACGACACCCCGACCACGTCGGCCCCGGCGGCCAGCTCCAGGGCCTGGTCGATCACCGCGTCGGCGTAGCGGTAGACGTAGGAGCCGTCCTCCTGGGACAGGCCGATGCTGCCCGGAAACAGCACCAGCCGGACGTCGTGGCCGGCGGCCTTGAGGCTGGCCTGCAGGCTACGCACGCCAAAGGCCGACAAATCCGGGGGCGTGGGGGAAAAAAGCACGATCCGGGCCATGGCTAGCCGCCCATTTCCAGGAGCTTGGCGTCAATGGCGGCGGTCAGGGCGTCAAAGCCCTCCTGGGCCAGCACCACCATGATGTCGCCCGTGACCTGGAAGCGCTCCAGCACGAAATGGGCCCGCACATACAGGGTCACGGTCTGGCAGGCGTCGGCCACGGCCAGAAGCGGCTCAAGGCTCTTGGCCGTGGACAGGGGCTGGTAGGTGACGTGCAGTCCAAGCATGGTGCCCATGGCCCCGAGCACGCCGACCAGGATGACGTTGCCCACCTCGCGCAGGGTGTCCTCGCGCATGTCCTCGGTGGGTTCGTCGATGCCCATGGCGGCGGTGAGGCCTGTGACGAGTTTGGCCGCGTCGCCGTAGGCAAAGGCCAGGGCGGTCATGCCCATCATGGGGCCGACAAAGGGCAGAAACACGCCCTCGCACACGGCCGGGCAACGGCCGGCGGCGGCGGCGGTCAGGGTCGGGCGGTTCATGACGCGAATTTCCGGGGCCGAGAGCGCCACATGGCTTTCGCACATGCGGTTGAGCGCCTCAGCCGCCCGGCCAAGGCCGATGTTGACGCACTCGGCGAGAATGTCCATGCGGGCTTCGAGACTGATTTCCTGCGGCATCAACCGGGTTCCTCCTGTCCAACGCCTCCATCATAGCCCGAGGCGAGGGACTTGGAAATCCCCGACGCAGCAAAAGGGCATGCCAAGCCCCGCGAAAACCCCCACGAAAATCCCAAGACGCCGCCCTGCCTTGTGCGGTAGGCTAGGCTCCGCGACAATTTTGCCCGGAAGGTGACTGACCCTATGCATGCACAGCCCATCGTCATTGTCGGCGGCGGCGTGGCCGGCCTGGCCTGCGCCCTGACCCTGGCCGAAGCCGGCCGGCCCTGCCTGATCCTGGAACGCGAACCCGAAATCGGCGGGCTTTTGCGCTCGGTGGACCTGGACGGCGTGGTCTTCGACCTCGGTCCCCACGTCCTTTTTCTCGACGCGCCCGGGCCGGGCGAGACGTTCTTGCGCGGCCTGCTCGCCGGCGCGCCGGTCATCCGCCGGCCCTTTGCCTTTTCCATCTTCGCCGCCGGCCGGCATTGGAAGTTCCCCAACCATTTCGACTTTTTCCGCTATCCGCTTCGCTATCAGATCCAAGCGCTGCGCGCCGCCCTCAAGCGCCGGGGCGCGCCGCCGCCCGAACCCATCTCGGCCGCTTTGGAGCTGTCGGAAAAATGCGGCCCGGGCCTCTACGATCTCCTTTTCCGCGACCTGTTCGCCAAAAAAGCCCTGACCCCGCCCGAGGCCCTGCACCACCACTGGTTGGCCCGGGTGGACCGCACCATCGACAACGAAAAAGAACCCTTCGTGCGCCGGGGCAAGGGGCAGGCCGTATTGGCCGCCTTGTCCCGCCTGCGCCAGCGCTACTGGTACCCGGCCGGCGGCATGGCCGATCTGGCGGCCATCCTGCGCCGACGCATCGAAGCGGCCGGCGGCGAGGTGGTCACGGGCGTGTCGCACATCGCCCTTGTCCGCGATGGCGGGCGCATCGCCAAGGTCGTGGCCGACGGCCGGGAAATCGCGCCGGCCCATGTCGTGTGGACCGCGCCGGCCAATGCCCTGCTCGACGCCCTGGACAGCGACGCCCCGCGCCTGCCCACCGTGACCATGCGCATGGTCATGCTCACCTATGCCCGCAAGGAGCGCGTGCCGCGCCCCTACGTCTACAGCTACCACCCCGATCCGGCCATGCAGGCCAACCGCATCTACTATCCGGAATCGATCTTCGCCCAGCGCGGCCCGGCCGACCGCGAGGGCCTGTGCCTGGAGGTCAACCTTGAGGACACGACCGAACCGGAAGAAAAGACCCTGGCCCGGGCCGTGGCCGACGTGGCCCGGCTGGGGCTGTACCCGGCCGAGGCTTTGCGATCCTCCAAGGTCGTCACCCTGCCCTCGGCCATGCCGATCTATCCTCTGGATTACGAAACGCGCTTGGCCCAGGCCATGGCCCTGGTGCGGGCCGTCGCCAACCTCCACACCGTGGGTAGGCAGGGCGGCTTCTATTTCTGTCTGACCCCGGCGGCGGCCTCCCAGGGCCTCAAGATGGCTGACCATCTGCTGGGCCGCGCCCCGGCCAAGGCTCCGGCTCCGGGCAAGAAAAGCCTCCTCGACGCCGGCCTGGCCACCAAGGGGGCCGGCCCGGCCGAGCGGATAAAAATCCTCAAGCGCCATGCCCAGGCCATGGTGCGCCACGCCACCCCGGCCCGGCTGTGGAACTTTTTCAAGGCCGAGCGCAACCGGCTGCAAAAGCGCGCCGTTCTCGACTCCATGCCCTATATCCTCAAGATCGAGACTACTAACATCTGCAACCTGCGCTGCGCCTATTGCTACGACGACCGCCGCGCTCCGCTGCCCGGCGAGCGTCCCTATGGCCGCATGACCGTGGAACAGTTCCGAAGCCTCATCGACTCCTGCGGCAAGTGGTTGTTCAAGATCAACATGTACGGTTTCGGCGAGCCGTTTCTGTTCCCCGAGACCCTGGAGATGATCCGCTACGCCTCATCGCGCAACATCGGCGTGGGCGTGTCGTCCAACTGCAACCACCGCGACCCGGACCTGCCCCGGCGCATCGTGGCCTCGGGCCTGGAAGTGCTCATCTTCTCCTGCCACGGCGTGACCCAGGAGACGGCCGGCCGGTTCATGCGCGGCGGCAACGCCGATCTGGCCTTCGACAACCTGAAGGCCATCATCGCGGCCCGCCAGGCGGCCGGCCGCAAGACGCCCTTTATCGACTGGCAGTACTGCGTGACGGGATTCAACGAACACGAGATCGAACTGGCCCGGGAGACGGCGGCCAAGCTCGGGGTGGACCAGGTGCGGTTCATTCGCCCCTTTTTCCCCGAAGACGCGCCCGACGCCTGGTTTTCGACCATGTTTCCGCGCCAGACCCTGACCCATGACCACGAGGCCGCGCCAGGCTGCTCGTGGCTGTACCGCTCGGCCTACGTCAACTGGGACGGCGGGCTGATCCCGTGTTGCCGCGACCCGCGCGACCCGAGGGTGGATTTCGGCAACGTCTTTGAAACGCCGCTGCCCACGCTGTGGAATAGCGATAAGTATCAGGCCGCCCGGACGCTTTTGGCCGATCCCGGCCGGCACGACCTGCGTAAGGGCATCGTGTGCGGCCGGTGTCCGGTGACGCGGCCCTGAGGGAGGGAGGAGGCCTCCGGCGGCCGGGGGGGATGATCCCCCCCGGACCCCCTCGACAGGAAAAATGGGGGAGGTGGCGCGGCTTTCGTGGCGGCGACGCTAGGGGCCGTCAAAGCCCAGGGTCGCCCGGCACGGCCCGGGACAGGACACGCCAAGGGGTGTTGTGCCCGGCGGCAGTTCCAGGGCCGGCAGGCCGCGCGTGTCCAGGGCCAGCCGTACGGCCATGGGATACTGGGGCGTGCTCCACAGCTGGACACCGTCGCCGGTCAGGCGAAACCGCACCCGCACCGTGCCCGTGAAACCGCCAAGGTCCAGGGAAGCCCGGCGCGCCACTCCCAACCCGTCCCAGCGCCCCGACTGGGTGCTCAAAAACGCGTCCAACAGCCGATACTCGCCGTCGCCCAGGGCCACCTCGGCCACGGCCCCGTTTTTTCCTTCCGCATCGCCAAAAAGCCTCGGAAACCACGTCAATTCCAGCGACTTGGCCGGATAGCCGGTGGTTGCGGCATAGGCCGCGAAACACGGCTTGGCGTCGGGACAGGACAGGGCCGGATCGTTTTGCAGGCGCACGGCCGTGACGCCGGCGTCGGCCGCGCCCGGGTCGAAACCTGCGGCCGTATAGAGCGGCGCCAGGACCGCTTCGCCCTCGCCGCCCGGCTCCAGAAAGGCGCGCAGACAGGCCGGGCCGGCCAGGGGCAGCGGCACGGACGCGCCGCCAAGGGCCAGGGTCGCGCCGCCGGGATTGCCGGCCAGGGTCACGCCTTCAGGCGAAAAGACCTCCTGGCCGGCGTTGCCCAGGACCGCCGGCCGGCCGGGCGACAGGGCCAGGGTCCAGGGACAGACGTTTCCCGACGGATCAAGGACGTACTGCCCCGGATAGGCCGTGCCGGCCGGACACGGAGCCACCGGGGTGTTGGCGGCCAGCCGGACCAAGCGTTCGGCCGCCTCGGCCCCGGGCAGGCCGGGGTCGCCGGACACCGTGAGGCGCGCCTCCAGCCGGGTGACGGCCACGGGCTCGCGCTCGAAGCCCGGACTCAGGATGAGGCGCACGGTCAGCGACGAGGCCGGCGGCGGCGGCGCGGCCGGATCGTAAGGGATGAGCGAATCGGCGTCCGGGCCGACCAGAACAAAGGCCCGGCCGGTCGGCGTATCGTCGTCCGGGTAATCCGTAATCCGGGCGTCCATGGCCAGGGAGGCCAGGGCCACGGTCTGGCCGGGCAGCGGGGTGAACACGTAGGTGGCCTCCCCGGCCCGGCCCCGGTCGGCCAGGACGAGCCCCTCGCCCGTGGCCCGGAGGTTTCGCGAGGCGGCCATTTCGCCAAAGGCCGTGTCCGGCCGGAAACCGGCCGAAAAGGCGGCCGGCGGCAGGATCGGGGCGGCATTGACCAGAGGCAGGCGATAAACGGCCACCCCGGCCAGGCTGGCCACGGGCGTGGCCGCCTCGGGCAAGGGCCGGGCCGAGGCGTCGCCGCCGGTCGGGACCAGGACCAGGGCCTCCCGGGCAGCCCGGCCGTCCGGTCCGCCATAGGGCAGGGACGGCAGGAACCGGCCAGGCAGGTACCAGCGCGTAAAGGCCTCGAAATAGGGCCGCGTCCAGGGATCGGACTCGCGCCACAGCATCAGGGCCGCCCGGGGCGCGGCGGCCTCGTCCAGGGCGGCGGCCAGGGTTTTCAGGCGGCTGTCGTCACGGCGATAAAAAAACGGCGCGGCCGGGATATTGGGCGCGGCCAGCCCCAGGCCGAGCAGCAGGGCCAGGACATGGGCCGCCCGGCGGACCGGCAGCCGGGCCAGCAGGACCGAGACTCCAAGGCCGGCGGCCAGCAGGGCGGCGAACAGACAGGGCAGCACGTAGCGCACCTGGAAATGGTGGGCCGTGGTGGCCCGGCCCCAGGCCAGGCCAAAGGCGCAAGCGAACAGCAGGCCGACAAGGACCGCGCCGCGCCGCCGGGAGGGATCGGCAAGGCCAAGGACAAGGCCGGCCAGGGCCGGGCCGGCCAGCAGCCAAGGATAGGCCGGGCGGCCCAGAAAAGCGGCGTAGTGGCTGGCAAAGGCGGCAAAGGCCGCTTCCAGGGACGCGCCAAGCGGAGCCAGATGGGGCGCGCCCGCGCCAAGCAGATACTGGCGCAGGCCCGACGTCGCCAGCCACCACGGGGCAAAGGCCACAAGGATCAGGGAGCAAGCCACGGCCAGGCCGGCCAGGGTACGGCGGCGCGGCGGGGCCTCGTCGCCCTCGGGCCAGGCCAGGGTCAGCCCCGTGGCCAGGGCGGCGAAGGCCAGAAACCCGGCGGCCAGATAGGAGGTGTAAAAGGCCGCCGCGCCAAACCAGCCGACCATGAGCCAGTCCCGGCGGTGGCCGCCGGACAACGCCCGCAGCAAAAACAGCGTCGCCCCGAGGAAAAAGAAACCGAACAGGGCATAGAGCCGCACCTGCTGGCTGACGTCCGCATGGTACAGGCTCCCCGCCAGGGCCGCCCCGGCGAACAGGCCGCAGGCCGTGCCGCCAAGCCGACGGCCGATGAGGAAAAGCAAGGGGGCGCAGGCCGCGCCGGCCAGGGCCGAAAGGCCCATGCCGCAGCCGATGTCCAGGCAGCGCCTCCCGGCGACTTCGTCGCGCCGCTTCCAGAGCCAGGCGGCGAGCAGCAGGCTCGCCGGCCAGATTTCGGCCCAATACGGCATGCGCTCGTCCTCGCCGAAGCCCTCCGCGCCGAGCGATTCCCACAGCGCTTCCATGTCCTGGTCACGGCGCAACAAAAATTCGCGACCGGCGAGCGCCAGGCGCAACCGATCGCGCTGCCACTGGGGCGGCGGCGCGGAGGGGGCCAGAAGGGGCGCATGAAGGCTACGATCGGGCAAGCCTGTCTCCGAAAACGAACCAAAAAGGTGTGTGGACAGCACCAAGCGTGTTACCATCAATGAAGCGTGCGTGCAATAGGTGACCACGCCGACGATTGTTCGGTCTTGCGACAGGGCACAGGCCGCTCCCGGCTTGCCCCGTGTCCGCCAAAGGGGTATTTGAGGCCAGCCCCCTGCCCGTGCCGCCGGCAAGGGCCAAACACGAAGCAGCAGCTCGCATTCCAGGGAGAAATGCCATGCAAAAAGACCTGCTCTACACCAACACCCACGAGTGGGTACGGGTCGAGGATGAAATAGCCGTGATCGGCATCACCGATTTCGCCCAGGAACAGCTCGGCGATATCACCTACGTCGAACTGCCCGCGGTGGGCGACGTGCTCGAGGCCGGCCAGGAAATGGGCTCGGTGGAGTCCGTCAAGGCGGCCAGCGAACTGTACTGCCCGGTTTCCGGCGAGGTCATCGAGGTCAACGACGAACTCGAGTCCGCTCCGGAAAAGGTCAACAGCGACCCCTTCGGCGAGGGCTGGATGCTGCGCATCAAGCTTTCGGCCGAACCCGTCGGCCTGCTTTCCCCCGAGGAGTACGAGGAAATCGCCAAGTCCGAACATTAATCGGAGCCGCACAATGCCGTATATCCCCCATACTCCCGAGGAAGTCCGGGAGATGCTCGGCGTCATCGGCGCGAGGGACATCTCCGAACTGTTCGCCGAGATTCCCCCGGCCCTGCGCCCCAAAAGCTTCGACCTGCCGCACGGCGAGACGGAAATGGCCGTACGCGCCCGGATGGAGCGCCTGGCCGGGAAAAACCGCACGGACATGGCGAGCTTCCTCGGCGGCGGCTTCTACGACCACTACGTGCCGGCCGCCGCGGACCTCCTGCTCTCGCGCGGCGAATTCTACACCGCCTACACGCCCTACCAGCCCGAGGCCTCCCAGGGCACATTGCAGGCCATCTTCGAATACCAGACGGCCATGTGCAGGCTTTTCGGCATGGAGTGCTCCAACGCCGGAGTCTACGACGGCGGCACGGCGCTTTACGAGGCCCTGATGATGGCCGTGCGCCACACCCGGCGCAAAAAGGCCGTGGTCAGCGAGGCGGTAAACCCCATTTATCGCATCGTCCTGGCCACCTACACCAAGAACCTGCACCTCGAGCTCGTCACCGTGCCCCACAAGCAGGGCCTCGACGACATGGCGGCCCTCGCCGCGGCCATCGACGACGAGACCGCCGCGGTGGTGGTGCAAAACCCCAATTTCTTCGGCGCGGTGGAGGATTTCACCGCGCTTTTCGCGGCCGCCGCCGCCAAGGGCGCGGTGTCGCTCCTCTCGGGTTACCCCGTGCTCCAGACCGTGCTCAAGACCCCCGGGGCCATGGGCGCGGACATCGTCACGGCCGAGGGACAGAGCCTCGGGCTGCCGCTTTCCTTCGGCGGGCCCTACCTCGGCATCATGACCTGCAAGAAGGCCCTCGTGCGCCAGATGCCCGGCCGCATCGCCGGCCGCACCGCCGACGCCGCCGGCCGCACCGGCTACGTGCTCACCCTGCAGGCCCGCGAGCAGCACATCCGCCGCGAGAAGGCCACGTCCAACATCTGC
>DLGG01000030.1 GCA_002482565.1 Solidesulfovibrio magneticus
CCCGGGCCTGCTCGGCCTCGGCCACGGCGGCCCGGGCGCGCTCGGCTTCGGCGGCGGCCTCCCGGCTCTTGTCCTCGGCCTGGGCGATCATCTTTTTGAGATTGTCCACCATGCGGGAAAGCGCCCCGGCCAGCACGCCGATCTCGTCGGCCTGCTTGACGTCCAGGGTGTGGGAAAAATCGCCCTGGGCCACCTTCTCGGCAAAGCCGGCGGCCAGACGCAGGGGCCGCACCATGCCGGCGGCGAAAAGCCACATGACGCCAAGGGCCAGCACCGTCACGCCCAGGCCCACGACGACCTGCCACCAAGCCGCTTCCTTGCCCTGGGCGGCCATGTCGGCGTCCAACGCATGGGCTTCGGCCAAGACAATGTCGGGATGCACCCGGATGAGCACGGCCCAGGGGCGGTCGGTGCGGCCGAGCTTGATCGGAGAAAGCGCCCGCATCCGCCCCTCGTTTTTGCCCACGTCAACAAGAGCCTCGCCGTGTTGCACAATTTTGACGACATCCTCCCAACCGTTGGGGATCAGGCTGCGCAACGGTTGGCCCACGGCTTTGGCATCCTCGCTGTTGGCCACAACGAGGCCGTCGTAGCTCACTATAGTGACGTCGCCCTTGCCGCCGTAGAGATTCGTATCGACCTTCTTGGCCAACTCCTGGAGGAAATCCAGGCGCAGGTCGGTGCCGGCCACGCCCAGGAACTTGCCGTCCTTTTTGACGGGCACGGACAGGGTGGTCAGCCACTCCTGGTTGCCCTGGACGATGTAGGGGAAGGGATCGAGCACGCTTTCCTTGCCCGACTCCCGGGGCCAGAGGTACCAGCCGCCCTTGCGCACGCCGTTGGGGTGGCGGTCCTGGCTTTCGAACTCGACCAGGGGCTGGCGGGCGATCTTGCCGGCCTTGTCGCGGTTCCAGTAGGGCACGAACCGGCCGGTTTCGTCGTGATCGTCCTTGGCCGCGCCGGCGAACTCCCCGTCGCGCCCGTCCAAGGCTCCCGGTTCCCAGGCCGAATACGTGCCCAGGTACTGGGGATTGTTCTTGAGCACTTCGACGAGAATCGTGTCGAGGGTATTGCGGACGGGATTCTTGAGGTTCTCGCTGGCGGCCGCGGCGGCGGATTTCTCCCGCAGCACCTCGAAGACCTTGCCCATGGTCCGGGCGGCCACGAGGTTGTCCTCCAGGGCGCTTTGGATGACGGCGGCCTGGCTGGCGGCCAGACTGGCCAGATTGCGCTTGGCGTCCTCTTCCAGAAGCTTGCCCACCCGCTGCGACACCAGGGCCTGGTTCTTGCCGGCCGAATACAGGCTGTAGCCGACCAGGGCGGCCGACGTCACGAGCAGGCAGACGCCGGCAAGAAGCACGATCTTGGTTTGAATGGATTTGAGCTGCATGGGCTCCTCCTGCGGCGTCAAATGAAAACGACTCTCATAAATATCGAAACCACTGCCGAAATGAAGATTACAAATGTATCATTCAATCATCGTTTCTGTCGTCGTCTGATGATTACCAAAGCGACAACAGGGCATTTTACGTGATACCATTCATGATTACCTAGCGCAATACGGGAAAACCCCAACTTCACGATTTCGCTGGCCGCCTCCCCGTTGCCGTCGTCCAGCCATGGCCCGTCACGACGCCGGCCGAGACCGGCTTGAAGCAATGATCGGTTCATGGTATTTTTTCCTTTAGAGCATCATTGCAGACAAGACACCCCAACCAGCCTGGAGGCCTCGTGCCTGTATCGCTCCGGCCTCATCTGCTCCTCCTTGTCCTGGCCTGGTTGAGCCTATGGTCCGCGAACATGGTCCCGGCGGCCGAACTGGACCTGCCCCTGCTTGTCCCCTCCATCATCACGCCCCTTGGCCGCGACAGCGACGGCGACGGTCTGCCCGACGTCTGGGAACGAAACGGCTACACCGTGGACGGCGTTTTCGTGGACCTGCCCGGCCTGGGGGCCAACCCCTACCGCAAGGATCTGTTCGTCTGGATGGACTTCATGGTGCGGCCGAGCGGCACGAGCCTGGCCCCGTCCCAGGCGGTCATCGACAACATCAAGGCGGTCTTTGCCAACGCGCCGGTGGCCAACCCCGACGGGACCACCGGCATCACCATCCATCCCCTGCTCAAATTCCAGGTTCCCTTTGCCGAAACCCTGGGTTCCGCCAACGACGAAAACAAGGTTTGGGTCGATTTCGACCTTTTAAAAACCCTGCATTTCCCGGCGGCCTACGCCACATCCTTCCGATACATGATCTGGGCCAATTCCTATGACGAGAGTTCGTCGAGCGGCCTGGCCCGGGGCATCCCGGCCACAGACTTTCTGGTGACCCTGGGCCTTTGGAGCGACCAGGGCGGCACGGACTGGGAAAAGCTCGGCACCTTTGTCCACGAGCTCGGCCATTGCCTGGGACTGACCCACGGCGGGGCGGACCATGACAACTACAAACCAAACTATCTCAGTGTGATGAACTATTTCTTCCAGATCACGGGCCTGTACAAGAATGGCGTCTGGGGCGACACGTCGCAAAACCCCTTGCTTTTCGACTACCAACGCCTCGACACGCCCACCCTTGACGAGAACAACCTCAACGAGCTGGCGGGGCTGGGCTCCGGCGTGGCCGGCTACGGGACCAAGTATTACGGCCCGGGTTCACCCGGCGAGTATGCCGTCGCCGACGCCAGCGGCTCCATCGACTGGAACAGGGACAACGCCTTCACAACCGGCGTCGCGGCCGACATCAACGGCGACGGCGTGCGCAGCCAGCTGATCGCCCAGAACAACTGGCCGCATATCGATTACAGCGCCGGCGGCCTACTCGGCCCGGCCGGCACGGCCGCCGCCCGGGCCCAGGCCGACGC
>DLGG01000098.1:0-586 GCA_002482565.1 Solidesulfovibrio magneticus
GGCGGGGGAGGCGGCGGCGGTGGCGGCGGCTCCTCATGGGGCGCTTCCACGGGCGGCGGCGGCGGCGCGGCCGGTTTTTTGAGAAACAGGAAATAGGCGGCCGCGCCGCCGCCCAGGAGCAGCACGACAAGCCCGATGATGAGGAAGAGTTTTTTCTTGCTCTTGGGTTTGGTTGGGGCTTGCTCGACCGCGGCGTCGCCCGAGCCGGCTTCCTCGGCGGGCGGCGGCGTTTCTTCGGGTTCGTCTTCGAGAAATGGGGCGTCGTCGAGGTCGAGATCGACCTTTTGCAACGCCTTGGGGAGATCGTCGGAGAGTTCCGAGTCGTCCAGTTTGGCTTTAATGGGCGCGTCGAGGCTGTCGTCGTCAACCATGGTCGGGCCTCGTCAACCGGACGGCGGGAAGGAGACGCCAAGCGGCGTCGAAACGGCCTTGATGGGCACGGGCGCGGGCCGAAGCCCGGCGCTTAGGCGGCGGCCGTTTGCCCGGAGCAAACGGCCGCCCTATCGGCCGGAAAGGCTATTTGTCGAATATCTTATCGATCTTCTGGCCGAGGGTCTCGGCGGTGAAGGGCTTGACGATATAGTTG
>DLGG01000098.1:591-51284 GCA_002482565.1 Solidesulfovibrio magneticus
GGCCGTGACCATGAGGAAGGGCAGGTTGGCGAACTCTTCGCTGCCCCGCACCTTGCGCAACAGTTCGATGCCGGGCATCTTGGGCATGTTCCAGTCGGAGATGATGAAGTCGATCTTGTCCTTGTTGAGCGTTTCCCAAGCCGTGCTGCCGTCGTCGGCCTCCAGGATGTTGTTGAAGCCCAACTGGCGCAGGATGTTTTTGATGATTCGGCGCATGGTGGAGAAGTCGTCTACGACCAGAATGCGCATTTCCTTGTTGGCGGCCATGGCTCGTCTCCTTGTCTCGCTCGCTTCACTCGTCGCCTTGGAGCATCCGCTTGCTCCGGCCCTTGGCCGGTTGGACGCGGCCGCCTCGGCGTGCCCCGGTTATCGTCAATGCTGCTCGATGTTGTACTGGGACTTGAACTTCTGCCGCAGTCGGGCCAGGGCCTGGGAATGCAGCTGGGAGACGCGGCCTTCGGTGATGCCCATGACTTCCGAAGTCTCCCGCATGTTCAATTCCTCACCGTAATAGAGTGATAATACCAGCTTTTCCCGGGGAGTCAAATCATCGATGAGTGATGCAAGCTTATCGACGAGTTCCTTGAATTCCGCCGATTTATACGGTTCGTTTTCAAGCTGGTTCTTCTGGTACGAGGAGATGTTCTCAGTGATGGCGTCAAGGCTCAGGCACAGCTGGTTTTGCAGCGCTTCCAGGCCCATGGACACTTCACGTTCGGTGAGCCCCGTGGCTTCGGCCAGCTGTTCCAGGCTGGCCGGCCCGCCGGAATCGTTCTCGATGCGCCGGCTGGCTTCTTCCAGGGTGCGCACCCGTTGGCGTTGGCCCCGGGAGAACCAGTCCATGCGCCGCAGGTCGTCGAGCATGGCTCCCTTGATGCGCGACTCGGCGTAGGTCTCGAATTTGATGCCGAGTTCGGGTCGAAACCGTCCCAGCGCCTCAAGCAAGCCCATGGCCCCGGCGCTGATGAGTTCGTTTAGCTCCACCGACGGCGGCAGCTTGGCTCGCAGCCGGCTGGCCACGATTTTGATCTTGGGCGAGTAATGGCGCACGATCTCCTGCCGATCGCGCGCATCAAAATCATCCCATCGAAACGCCCCGGACTCGAGCTTAAGCCAGGGGCTGTTCCTGGAAGAGGAGCTTTTTCCAGAAGAATTTGATGTTTCCATCGAGCTTGGCATCCACTTCCCAGGAGTCGATCACATGGGCCAGATCCATGACCTTTTTGGCGGCCGGCGAGTCCGGGGTCAAGTGGCAAAACGGTTTTTGCCGGATCACCGCGTTTTTGACGGCCGCGTCGGCGGGCACAAACCCCGTGAAGTCCAGGGAAATGCCCGAAAGAAAATGGTCGCAGGCGGCGTAGAGCTTGGCGAAAACCGCCTTGGCCGCCTTGACGCTCGGGGCCATGTTCACCACGACCCGGAAACGGTGCACGTCGTGGTTTAAGTGCATGACCTTGATCAGCGCGTAAGCGTCGGTCAGCGAGGTCGGCTCGGTGGTCAGCACCAGCAGACGCTCGCGGGCGGCCAGATTGAAATATATGACATTATCATTGATTCCCGCGCCCGTGTCCACAATCAAATAATTGATCTTGCCCTCAAGGTAGTCCATGGCTTCCAGCAGATCGAGCTTTTGCCCGGTGGACAGGGCCAGCATGTCGCTTATGCCCGAGGACGCCGGCAGGATGGAAAAGCCGAAAGGCGTCTCCAAAAGGACCTGGCGCAGTTCCACGCCCTCGTGAAAGAGGTGGAACAGGTTCATCTTTGGGGCCAGCCCCAAAAGGATATCGACGTTGGCCAACCCCAGGTCGGCGTCAAGCAACACCACCTTGCGGCCCATCTTGGACAGGCAGTAGGCCAGATTGACCGACAGGTTGGTCTTGCCCACGCCCCCCTTGCCCGAGGTCACGGACAGGACAAGGGGCAGTTCCGGGCCGGGGCCGGCGGGCGGGCCGGCGGAGGATATGCGGTCAGACATGGGTCGTCCTCAGGCTGCGGCGTCGGCGTCCGGGTATTGGCCGGGCAGCTGGCGTTTGAACAGCAGTTTCCAGAGCGCCTTGCCCGAGGCCGCCGCCATGCCGCCGGTGAGTTCCGGCCCATAGGTCAGGGCCGAGACCGGCAGGCCGGAGGCATGGGCCATATTGACAAGGCTTCCGTAGTTACAGGCTTCGTCGAGCTTCGTCCAGATGATGCTGGAGAGTTGCTCGCAGCGCGCCAGCCGCAGATAGTGCTCGGACTGGGCGCTGGAATAGGTAGGCGACAGCACCAGATGGGCAGCCAGTCGGTCGCTCCCGGCCAGACCCCACTGGGCCAGCCAGGCTTGCGGGCCGCCGCCGTGGGTGAGGCTTGGCGTGTCGATAAAGACCGCCTCGCCCTTGGCCGCGCCGTCCAGGAACCGGCCAAAGGCTTCCGGTCCGTCGGCTTCGGCATAGTTCAGGCCGGACAGCTCGGCGTAGTGGCGCAGCATCAGCCGGCCCTTGCCGCGTCCGGCGTCGGCGTTGACCACGGTCACCGGGCCGTCCTTGGCCCGCCGTTTGGCGTCCAGGGCCAGACGCAGCAAAATGGTCGTCTTGCCCACGCCGCTTGGACCAATGAACATATGGGCGGTGGCGGGCCACAGCGCCGGCGTCAGCGGTTTGACGGCGACCAGGCGCGACAGGGCCGGAATGACGGCGTCCTCGCCGCGCTCCACGATGGAGCGGTACAGCGCCAGGATGGTGGCTTCGTCCACGCCCTCGCGCTCCAGGTATTCCAGGGCCAGGCGTTGGCGCGGGGTCAGGGAGGAGAGGTCCAGGCGCGGGCGCATGAGCGCCAGCAGATGGCCCTTGATCTCGGTCCATTCCCGGTTCCAGTCGCCCGGTTGCGGGGAGGGCGGCATGGTTGCGGCGGCGGTTTTGACCGCGACCTTGGCTCCGGGCTTGGGGGCGGCCCCGTTGCCGGGACGCCCCTTGGGCGCGGCAGACTGGGCCGGGATGGCCGGAGCCGGGCGCGACGGCGCTTCCCTGTCCGGATATTCCAGGGCGGCCATGACCTCGCACAGGGTCTTGCCGTCCTCGCGCACGCTTTGGGTGCCGAGGATCACGGCGTCCTTGCCGAGTTCCTGGCGGATCATGGCGAGGGCGGCCGCCATGTTTTCGCCGCGAAAGGTCTTAACCCGCATTGGTCAGTCCTATGTTGGCAATGGATTGCAGCTTGATCTCCGCCGGAATCTCGGCCTGGGAGATGACCGGCAGATTGGGGATGAACCGGGAGAGCAGCTGGGCCAGGTGCGGCCGCACCAGGGGCGAGGTCAAAAGCACCGGCTGGCCGTCGCCGAGCATGGCCTTGTCCATGGCCTTCTGGATGGCCTGGATGATGCGCTGGGCCAGGCCCGGCTCCATGGCCAGATAGGCTCCGTGGTCGGTTTGGCGCACGCTTTCCTGGACCGCTCCCTCGACCTTGGGGGCCAGGGTCATGATGGGCAGGGCCCCTTCGCCGGTGAGATACGGCTTCACGATGGTGCGGCCCATGCGGGAGCGGACGTATTCCGTGAGCTGGTCCGGGTCTTTGACCGAGCCGGCGTAGTCGGCCATGGTTTCGGCCACGGTCAGCAGGTCGCGGATGGACACGCCTTCGCGCACGAGGTTTTGCAGCACCTTTTGCACCCCGCCCAGGTTCATGGCCCCGGGCACCAGCTCCTCCACCACCTTGGGGGCGCGCTTGGACAGGGTTTCGAGCAGCGTCTGCACTTCCTGGCGGCCAAGGAATTCGTGCAGGTGGCGCTTGAAGACCTCCGTCAAGTGGGTGGCGATGACCGTGGCCGGATCGACCACGGTGTAGCCGGCCAGCATCGCTTCTTCCTTGTGCAGCTCGGGCACCCAGAGCGCCGGCAGGTTGAAGGCCGGTTCCCGGGTTTCCACGCCCTGGATCCGGTGCTTGGCGTCGCCCGGGTCCATGGCCAGGTAGTGGTCGATGAGGATTTCGGCCGAGGCCACCTCGTTGCCCTTGATGAGCACCACGTACTGGCCGGGGCGCAGCTGGAGATTGTCGCGCAGATGCAGCGAGGGGATGACCACGCCCATGTCCAGGGCGAACTGGCGGCGAATGGAGCGGATGCGGGCCAGCAGGTTGCCGTTTTGCTCCTCGTCGACCAGGGGGATGAGTCCGTACCCGACTTCGAGTTCCAGGGCGTCCAGCGGCAGCAGGGTCTGGACCTCTTCCGGGGTTTCGAGCTCCGGGGCCGGCTTTTTTTCCTGTTCGGCGGCCTGTCCCTGGAGCATCTCCTGCTGCTTGCCGGACAGCCGGGCCACCACGAAGAGCAGGACGGCCATGGCCATGAAGGGAAAGGTCGGCAGGCCGGGCACGATGCCGAAAAGGAACAGCATTCCCGAGACCAGCCGCAGGGCGCGCGGGTGGAAGGTCAGCTGGGCCATGAATTCTTCGCCCATCTTGGCCTCGGCCGCGGCCCGGGAGACGATGAGGCCGGCCGAGGTGGAGATGATGATGGACGGGATGATGGAAACCAGGCCGTCGCCGATGGTCAAAAGGGTGTAGGTCTGGGCGGCGTCCTTCCAGTTCATGCCCTTTTGCAGCACGCCGATGAAAAAGCCGCCGAAGATGTTGATGGCCGTGATGATGATGGTGGCGGTGACGTCTCCGGAGACGAACTTGCCCGCGCCGTCCATGGCGCCGTAGAAGTCGGCTTCCTTGCGGATGGCGTCGCGGCGTTCGGTGGCCTGCTTTTCGTTGATGAGTCCGGCGTTGAGGTCGGCTTCGATGGCCATCTGCTTGCCGGGCATGGCGTCGAGGGTGAACCGGGCGGCCACTTCGGCGATGCGGGTGGTGCCGGCCACGATGACCTTTTTGTTGATGGCGAAAAGGACCAAAAAGATGACGCAGCCGACCACGTAGTTGCCGCCGACCACGAACTGGCCAAAGGCCTGGATGACGTGTCCGGCCGCCGAGGGGCCTTCGTCGCCGTGCAGCAGGATGAGGCGGGTTGAGGCCACGTTCATGGACAGGCGCAGCAGGGTGGTGACCAGGAGCAGGGTCGGGTAGATGGAAAATTCCAGCGGCGAGCCCATGAACATGCTCGTGACCAGGACCACCAGGCTGATGGAGATGGAGAAGGTGAGCATGAGGTCGATAAAGGCCGGCGGGATGGGGACCAGCATGACGAACAGTATGACCACCACGCCGGCGGCCAACATGATGTCGCCTTGCTTGGTGAACCGTTCGTAATTGAACTGGACCGGTGCTTGGGCTGCTTTCGCCATGATTTTGACACCCTTTTCGGCCCGCCGCCGCCTCAGCGAGGACGGTTGAAACGCCGGAACTTGTCGAGTTGGGCCAGGATCGAGGCGACCGCCTGGTAGAGGTCCTCGGGGATGACCTGGCCGATTTCCACGTTCTTATACAAGGCCTGTGCCAAGGGCTTGTTCTCGCGGATGGGCACCTTGTGCTCCTTGGCGATATCCTTGATCTTCTCGGCCATGAAGTCGGCCCCCTTGGCCAGGAGCATGGGGGCGGGCGATTCGAGGGGATTGTAGCGCAGGGCGCAGGCGATATGGGTCGGGTTGGTGATGACCACGTCAGCCTTTGGCACGTCCTGAAGCATTCGACGCTGCATGACTTCCATCATCTTGCGCTTTTGTTGCTGTTTGACGTGAGGGTCACCAAAAGATTGCTTGTGCTCGTCCTTGACTTCATCTTTGGTCATTTTCAGGTTTTCGGCATAATCCCAGCGCGTGTACCAGACATCCAGGATGGCGATGACGAACATGGGCAACAAGGTGTAAAGCACCATGTCAAAGCCATTGTCCAAAAGAAATAGCGCAATATTGTCAACGCTCTGATAGAACAGCGGCAGGAATTCGTTGAACCGCTTGCGAAGAATCAGATACGGCACCAAGGAAATGGCGAAGGCCATGGCCGTTTGTTTGGCCAGATTCACGAGGGTCTGGGCGCTGATCAGCAGGCGTTGCAGCCCTCGCATGGGATTGACGATGTTGCTGAAGTCCGGTTCAAAGATTTTGGGCCGCCAGACCTCGCCGACCTGGAGGCGCTGGGTGACGAACGCGACCACGGCCATGACCAGCAGCAGGGGGAGAAGCATGATGGCCAGCTTGGCCGACAGGCTCCACATGAGCGCGGCCACGTCGTCGGTGGTGGCGGTAAAGTCCAGGCGGCCGCCGAGAAAGGTGCGGAAAACCTCTTGCAGCTGTTCGTTGATGTTGCCCAGGGTGAAGCGCACGGTGAACAGGCCGGCCATGAGCACGGTGAGTTTGGGCAGTTCCTGACTGCGCGGCACCGACCCCTTTTCACGGGCTTTGCTTTCCCGTTTTGGGGTGGCTTTTTCTGTTTTACTGGGATCTCTGGCCACGGCGGCCCCTTGGCGGCGTCAGCTTGAGGCCTTGAGCACCAGCCGGAACATGGGTTCGAGGTCGAGCAGGAAATTCTCGATGACAACGGTCATGGCCGCGAAGACCATGGTCATGAACAAAAAACCCACGCTGACTTTGAGGGGAAAGCCGATAAAAAGCACGTTCATCTGGGGCGCGGCCCGGGCCACCAGGGCCAGGGCCAGATCGACGAGAAAGATGGAGGCCAGGATGGGCGCGGCGATCTTGATGGCCATGACGAACAGTTGACCGGTGAAGACGATGAGGTGTTCGCCCACGGCGGCGTTGATGAGCAGCCCCCCCGGCGGCACCATTTCGAAGCTCTGGGCCAGGGCGGAGAGCAGAAAGAGATGCCCGTTTAAACACAAAAAGAGCATGGTGGCCACCTGGCTCATGAGGTGGCCCAGACCTGATTCCGATGCGCCGGTCATGGGATCGACGCTGTTCATGAGGGAAAAACCCATGGAAAAGCCCATGATGGCTCCGGCGGCCTGGGCGGCGGAAAACAGCAGGCGCACCAGGATGTCGAGCATAAGCCCGATGAGCACTTCGCCGAGAAACATCAAGCCAATGGTCCAGGGACTGGCCGGCAGGGCCGTGCCGGCAAAGGCCAGGCGCGGCCACAAGGCCATGGACAACACCAGGCAAAACGAGGCCTTGACGACGTTGGGAATGAGCGTGGCTCCGTAAAAGGGCAACATGAAGACCACGACGCTCAGTCGCATGAAGGTCAGCAGAAAACTGAAGACCGTGGCCGGGTTGAAATGGAACAGGTCCATGGCGGGAGATTAGCAAAAGCCGGACCAAGTTCCGGCCGCTACTCCAGGATGTAGCGCATGGGGTTGACGGGCACGCCGTAGAGACGGGTTTCGTAGTGCAGATGCGGCCCGCTGGCCTGTCCGGAGTCGCCCACATGGCCGATGATTTGCCCCTTGACCACGGTCTGGCCCTTGGTCACGAGCACGTCGCGCATGTGGCCGAAAGAGGCGGACAAGCCGCCTTGATGGTCGATGACCACGGTAAAGCCGCCGTCGTCGGTCTCGCCGGCGAAGGCGACCGTGCCCTCGCCCGGGGCCTTCACTTCCGTGCCCACGGGAGCCGCGATGTCCATGCCTTTGTGGAATTCCTTCTTGCCGGTAAAGGGCGACACTCGTTCGCCAAAGGGCGCGGCGATCCAGCCGGCCACGGGCCAATTGGTCGGCAGGGCGGCCAAACGCACGCCGGCGGTTTCGACCAGGGTCGCCAGTTCCTGTTGCCGGGCCAGTTCCAGGGCGGTCTGGTCGCGCAGCTCACCCAGGAACTGGTGGAGCTTCCGGCCAAGCATCTCCTGGCGGTAAAGTGGCAGGTACTTTTTGTCGAAGTCCTTTTCCTCGCCCTCCGGCGACACGTCCCGAGGCTCCTGATCGAGGTTGACCATGCGCCGCAGCTTGGCGTCAAACCCGCGGATGCGGGCCAGATCGGTCTCCAGGGCCTTGACCTTGTCGGACAGGCTGACGAGCTGGGCGTTCTGGTCCTGGCCCCGGGCCTCCCATTCGGCCAGTTCGCGCTCCATCCGTTTATAATTATAATAATATTTCACAAGATAAACGTCGCCGGCCACCAACGCCGCCAGGGCCAGGAGCATCAGCGCGAAAAGCCAGCCCCGAAAGCGCAGCTTACGATATGCGCCGTGGTGGTCGCGGAAGATGACGAGCTGGTAATGGCGAAACATGTTGCCTGCTACGCCTCGCCGGCCGCGTCCGGGGCCGTTTCGGGGCCGGGCAGGGCGTCCTTGCCGAGTTGCCAGCGGCCCAGGGCGTGGTGGAGGTTGACCCCGCGCTTCTTGCCGCCGGCGCAGATGGTGCGGACCCAGGTCTCGGCCTCATGGCGCATGGATTTGCCGGCCATGGGGCAGGGGTTGGAAAAGACCGGCAGTTCCCAGGCCTTGGCCGCCCGGACGATGGTGGGCTTGTCCACGAGGAGCAGCGGCCGGATGACCGTCAGGCGGCCGCCGAAAAACGACTCCCGGCCGGACAGGCCGTCCACCCGGCCGTTCTGGAAGAGATTGAGGAAAAACGTCGCGGCCAGATCGTCGGCGTTGTGGCCGAAAGCCAGGTGGCTCAGGTTGTAACGGGCGCACAGGTCGAACAGCCGCTTGCGACGCAGCCAGGCGCAGTAGAAACATGGGGAATTTTTCTTGTTTTCCTCGGAAAAGGCGCGTGGGCCATAGTCCGTGACCTCGATGTGGGCGGGGACGCCCAGGTCGGCGCACAATTCGGCCAGGGGGGCGTGATTTTGCGGGTCGAAGCCGGGGTTTAAGTGCAGCAACAGCAGTTCCACGGGAAAAGGCACGATGCGCCGACGGATGGCCATGACGGCCAGCATCACCAGGCTGTCGACGCCGCCGGACACGGCCAAGCCCACCCGGGCCCGGGGGGCTAGTTGGCCGGTCTGCATCATGAGCTTGCCGGCCTTGGCCACGCAGACGCGTTGGGCGTAGCCGAGATCGCGGGTGCGCAGGGAATGGGCGGATCGAGTCATGCAACTCCTGCTTACAACGTGTTTTCCATGAGGATGTCGCGGACCTCGGCGATCTGCTCAAGGATGGCGACCATGACGTTTTCCATCTGTTGCGGCGAGACGTCCAGGCGGGCGAAGGCGGCTTCGGACGGCGCGTATTGCAGGCCGTCGATGCCCATGCCGATGCCGGTCATCTTGGCGATGACGTCGCCGACATGGACGAGGTCCAGGGCGAGGTCGGGTTCGGGACTCTCGTCAGGGCGTAGGCGGTAGCGCACCACATTGACGATGGGGGTGGGGATGCCCCACTTTTCGAGCAACAGCGCGCCAAGTTCGGCATGGTTGATGCCAAGTATCAGCTCCTCGGCCTGCTCGAAGGAAATGTGCTGTTCGTGGGCCAGGGTCAGGATGGGGGCGGCATCGACTTCCAGAAAAGAACCCATGACGGTCTTGCCGATATTGACCAGAAGGCCGGCGGTAAAGGTATAGGGCGGGGCGACGACGCCCAGTTCGCGGGCCAGGGTCTCGGAGGCCACGGCCACGGCCACGGAATGTTCGAGGAGTTCCCCGGGGCGCAGGCCGTAGCCCTTTATGGCGTAGCGGGCCAGGGGAGCCACGCCCGAGGCGATGACGAGCTGGTACAGACGCCCAAGGCCCAGGCGCATGAGCGCTTCCTTGACCGTGGAGACCTTGGCTCCTCCGCCGAAAAACGAGGAATTGGCCATGCGCAGGACATTGACCGTCAGCCCCGGATCGAATTCGATGATCTTGGCCAGCTGGCGCAGGTCGGCGTCGGGATTGCCGATGTAGGCCAGCACTTTTTGCACCGGCATGGGCATGTTGGGAATGGCCATGGCCTTTTGAAGGATTTCCTCGCGACGGCTCATAATTCCCAGGACCTCCCGCACGATGTGATCACGATGCGGCCCGTGTCCGCGAAAAGGCGCATGGTGCGCGGTATGGTGCCGCCCACGTCTTCGGCTGAAAGGCGCATTTCGTTGATCTGCAACAGTTTTTTAAGCGCCGCGATATTGCTGGCCCCGGTGTCGAACTGGTTGGAGATATGCATCATGCGGCCGCAGCCGGCAGCCTTGAGCACCAGATGTTCCCGGGTCGCGCCGCGCCCGTACATGGCCCGGATCATCTGCGGGATGCCGGTGTTGACGTACATGAAGGGATTTTTGGGCGGCGTTTTGGCGTCCCTGGCCAGGGGCAGCAGGCAATGGATGAGCCCGGCCACGCCGGCGATCGGGTCGTAGGCCGCCAGTCCCAGGCATGAGCCCAGGGCATGGGTGACGAGAACGTCCCTGGCGCGGCTGGTGACCTTCATGTCGGAGATGTTGACCACAATCTCCATAAGCGGTTTTCGGCGGTGGTTCCTGAAGGAAGTTTGGGTGTTCGGAGCAAGGCGCTGTTGTCCACTAGCCGGATTCGCCGCCAAGGACAAGGCCGGGGACCTCAGGTGTTCGAGGCGGAGTCCGGCTCGTCCAGGCGGGACATGAGGTGGCTTGGAAAACGCGGGATGGTCAGAACAAACCGTGCGCCGCCGGCATGTCCGGTGTCCAGCGCCAGGCTGCCGTTGTGTTCGAGCACGATTTCCTGGGCCAGGGTCAGGCCCATGCCGGCCTTGTCGGGCCGGCCGGAAAAAAAGGGATCGAAAATGTGGGGCGCGTCGGCCGGACTCACGCCTGGGCCATTGTCGGTTACGGCCAGCTCCAGGCGTTCGCCCGTGGCGGCGGCCGTCAGGCTGATGGTCACGGGACGGGGGGCGGCGCACTCCAGGCTGTTGCGAAACAGTTCCGCCAGAGCGCCGGCGATTTGGTCCCGGTCGATCACGAGCTGGACTTCCGGCAGATCGAAGCGCCAGACGGCTCCGGTCGCCTGGCTGGGAACCAGGGACTGGGCCAGTTTCATGGCCTGGTCCGCCACCTCGGCCAGCCGGACCGGCTGGGGCCGGGCCGGCCCCAAGGCGGCAAAACGGCCCACGGTGCGAACCAGGGTCTCCAGGCGTTTGGCCTCGTCGAGAATGATGCCCGGATAGGACGAGTCGAGGCCCAGGCTTTCGAGCTGGCGGGCCAGGCGCGAGGCGAAACCGCCTATGGCGAAGGCCGGGTTGCGGATTTGGTGGGCCACCGAGGCGGCCAGCTTGTTGAGTCCCCGGATTTTTTCCTGCTGGATCCGGTTGACCTCCTTGAGCATGTCGGTCTCGCGGCGCTGCATTCGGGAGAGTTCCGTGATGTCGTGCAAAATGACCACCACGCCGGCGGTGTTGCTGTCCGCGGACAGATAGGAACTGGTGATGGAGAGTTCGAGCAGTCTGCCGTCCGGGGCGGCGTAAGGCACGACCCGGCACAAGCCCACCAGCTCGTTTTGAATGACGTCCATGACGATTTGATTGAACCGGGCGTTTGCCTCGTTTTCAAAAAACAAATCGCCCCAGCCGCGTCCGAGCAACTGTTGCCTTGAGTACCCCAAAATGGTTGCCGCGGCCGGATTGACCGTGGTGAAAGCCCCGGCATGGTCCACGATGAGCAGGCCCACCGGCAGGCTTTCGACAACGTTTTGGGCTATGATGTCGCTAAAGTGCGTCATAATCTTTGGTAAAGGTTGATCGTGGCCCATGATGGCAGAGGATGCTGGCCATTTCAAGTGATTCCACGGATGTTGCGCAACGTCATGATTTCTCCGGGGCAACCGGTGGACACAGACGCGGGAAGCGCATACTTCTCGCAAGTCAAAACCATGCTCCCGCCAAGTGGGGAGCCATGACGGGGGCGCTGTTTCATGTCCATCGAATTCATGAAGGAATTGATTGCCCAGTACGGGTATTTGGCGCTTTTCATCGGCACCTTTTTGGAGGGCGAAACCATCCTCCTCCTGGCCGGGTTCGCTGCCCAATCCCCGGAATTCAATCTTGATTTGCGCCTGGTGATCCTGTGCGCCTTTTGCGGCAGCTTGGCCGGCGACCAGACCGCCTTTTTCATCGGCCGTCACTACGGAAGAAAACTCGTCGCTCGCAGTGAGAAATGGCGGGCCAGGGCCGACCGGGTCCATGCCATGCTCAAAAAATACCACGAAGTGCTCATCCTGACCTTCCGCTTCTTTTACGGCCTGCGTAACCTCACGCCTTTCGTCCTCGGCACGGCCGAGATTTCCGTGCTCAAGTTCTTCTTGCTCAACACCATCGGCGCGGGCATTTGGGCCGTCGCCTTCGCGCTCATCGGCTACGGCTTCGGCAGCCTGCTGGAAAACGTTCTGACCCGGATGCTTGACAACGTGCATCACGCCCAATTGGCCATACTGGGCGTCGTCGCATTGATTGCCTGCGGCGTGTGGCTGCGCAAGGCCTTGCGTCGTCGTCGCGGCGGCGTGTGACAAGAACGCTTTGCTCTTTGTCGAAAAACGTGGCAGTTTTCTCCTAGATGAGAACTCCCAACACGGGAGAGGCTGCCGTTCCGGCGGCGCCGCACGGGCGCTGGCCGGTCCTGGCGTCGTTAAAACCGGGACAAGGGTAGGCACATGGCCGATACGATCCAGCTCGCCGACGCCAAGGGCATGTTGCGGCAGTGCCGTGTCAGCTTGGACAGGGCCGGTCATGGCCTCAGCGGCGCCGTCAAGGCGCGGGAACAGGATTTTCTGGATCTCGGCGAGGCCTTGTACGGGCTGCAGGGCAGTTGCGAGGACATCGCCCAAAACGCCCAGGAATTGGTGTCGTGCACCTCGGCCCAGGATATGCACGACCGGCTGCGCGCCCTGTCCGCCGAACTTGAGAGCCTGACCAACGAGGCCGCCCGGGCCGCCGGCCGCCAGAGCCTCGACGAGATCGATGCCGTGGTGGTCATCGTCGATGAGCTCTCCGCCATTTTGTCGGAATTCTCCAAGATCGTTAAGCACCTGAGTATGCTCGGCATCGCCACGCGCATCGAGAGCGCCCGGCTTGGAGCCGATGGCCGGGGGTTCACCACCCTGGCCGACGACGTGGAAAAGCTCGCCAACCAGATCGTCAGCCACTGCGCCGGCATCGCCGGGCGAATCGAGACCCTGCGCGGTCATGTCGGCTCGGCCCGGCAGCGCAACATGGCCATCCTCGGCACCCAAGAACAGTGCCACGAGGTCATCGTGCGCGAGCTTGGGGCCAACATCAAGGCTCTGGCCGAAATGGCCGCCTGTTCCGTGGACATTTCCCAGGATCTCTCGCGCAGCGCCGCCGACATTGCCGCCGACATCGGTCAGGCCGTGCGTTCCATGCAATTTCACGACATCGTGCGCCAACAGGTCGAGCATGCCGAGCAGGCCATCGGGGAAACCGCGGCCATGCTCGCCGCCGAGGTCGATACGACGGCCGACTCCTCGGCCCTGGAGGAACTGGCCGCCTTCACCGCCGACGTCCTGACCTTGCAGTCCTCCCAGATCCAAAGCGCCGATAACCATTTCATCCGGGCCGCCGACACCCTGCGCGGTTCGCTGGAATCCATCGCCGGACGCATCCGGGCCATGGGCGATTCCATCACCGGCCTGGCCGGCGGCGAGGGCGACGACACGCCGCTTTCCCGTCTGGAGGCCGGGGTGGCCACGGTCAAGGCCGAACTGGGCGATTTCGCCGCTGAAGGCGAGGCCTTGGGCAACAACATGGACGCCGTGGCCGAGACGGTCTCGGGCATGAGCGGGGCCATCGAGGCCATCGAAGAAGTGGGCGCGGAGATCGAACTCATCGCCATAAACGCCAGCATCAAGGCCGCCCATACCGGCACAGCCGGCGCGGCTCTGGGCGTATTGGCCCTGGCTATCCAACGCCTGTCCGCCGACGCTCGCCGACAAACCGACGCCGTGGCCCGTATCCTGGGAAATATTGCCAGTGCTTCGAAGGGCTTGCAGGAAAACGCCAGCCGGTATAACGATCAGTCCGAAGCGTGGCGGGTGGTGGGGGAACTCGACGCCGTGCTGGCCGAAACCACGAGATCTGCCGCGCGTTGCCAGGAACTTTTCTCGTTGCTGCGAAATTCCAGCCGGGATTGGGGCGGCCGGGCCGACGAACTCTCTCGGCGCATCGACTTCGACCGGGAGATCGGCCGTGCCTTGTCCGAGGTCCGGCGCGCGCTGGATGGCCAGATCGCCGTCGCCAGAAAGATTGCCCCGGGCGGCGGCAAGGGGCGCAGCGCCAGGCTGCGCCAGCTCTATGACCGCTATACCATGGAAGCCGAACGCGACGTGCATGAGGCCGCCTTCGGCGCGTCGCCCAAAGCCAAGGCATTGCCAGGCCGGGCAGCCGTCGCTGCCGCGCCGGCGCACGAGACTGCCTCGGATTTCGGCGACAACGTGGAGTTGTTTTAAGGGGCCGGCTGGAGCAAGAGTCAGGAGCCGCCAGGACGACGGTCTGCCGCGCGCGGCGAGGCATGCCCCGGCCTGTCGGGGAACAGGAGAGTCGAGCACGCCATGATGTCCCAGGACGACGTCCACCGTCTGGCCTATCTTGAGGAAGCCAAGGAACTCCTGGCCGACTTGGAGGCGTCGCTTTTGGAGCTGGAGCGCTCGCCCGACGACGCCGACCTGCTCCACAAAATCTTCCGGGCCATGCACACCATCAAGGGCTCCGGCGCGATGTTCGGTTTCGACGACATCGCCGCCTTCACCCATGATGTGGAAACCATTTTCGATAAGGTGCGAAACGGCCTGCTCGGCGTCAGCCGGGAGCTGCTTGACCTGTCCTTTCACGCCTGCGACCATATTCGGGCTCTGCTTGAACCCGACAATGCCGGCGATGCCGGGCTGGCCGCCGCCGGCCTTACGTTGCTGGAAGGTTTTCGCCGTTACGCCGGCGAGGACGCCGCCCCGACCGACGTCGCCATGCCCGCTCCCCAGGAGGAGTCGCCGGGGGTCGCCCGCATCTACCGTCTGCGCATCCGCCCCCAGGGCGACATCCTGGTGACGGGCAACAATCCTTTGCACCTTCTGGAAGATGTCTGTTCCCTGGGTGAATGCCGGATGTTTGTCCATGTCGAGGCCGTGAGTCCCCTGGACGACCTCGACCCGGAAGCCTGTCTGGTCTGGTGGGACTGCGTGCTGCGTTCGTCGGCTTCTCGCCAGGAGTTGGCCGACGTCTTTGTCTTCGTCGAAGACGAGTGCGACCTGACCATTGATCTCCTGGACGACGGCTGCGCCATGGATGGTGAGGGCGTCCACAAGCTGTTGGGCCAGATTCTGGTCGAACGCGGCGACATCACCCCGGCCGACCTGGAAAATGCCCTGTCCGCCCAGAAGCGTCTGGGCGACATCCTGTCCGATAAGGGGTTGGTGCAGCCAAGTCAGGTGGCCTCGGCCCTCGCCGAACAGTCGGCCGTGCGCGATCTGGGCCAGAAACAGGCCGACCGCCAGGAAAAGGCCTCCAGCATCCGAGTGGCCGCCGACAAGCTCGATTTCCTGGTCGATCTGGTGGGCGAGCTGGTCATCGTTCAGGCCCAGATCCGCCAAGCCGTGGACGAGAGCGGCGACCCGCATCTGCGGGGGCTGGCCGAACACCTGGAACGCTTAAGCGAAAGCCTGCGCGATTCCACCCTGTCCATCCGCATGTTGCCCATCGGGGCCACCTTCGCCAAGTTTCGCCGGCTGGTGCGCGATCTGTCCACAGAACTTGGCAAGGACATCGAACTCGTGACCAGCGGCGAGGAAACCGAACTCGACAAGACCGTCATCGAACGCTTAAGCGACCCATTGGTGCATCTGCTGCGCAACAGCATCGACCACGGCATCGAATCCCCGGCCGAGCGTCAGGCCGTGGGCAAGCCTGCCGCCGGCCGCATCAGCCTGGCCGCCGCCCATGTCGGCGGCGAGGTCTGCATCACCGTCGGCGACGACGGCGGCGGCCTCGACCCGGCCGCCATCCGGGCCAAGGCCGAACAACGGGGGCTCCTCAGTCCGGGTGCTGACCTGACGCTCAAGGAACTCTACCACCTCATTTTTCAGCCCGGTTTTTCCACGGCCAAGGCCGTCACCAGCGTCTCCGGCCGGGGCGTGGGCATGGACGTGGTCAAACGGGCCATCGACGCTTTGCGCGGCAGCGTGGAGATCGACTCCGAGCGGGGCCAGGGCACGTCCATCACGGTGCGCTTGCCGCTGACCCTGGCCATTATCGACGGGCTGCAGGTCCAGGCCGGCGGCGAATACTATGTCGTGCCCCTGGGACTTGTGGAAGAATGCGTGGAGCTGGCCCGGGGCGAAGACGGGCAGCGTCGGCGCATCGTCAATCTGCGCGGCGAGGTCGCTCCGGTCCTGAGCCTTCGCGAGGCCTTCGGCCTGGGCGGGCAGCCGCCGTCCATCGAACCCATCGTGGTGGCCCGGGTGGACGGCGAGCGGATCGGCATCGCCGTGGATCGGGTCGTGGGCGAGCACCAGACCGTCATCAAGACCCTGGGCCGTCTCTACCGCGACGTGGACGCTTTTTCCGGAGCCACCATCCGAGGCGACGGCTCCATGGCGCTTATTATCGACGTGGCCGCCCTGGTACGCCGGGAGGCTCTGTTCGAGGCCGGCCGCACCTGATCCTGGCGTTTCCGGAAGACCGATTTCAACGCGCCGCAAGCGGGCTTGCCCGCCAGCGTCGGCGTACAGGCGACAACGCCGCGAGAGCGGGAGGACGACATGGCCGAGGCCGTCAGCAGCAACGACAACCAATATCTCACCTTCACCTTGGAACGGGAACTGTTCGCCCTGGACATCGCTTCGGTGCGCGAAGTGCTCGAACTGGTCAACATCACCCGGGTGCCCCGCACCCCGGAAGCTATTCGCGGCGTCATCAACCTGCGCGGCCGGGCCGTGCCGGTGGTGGACCTCAAGCAAAAGTTCGGCATGGGCAGCACGGCCAGCACGGTCAACACCTGCATCATCATCGTCGAGGTGGACATCGAAGGCGAACCCACGGTGCTTGGGGCCCTGGCCGATTCCGTCCAGGAGGTCTATGAGATGGAGTCCTCCCAGATCGAGCCGCCGCCCCGCATGGGCACGCCCATCCGGGCCGACTACATCCGGGGCATGGGCAAATCCGGCGAACAGTTCATCATCATCCTCGACATCAACAAGGTCTTTAGTTCCATGGAGCTGGCCGGACTGGCCCAGGCCCTGGGCGAGGCCGGAGCCGAGGCAGGGGAGGCCTGATTTTCATGGTTTCGGATGTCGCACCCGGACGCGCCTCCGGCTTGGTCTCCATGTCCGACAAGGAATTCAAGCGCTTAAGCGACTTCATCCATGCCGAAGTCGGCATCAAGCTGCCCTTGTCCAAGAAAGTGATGGTGGAGGCCCGGCTGCAAAAGCGGCTGCGTATGCTCGGCAAGGCCGGCTATCGCGACTATTTTGAATTTCTTTTCAGCGCCGAGGGCCTCGACGAGGAACTCGTCCACCTCATCGACGTCATCACCACCAACACCACGGAATTTTTCCGCGAACCGCGCCATTTCGAGATCATGACCGAGCAGACCCTGCCCATGTGGCGTGGTCAGCACGGCACGGGGCGGCCGTTTCGGCTCTGGAGCGCCGGCTGTTCCACCGGCGAGGAACCCTATACCCTGTGCATCGTGCTGTCGGAATTCGCCAGCCGCTTCGCCGGATTCCGTTTCAACGTCATGGCCACGGACATTTCCACCCGGGTGCTGGCCATGGCTCAAAGCGGCATCTACCCCGAGGAGCGCCTGGCCAAAATGTCCATGGATCTCAAGCGTCGGTATTTTCTGCGGAGCAAGGACAAAGCCAAGCGGCTTGTGCGCGTGGCCCCTGAACTGCGGCGCATCGTGGACTATCGGCGGCTCAACTTCATGGATTCCTTTGCCTTCCCCGAACTCATGGATACGATCTTTTGCCGCAACGTCATGATTTATTTCGACCGGGCCACCCAGGAGCGTTTGCTGCAGAAGTTTTGCACCCAACTGCTGCCCGGCGGTTTTCTGTTCATCGGCCATTCCGAGAGCCTCACCGGAATGGACCTGCCCTTGCGCCAACATGCCCCCACGGTATATAGGAAGATCTAACTCAACCGCTTGGCAGGCGAGGTTTTCGTGACGAAAAGCATCAAGGTCCTGGTGGTGGACGATTCCGCCCTGGTGCGCCAGACCCTGACCGATATCCTGGCTTCGGACCCCGAAATCGAGGTTATCGGCTCGGCCAGCGATCCCTATGCCGCAGTCAAGCGCATGGAGACGCAAGCCCCGGACGTCATCACCCTGGACATCGAAATGCCGCGCATGGACGGACTCACCTTTCTGCGCAAGATCATGACCCAGCACCCGATTCCGGTGGTCATCTGCTCCACGCTCACCGAATCCGGCTCGGAAACCACGCTTCGGGCCATGGAATACGGGGCCGTGGACATCATCCTCAAGCCCAAGCTCGGCACCCGGCAGTTCCTGGAGGAGTCGCGCATCCGGGTCATCGACGCGGTCAAGGCCGCTGCTCGGGCCAAGATCAAGAAGATGGCCGCCTCCGGTCCCATGAAGGTCTCGCCCAAGCTGTCCGCCGACGCCATGCTGCCCGGACCCACCGGCAAGGCCATGTTCCAGACCACCGAGCGGGTGGTGGCCGTGGGCGCGTCCACCGGCGGCACCGAAGCCTTGCGCGAATTTCTCGAAGCCATGCCCCAGGACTGCCCGGGCATCGTCATTGTCCAGCACATGCCCGAACAGTTCACCGCCGCCTTTGCCAAGCGCCTGGACGGCATCTGCCGCATCACCGTCAAGGAAGCCGCCGATGGCGACACCATCCTGCGCGGTCAGGCGCTCATTGCCCCGGGCAACCGCCATATGCTGCTCAAGCGCAGCGGTGCGCGCTACTACGTCGAGGTCAAGGACGGCCCGCTGGTGCGCCGCCACCGGCCCAGCGTGGACGTGCTGTTCCGCTCCGCCGCCCGCTACGCCGGAAAAAACGCCGTTGGCGTCATCATGACCGGCATGGGCGACGACGGCGCGGCCGGCATGCTCGAGATGCACGAAACCGGGGCCTACACCATCGCCCAGGACGAAGCCACCTGCGTGGTCTTCGGCATGCCCCAGGAAGCCATCAAACTCGGCGGCGCGGACAAGATCATGCCCCTTGGCGCCATTGCCTACGAAGTGGTGCGTTACTGCTCCCAGTAGGGGCCGCGTTCCGCAAGCCGCCGGCTGCCGCGCCGGCCCGGCCTCGGAGGCGTCCGTAGGGCCAGGCCACGCGTCTGTCCGGAAGAGTCGCTCTTCGGAGCGCCGCAAGGAAGGTCGCTGTATGTCCATGGGCGATGAGATCGAAACCAAGTTCGCCGTCAAATCCTTTACCCCCGTGCGCGCCGCCCTGGCCGAGGCCGGGGGGACGCTCCTGTCGCGCCGCTTCGAGGAGAACGTGGTCCTGGACGACGCGGCCGGCTCCCTGCGCGCGCGCGACGTGTTGCTGCGTATCCGCCGCGACGCCGCCAACAAGGTCACCGTCAAGACGCCTGTCGAGGCCCCGGGGCGGCCCGGACTCAAGGTGCGCCGGGAGATCGAGACCGAGGTGGCCGATCCGGCCGCTTTGGAAGCCGCTTTCGCCGTCCTGGGCTACTTGCCGTTTCTGCGCTACGAGAAAGTCCGCGAAACTTGGCAGGCCGGGACCTGCCTCGTGTGCCTCGACGAGCTGCCCTTTGGCCTCTACCTGGAGATCGAAGGCCCGGCCGAGGCCATCGCGCCCCTGGCCGGACGGCTGGGGCTGTCCATGGAACAGGCGCTCACCGAAACCTACCACGAACTCCACCAGCAATACCGTCGCCGCCGCAATCTGCCGCCGGAAACGAGTTTTGTCTTCGCCCCCGACGCCCGCCGCCGCCTGCTGGCCGAACTCGCCGCCGCCACCTAAAAGCCCCAACGATTTCAGTTTGATGCAAACGCGGTTGTCAGTGGCCGCGTTTTCCCCTAGATTCTATCATGGACAAAGGGCCGGCAATCGCCCGGCTCCGTGCCCCTCGACAGCCGCCGTTGGCGACTTATCTATCGCCGAGGTGGGAAATTCGGGGAAGTGTTCCCGACGGTCCAACCACTTGGAAGAGGTATCGGCAAGCTCATGAGCCATCCCATGGAAGATGAACAATCAGGCGTTGGCCTCAGCGTCGAGGACGAGGTCCGCGAACCCAGACAGTTCAAGGTCATGCTGCACAACGACGATTACACCACCATGGAGTTCGTTGTGCTGGTGCTCGTCAGCGTGTTTCGCAAAAACGAGAACGAAGCCACGCAGATCATGCTCAATGTCCACAACAATGGCGTAGGGGTGTGCGGCATATATACGGCCGAGGTGGCCGAGCTCAAGGTCTCCCTGGTCCACCGTCTGGCCAAGGAGAACGGCTACCCCCTGCGTTGCAGCATGGAAGAGGTCTGAATGCTCAGCAAAAAGCTCGAACAGGTGTTGACCAGCGCCGTCAAAGAGGTCAAGCGTCGCCACCATGAATACCTCACCCTGGAGCATTTGCTCTATGCCATGCTCCTGGAAGAGACCGGCCGGGACATCCTGGTCCACTGCGGCGCCAACGTCGTCCGTCTCAAGCACCAGCTTGAACGATTTTTCACCGATCACATGGAAACCCTGCCCCAGGAGACCAACGCCGAAGTGGTGCAGACCCTTGGCGTGCAGCGTGTCCTGCAGCGGGCCATCATGCAGATGCAGTCCTCGGGCAAGACGCAGGTCGAGGTCGGCGACGTCCTGGCCGCCACCTTTGACGAGGAAGACTCCTATGCCGTGTACTACTTGAAGTCCCACGGCATCTCGCGGCTCGACGTGCTGGAGTACATCTCCCACGGCGGCGGCAAGGAGCCGGCCCCCGAAGGCGCGGGCGAGGAGCGCGACGGCAAGGCCGGCGGCTCGGCCCTGGAGCAGTACACCGTGGACCTCGTGGCCAAGGCCCGCAAGGGCGAGATCGATCCGCTGATTGGCCGCGACAGCGAGCTGACCCGCACTATCCACGTGTTGCTGCGCCGACGCAAGAACAACCCCATCTTCGTGGGCGATCCCGGCGTAGGCAAGACCGCCCTGGCCGAGGGCCTGGCCCTTCGTATCGTGGGGGGCGACGTGCCCGAAGGCTTCCAGGACACGCTGATTTACGCCCTGGACATGGGCGCGCTCCTGGCCGGCACCAAGTACCGTGGCGATTTCGAACAGCGCCTCAAGAGCGTTCTGGCCGAGCTGGAGCAAAAGCCCGGGGCCATCCTCTTTGTGGACGAAATCCACACCATCGTCGGGGCCGGAGCCACCAGCGGCGGCACCCTGGACGCCTCCAACATCTTAAAGCCCGTCCTCGGGTCCGGGAAGCTGCGCTGCATCGGCTCCACCACCTACGAGGAATACAAGAACCATTTCGAAAAGGACCGGGCGCTTTCCCGCCGGTTCCAGAAGATCGACGTGGGCGAACCCACCGTGGAAGAGGCCGTCGAAATCCTGAAGGGCCTTCGTAGCTACTACGAAGCCCATCACGGCGTGCGCTACACCCCGGCGGCCATCCGCTCGGCCGTGGAGCTGTCCTCGCGCCACATCAACGACCGCTTCCTGCCGGACAAGGCCATTGACGTCATCGACGAGGCCGGAGCCGTGCGCAAGCTGGCCGGCACCACCGCCAAGGGAGCCATCGGCGTGGCCGAGGTGGAACGCGTCGTGGCCGCCATGGCCAAGATCCCGGCCGCCCGGGTCACCTCCTCGGACAAGGTGCGCCTGGAAAACCTCGAAGGCGAACTCAAAAATCTCGTCTTCGGCCAAAACGACGCCGTGGACGCCATCGCCAAGGCCATCCTGCGCTCGCGCGCCGGCCTGGCCAACGCCGGCAAGCCCACCGGCTCGTTCCTGCTGGCCGGCCCCACCGGCGTGGGCAAGACCGAGCTGGCCAAGCAGCTGGCCGCCGTGCTCGGCGTCCATTTCCTGCGCTTCGACATGAGCGAATACATGGAAAAGCACGCCGTGGCCCGGCTCATCGGCGCGCCTCCGGGCTACGTCGGCTTCGATCAGGGCGGGATGCTCACCGACGCCATCCGCAAGCACCCCTACGCCGTGCTGCTCCTCGATGAAATCGAGAAAGCGCACCCCGACATGTTCAATATCCTGCTCCAGGTCATGGACTACGCCACGCTCACCGACAACAACGGCCGCAAGGCGGACTTCGGCCACGTGATCCTGCTCATGACCACCAACGCCGGAGCGCGCGAGATGTCGACCAAGAACATCGGCTTCGGCGGTTCCAAGGCCAGTGACGCGGCGGATAAGGGCATAAAGGCCATCGAACGGCTGTTCAGTCCGGAATTCCGCAACCGCCTCGACGGCATCATCGGCTTTAAGTCCCTGACCCCCGAGGTCATGGACCGCATCGTGAGCAAGTACATCCGCGAACTCAACACCCAGATGGCCGAAAAGCGCGTGTTCGTGCGCCTGACCCCCCTGGCCGTGGCCAAGCTGGCCGAAAAGGGCTTCGACGCCGACTACGGCGCGCGCCCCCTGGCCCGGGTCATCCAGGTCGAGATCAAGGATACCCTGGCCCAGGAAATGCTCTTCGGCAAACTGCAAAAGGGCGGCGAAGCCACTATCGACGCCGCTCCCGAAGGCGCGCCGGAACTGTTCAGCTTCACCTTCACCAGCCGCGCCCCGAAAAAGCCCATCGCCGAAGCGGCAGATGCGGAATAGGGGAGAGTTGAGGGAAGAGAAGTGAAGAGCTGAAGAGGGAAGAGAGAAGAGTAGGATGCCTCCGGCGGCCGGGGGCCTGAGGCCCCCGGCCCCCCCCGAAAGGGTTTAGAGGGGAGGGGGCGAGAGGTGAGCCGGTTTCGTTGGGAAGGCGAAGCTGGAGTAAGAAGACTGATGCCGGGACCGTCCATGGGCGGTCCCGGTTTTTTTATGGCGGATTGGGGGCCGGTGTTGACGGCGGGAAGCCGCCCGGCCTTGCCCCGGTCCGGGTTGCGGCATATGGAGAGCCATGCCTGTTTTTGCCCTCATCGACGAACCGGTGTTCCCCAGCCCCCACTTGGCCGAACCGGGCGGCTTGCTGGCCGTCGGCGGCGACCTGAGCGTCACGCGGCTGCTGGCCGCCTACCGGCGAGGCATCTTTCCCTGGTACGACGACGAAAGCCCCATCCTGTGGTGGTCGCCGGACCCGCGCCCCATCCTCGTGCCCGGCCATGTGCGGGTGTCCAAGCGCCTGGAGCGCACCATCCGCTCGGGCAAGTTCACCGTCACCCTGGACACGGATTTCGCCGGCGTCATTCGCGGCTGCGCCGCCGTCCCCCGCGACGCCGACAACGGCACCTGGATCGTGCCGGACATGATCGAAGGCTACGAACGCCTCCACGCCGCCGGCCACGCCCACAGCGTGGAAGCCTGGCAAAACGGCGAACTCGTGGGCGGGGCCTACGGCGTGGCCATCGGCAAGGCCTTTTTCGGCGAATCCATGTTCCACCGGGTCACCGACGCCTCGAAAGTGGCCTTCGTGACGCTATGCCGTTTTCTGGACCGCCACGAATTCCGCTTCATCGACTGCCAGCAGGCGACGGGGCATCTGCTGCGCTTCGGCGCGACGCCAGTACGAAGGAATGAGTTTTTGCGGCGGCTGGAAGCCGCACGGGAAGAGGAGGGGATAGTGGGGAAGTGGGAGCTGTCGGCAGGCTGCTAATCGATGCCTTATTTGTCAATAATATCCAACGCGAAACACAAGTCTAAAATGATCTGACTGAAGATACTGTCTCCGTCGGTGTCAATTGGGCGTATTTCATGGACCCAGAGATCTCCCATCGTTGGTTTTCTTTTTTCTCGGCCTTTCTTGATGAGGTTGATATAGAGCTCGGCGTCTTCCTGCCCCAGCGCGGCAGCCGCCTGCATATCCTCAAGGGCCAAATCGAATTTCTTTTGGCGGTGATAACAGATTCCCCGAGTGGTATAGGCTTCTCCGAGAAGAGAATTCTCGCTGATTGCCTGAGAAAAGAAGTCAACCGCCTCGGCAAGACGGTCATGCCGAAGGCTGTCCTGTCCGAGCATGTAGTAAAGCTCGGCATCTTTGAAATTTGTTGTTTGCATCAATGACAGGATATAAATTCCCTGCATAAATGCAAACAATTTTCGATATTGCCGATGGTCGTTTGAGGGATGGCTTTACGACAAAGCCGGGGAGCGCTCAGGCGGAGATCAACTTGCGAATCTTCCCCTTCTGCAAAGCAATGATCGCCTTCAACCGCATATACTCGGCCTTGTAGTACGCCAAGGCCTCTTCGGTGCTGGTAAAATCCTCCGGACCGTCGAAGTCCTGGCGCGTGGAGCGGACTTGTTTGACCGGCTGCTGACTTGATGCGTCTGTCATGAGCGTTCCCATCCTGTGCGCGTTGCGGCCGTTGATGGCACGCACGCACGGATGATAATACCCGCTTCCCGCAGTATTAAGCAACGCTATGTTATTATAAACCTGAAGCAATCTGCTCCAAAGCCTCGCTGGCCAGGGCGTTGAGGCTTTTGCCTTGGGCGGCGGCGATCATGGCCGCTTTGGCGTGCAATTCCGGCGAGACGCGCAGCATGATCTTGCCGGAGTAGGGCTTTTTCGGCTCAAGTCCGGCCTTGGCGCAGGTCGCAAGATAGTCGTCCACGGCTTCGCGGAAGGCGTCGCGCATCTGCTGTACGGTTTCGCCGTGAAATCCGACGATGTCGCTGATGCCGGCAATGTGCCCGACAAAACAGTCGTCCTCGTCGCTGTATGCAATGCGAGCGGGTAGTGCTAGTTGAGTTGAGTACGCATTGTTTTTGCGTATTCGTAAGCTAGCTTTCCTTGTGTAGCTGTTTTGTTTGTCGGTGTGTAGGAAGCGTAAATAAATCCTTTGCTGCCAGCCATTTCTCGTAAATCATAATATGGGCCAGACATTTCAATTTGAATGTTCTTTGTGAGTGTTCTGCAGAGCGACGCCTTTTTTCGGCTAATTTTCAACTCAGCAAATCCAAGTATATGGGCATTGTCTTCAATAGATTTAGTTATTGGTTTTTCCATCTTTCTCAAGGTATGGTGGTCGAATACAAAGGAAAAATCGTTGTTGGAAATTTCAGCCATTGTTGAGTTCCAAACCCCTCTGGCATTCCCTTCAGAGGGTTCTTCCGAACAATACCACACGCTTCCATTTGAAATAGATATGCCACTCACGCCTTGCTTGACTTGAAATATGCCGTATAGTTCGATGGATTTGTCTTCGTTTCTCAAATAATATACCCAATCCCCTCCTATCCAGGCGTTCTGGTGGATAATGTGGAACAAGTATTTGTCATATAATAAAATAATAAATCTAAATGAAGCAATATACAGAGTTGATGTTACTAAGGCATGTACATAATCTGCGTCAATCAACCAAGAGAGCGAGTTGGTTATAATATTATTTTTATATGCCAATGCGATGAACGATGTGCCTATAATGAGAACAACATTCAATACGGTTTTGTTCACAGGCATTCCTCCGCAGGTGTTTGCGGAGAAACTAGGGTACATATAAATACTTGTCAATATTTATATGTATATAAATTTAAAATATACGTATATTGATTTATTGCTGTCTACGCCCGCTCCTTCCGATCCACCCATTTGGGCACGATCACCGGCTCGAACCCCCGCATGGCGGCCAGGGCTTTTTCGGGCGTGTCGGCCGACAGCACCAGCCCTTTTTGCTGCTCCTTGAGGAACCCTTCGCCGGCCATGCGGTCGACGAAGCGCAGCAGCGGCTCGTAGTATTCCTGGACGTTGAGCAGACAGCACGGCTTTTGGTGCAGCCCGAGCTGGGCCCAGGTGATGATCTCGCAGAACTCTTCCAGCGTGCCCATGCCGCCGGGCAGGGCGATGAAGCCGTCGGCCAGCTCGGCCATGCGCGCCTTGCGCTCGTGCATGGACGACACCACAAAAAGTTCGGTCAGACGCGGATGGGCCAGCTCCTTGCGGCGCAGGAAATCCGGCAACACGCCGATGGCCTTGCCGCCGGCGGCCAAGGTCGCGTCGGCCACCGCGCCCATAAGCCCCACGCAGGCCCCGCCGTAGACCAGGGTGATGCCTTCGGCCGCCAGCAGCTTGCCCAGACGGTCGGCGACATCGACATAGAGGGGATCGGCCCCGGACGACGAACCGCAAAAAACACACACGCTTTGCATCGAAAAACTCCAGGAAAAGGGGCCGCCCGGGCGGCCCCGCGAAACGACTTGAGGAAGGCGAAACCGTCGAAAAAAACTAGTCCAAGCCTTCGATGATGGGCTTGTGCTGGCTCAGATCATAGAAGCCGCGCACAGGGAAGGGCAGCGAATAGTTCGGGATTTTGTCGAAGTGGATGAATCCGATGTCCTTGCCTTCGGCCAGCTCGGACAGGGCGACCAGGCCCAGGGGGATGGGGATGTTCAGCGCGCAGGCATGCACTTCCGACACCTTGTCCTGGTAGCGGGTCTTGATATACTCGACCAGGGCGTCGCGCTCCTCCTCGGTGAAGGCTTCGAGCAGCACCCGGCGGCTGCTCTCGAAGCTGACGGGCAGGTCCGGATCGACCGGATCGCCGAGAAGCACGTTCCAGTCGTAGATTTCGACCTCTTCCGCGTCCCACTCCGGGCGGAACAGATGGACGGTGACGTCCTTGCGGCCCTTGAAGGTTTTGATGACAATGGACACGGTCCAGGCCCGGTCCACGGGCAGATGGAAGTCCGCCGGAACGACATCGATTTCCATGAGGCGTCTCCTTGCAGGGATGGGCTGTCCCCGGACCGGCGGGCGGCCGCCGACCCGGACGCCGCGAGGGTTTTCGCTTGGATTGGGTCGCCAGGGGATATAAAAGAAAACGCCATGCATTTCCAGCTTGAATCCGAATACCTCCCGCGCGGGGACCAGCCCCAGGCCATCGACGAACTGGCCCGCAACCTCGACCAGGGCGTGCCGAGCCAGACGCTCCTTGGAGCCACCGGCACGGGCAAGACCTTCACCATGGCCCAGGTGGTGGCCAGGCTCAACCGCCCGGCCCTGGTCATGGCCCCCAACAAGACCCTGGCCGCCCAGCTCTACAGCGAATTCAAGGGGCTTTTTCCCCACAACGCCGTGGAATACTTCGTCAGCTACTACGACTACTACCAGCCCGAAGCCTATCTGCCGCGCACGGACACCTACATCGAGAAAGACTCGTCGATAAATGACGACATCGACAAGCTGCGCCACGCCGCCACCCATTCGCTGCTGACCCGCCGCGACGTGCTCATTGTCGCCTCGGTGTCCTGCATCTACGGCCTGGGTTCGCGCGACTACTACGAGCGCATGGTGTTGACCCTGACGGTGGGCGAAAAGGTCGGCATGGAGAAGGTGCTGGCCCGGCTGGTGGAGATCCAGTACGAGCGCAACGACTACGATTTCCACCGTGGCGTGTTCCGCGTTCGCGGCGACGTCATCGAGATCATCCCGGCCTATGCCCGGGAACGGGCCTTGCGTCTGGAATTTTTCGACGACGAGCTGGAAGCCATCCAGGAGACCGATCCGCTCACCGGCGAAATGCTCGGGACCATGGACAAGGCCATCATTTTTCCGGCCAGCCACTACGTTTCCGACCGCGACAACTTAAACCGCGCCGTGTCCGACATCCGCGAGGAACTGCGGCTGCGCCTGACCGAACTGCGCGGGCGAAACGACCTGCTCGCCGCCCAGCGCCTGGAAATGCGCACCATGCAGGACCTCGAAATGATCGAGGAGTTGGGCTACTGCAACGGCATCGAGAACTATTCGCGCCACCTCGACGGCCGGCAGGCCGGCGATCCGCCGTATACGCTGTTGGACTACTTCCCCAAGGATTTCATCCTGTTCGTGGACGAGTCCCACATCACCGTGCCGCAAATCGGCGGCATGTACGCCGGCGACCGTTCGCGCAAGCAGACGCTCGTTGACTACGGCTTCCGCCTGCCCTCGGCCCTGGACAACCGGCCGCTCAATTTCGAGGAGTTCCTGGGCCGCATCGGCCAGGCCGTCTATGTCTCGGCCACGCCCGGCGACTGGGAGCTGACCCGCTCCGAAGGTGTGGTGGTGGAGCAGATCATCCGGCCCACGGGCCTGCTCGACCCGGAAGTGGAGGTGCGGCCCACCAAGGGCCAGATGGACGACCTCATGGCCGAATGTCGGACCCGCATGGCGGCCGGCGAGCGGGTGCTGGTCACCACCCTGACCAAGCGCATGGCCGAAGAGCTCAACGAATACTTTAACTCCATGGGCGTCACTTCGCGCTATCTCCACTCCGACATCGACACCCTGGAGCGGGTGGCCATCATCAAGGCCCTGCGCCAGGGCGAATTTTCCGTGCTGGTCGGCATCAACCTGCTGCGCGAGGGCCTGGACATCCCGGAAGTATCCTTGGTCGCCATCCTCGACGCCGACAAGGAAGGCTTCCTGCGTTCCACCCGCTCGCTGATCCAGACCTTTGGCCGGGCCGCCCGCAACGTCGGCGGCCGGGTCATCCTCTACGCCGACAATATGACCCGTTCCATGGCCGCGGCCATGGACGAGACCGCCCGTCGCCGCGAAAAGCAAGAGGCCTCCAACCGCGAGACGGGGCTGACGCCTCGTAGCGTGGTCAAGGCCATGGACAGCGTGCTGGACTCCCTGTACGCCAAGGGCGACCAGAAAACCGGGTCCTGGAGTTCTTCCGGCGGCGGCTACGCCACGGCCGGCGGAGGGCTTGGGGCCGGGGCGGCCGTGCATGAGGAAGCCGAGGCCTACGGCGGCATGTCGAAAAAAGCCATGGAACGAAAACTCAAGCAGGTGGAGCGCGAGATGCGCGAGGCGGCCAAGGCCTTGGAATTCGAAAAAGCGGCCCAGTTCCGTGATCAGGCCGCGACCCTGCGCCAGCGGCTGTTGGAAATGGGCTAGCCCATGACCGCCCGTAAGACCATGCGGCTGCGAAGCCATGTCGCCCGCCTGAACAACCGGCTCGGGCACTGGGGGCCGCTTATCGGCGGTTTCGTGGCCCTGGCCCTGGTCTTCGTCTTTGGACTGATCGGCTACATGCGGGTGGAGGACTGGAGCTTTTTCGACAGCCTCTACCAAGTGGTCATCACCCTTTCCACGGTGGGCTTCCAGGAAGTCTATCCCCTGTCGCGAAACGGGCGCATCCTGACCATGGTGCTCATCGTCTCCGGCGTGGGCGCCTTCGCCTATCTGGTCGGCTCCTTCACCCAGGTGCTGGTGGAAGGCCGCTTGCAACAGTATCTCGGGAGACGGCGCATGCAAAAGGTCATCGACGGCTACAAGGACCACGTCATCATCTGCGGCTACGGCCGCATCGGCTCCATCGTGGCCCGGGAAATCCTGGCCGAGGACGTGCCTGTGGTCATTGTGGAGAGCAATCCCGAGGTCATCCGTCTGCTCGACGAACACGGCGTGCCCTATGTGGCCGGCGACGCCACCGCCGACGAGGTGCTGCTGGCCGCCGGCCTGGAGCGGGCCAAGACCCTGGTCGCCGCCCTGACCCAGGAAGCGGCCAACGTGTACGTGACGCTGACCGCCCGCCAGCTCAACCCGGCTATCCGCATCGTGGCCCGGGCCGACGCCCAGGGCCATACCCAGCGCCTGCAACGGGCCGGGGCCGATCAGGTGCTGGTGCCCCACCTCTACGGCGGCGTGCGCATGGCCCAGTCCGTGCTGCGCCCGACGGTGGTCAACTTCCTGGAACTCACCGGCCGCACCGGTCCCGCTGGCCTGCAAATGGAAGAGTTGCAAGTCACCGACCATTCCGACGTTGTGGGTAAAAATCTCATCGACTCCCAGATCCGCCAGCGCTTCAACCTCATCATCGTGGCCATCAAAAAGGCCGGCGGCGAGATGATCTTCAATCCCCAGCCGCAAGCCGTGCTGGAGAATGGGGACACCATGATCCTAGTCGGCCGCAGCGACGGCCTGGACGGTCTGCGGGCCATCCTTTGAGCGCGCCCGACATCGAGGTCGTGGTGGCCCGCTATAGGGAAGACGTGGCCTGGACGGCCGGCCTGGGCTTGGCCGTGACGATCTACGACAAGTCCGGCGCGCCGGGCGCGCTGGCCCTGCCCAACATCGGCCGGGAGAGCCACACGTATCTCAGCCACATCGTCGGGCGCTATGACAGCCTGGCCGGGCATACGGCCTTTGTCCAGGCCGCGCCCTTCGAGCACATGCCGCCCGGGACGACGCCCCAGGCCTTTGCCGACCGCGTGCGCCAAAACGCTCGCTTGGGCTTGCATTTTTCGGGATTTGCCGCCTTCAAGCTCAAGTGCGACCGTCTGGGCCGGCCCCACGATCTGGCCGATCCGGCCCGCCACGGCCATCGGCCGGGTTTCGGCCAGGACATCCCGGTGGGCGAGGTATACGCCAGGCTGTTTTCCGGCTCGGTCCCGGAGCAATTTTTGGTGCCGGCCCCGGCCGGCATGTTTTTCGTGTCCCGGCAACGCATCCTGGCCCGGCCGTTGGCCTTTTACCGCCGCGCCCTGGCCATCGTCGCCGCCGACCCCGACGACGCCGCCAACACCGGCCATGCCTTTGAGCGGCTGTGGCAGGTGATTTTCAACGGCGACGCCGGGCTTAACCGATTGGAAGATTGTGACCGATAAGGGTGATTGCCGTGAGCACCATTGATCCCGCCGCGCGTCTGCGCGAACTGCGTGACCTGATCCACGAATACGACTACCGCTACTACGTCCTGGACGACCCCTCGGTGGAGGACGCGGCCTACGACGCCCTGTACCGGGAACTGAGGGCCTTGGAAGAAGCCCATCCCGAGCTTGCCGATCCCAATTCGCCCACGCGCCGGGTGGGCGGGGCGGTGCTGGACGGTTTCGCCTCCCGGCCCCATCGGCTGCGCATGTACAGCCTGGACAATGCCATGGCCGAGGAGGAATGGCGGGACTTCGTGACCCGGGCGGCCAACAAGCTGGAGCGCGACGGCGTGGCCTTCGACGCGCCGACGTTTTGGGTCGATCCCAAGTTTGACGGGCTGGCCCTGGAAATCCTTTACGAAAACGGCGTCTATGCCGGGGCGCTCACGCGCGGCGACGGCGAGGTGGGCGAGGACGTGACGGAAAACGTGCGCACGGTGCGCAACGTCCCCCTAGACCTGCGTCCCCATGCCGCCCGGGCCGGCTTGCCCGTGCCGCGCCTGCTCGAAGTGCGCGGCGAAGTGGTCATGACCCGGCAGGATTTCTACGAGCTCAACGAACGCCAGCGGGAGCAGGGGGGCAAGGTCTTCGCCAATCCCCGCAACGCCGCCGCCGGTTCGGTGCGCCAGCTCGATTCGCGCATCTCGGCCACCCGGCCGCTGACGTTTTTCACCTACGCCGTGGGCAGCCAGGACTGGGGCGACGGCCTGGCCGGGCCGGGCTGGGTCAGCCACAGCGCGGTCATGGCTGGCCTTAAGGCCCTGGGCCTGCCCGTGGCCGGCCAGGGCAAAGTGGTCACGGCTGACGAGGTCTATCCCTATTTCGAGGCCATGGGCCGGCAGCGCCAGGAGTTGCCCTTTGAGATCGACGGGGTGGTGGTGAAGGTAGACAGCCTGGCCTTGCAGGAGGCCTTGGGCTTCACCGACCGCGCCCCGCGCTTCGCCGTGGCCCTCAAATTTCCGGCCCACGAGGCCGAGACCGTGCTGTCGCGCATCGAGGTCCAGGTGGGCCGCACCGGCGTGCTCACGCCGGTGGCCATCCTGGAGCCGGTCAGTCTGGCCGGGGTGACGGTCTCCCGGGCCACGCTGCACAACGAGGACGAGATCAAGGCCAAGGACCTGCGGCCGGGCGACACGGTGGTGGTGCGCCGGGCCGGCGACGTCATCCCGGAAGTGGTGCGGGTGGTGGAGGACAAGCGTCCGGCTGAGGCCGAACCGTACGACTTCCCCCATGTCTGCCCGTCTTGCGGTTCGGACGCCGTTCGCGGCGAGGGGGAAGCGGCCTGGCGCTGCGTCAATCTGGCCTGCCCGGCCATGCTGCGCCGGGGCATCAGCTATTTCGTGTCCAAGTCCGGCCTGGACATCGAGGGCCTGGGGGCCAAGTGGGTGGCGGCGCTCATCGACAAGGGCATGGTCAAAAGCCCGGCCGATCTGTTCGAGCTCACCGAGGCGGACTTGCTCCCCTTGGAGCGCATGGCCGAGAAGTCGGCCGCCAATTTCGTGGCCGCCGTTGCCGCAGCCAGGCAATCGGCCACGCTGGCCAAGCTCGTCGCGGCCCTGGGCATCCGGCAGGTGGGCACGCGCACGGCCCGGACCCTGGCCGGGCATTTCCGCGATCTCGACGCCCTGGGTGCGGCCACGGCCGAGGAACTCACGGCCCTGCCCGACATCGGCCCGGAAGTGGCCGGTTCCATACGGGAATTTTTTGCCAACGAGGCCAACCGGGAACTCTTGGAGCGGTTCAAGGGGATCGGCTTATGGCCGGTGGGCGAGATCAAGCCGAACACGCCGGCCGTTCAGACGGCCCTGACCGGCAAGCGGTTTCTTTTCACCGGCGCGCTGCCGGACCTGACCCGCGAGGCGGCCCAGAAGCTGGTGGAGGCGGCCGGCGGCGTCGTGGTCGGCTCGGTGTCCAAAAAGCTCGACTATCTGGTGGCCGGGGCTGAGCCCGGCTCCAAGCTGGCCAAGGCGCAAGCCCTGGGCATCACGATCCTGTCGCCGGAAGCCTTCGCCGCCTTGTTCGGCGGCCTGACCCGGGAGACGGCCACCCGCAAATCCCTTCTCGACGTCTAACCTCCGGCCATCTTTCGTTCCCCAGGTGGGGTTCCCAAAGGGGCTCAGCCCCTTTGGCCGCCGGAGGCATTCTTCTCCCCGTCCACGTCCATGTCCACGATCACCTTCATGGCTCCGGGCCGACTCGCGTGGTCCAGGGCGGTTTGGAACGCGGCCAGGGGGTAGGTGGCTTCGGCCAGGGGCGCGACGTCCACCAGCCTGTCGCGCAGGTAGGCCAGGGCCAGGGCCGTGTCGCCGCAACGCGAGCCGACCAGGCTCACTTCGTCCACCACCACCCGGGCCATGTTGAGGCTCGTGGGCGCGAAAGTGGTGGTCTTGAGCACGACGGTCCCTTCGGGCCGCGTGAGGTCCAGGGCGGTTTCCAAGCCCTGGGGCCGGCCGGTGGCCTCGATGACCACGTCGAAGCGGCCGTATTCCTGCAATAATCCTTGGACCAGCGCCTCGGCCGTGTCGCCCTGGCGCGTGGTTACGCCCTGGGCGGCGGCGACGGCGAGCTTGGCGGCGTGTTTGCCGCCAAGGACGAGGCCGGGCACGAGATGGCGCAGGGCGCAGGCGGTCAAAATGCCAAGCTTGCCGTCGCCAAGGACCAGCGTTTTGGTCCGGGCCGTCAGATGCAGCTGTTGGCCGGGCTCCAGGGCGGCGGCCAGGGGCTCGGCGAAAACGGCCTCCAGGTCGCTGACGCCATCGGGCACGACGTGGACGGCCCGGGTGGGCAGCGTCACGTATTCGGCGAACGCGCCGTCCTTGCCGGCGATGCCGAGGGTCACGCGGTCCGGGCAGTGGCGTGGATCGCCGCCCAGGCATCGGGGACAGACGCCGCAGCCGAGGTTGATGTCGGCCACGACCCGCCGGCCGACCAGCTCCGGCCGGCCCGGCGCGGCCGCCACCTCGCCCACGAACTCGTGGCCGGGCACGCCGGCAAAGCCCATGTAGCCGCGCAACAGCTCCAGATCGGTGTTGCACACCCCGGCCAGCCGCACCCGGACAAGCGCCTCGTCCGGGCCGGGTTCGGGCCGGGGACGCTCCGTCAGCCGCGCCGCGCCGTTTTCGAAAACCACCGCTTGCATGAACGCTCCTTGGCGAAGTTGTTGCCAGCCAGGCTACCCCAGGCTCGTCCCGGCTGCAAATCCCGGCGCGTCGCCGCCTCTGGTCCTGTTCGACTTTTCGCCGGACCGCCTGTATCAAGGAACCATGACCGAAAACGACGCCATATTGACCGAGGAAGGGGCCTTTACGGCCGTAGCGGATGCCGCCGGAACTCGTTTGGACGCTTTCTGGAGCGCCCGGCTGGCGGATAAGGGTATTTCCCGGGGGAAGGTCCGAGCCGCCATCGAGGCCGGGCTGGCCCTGGTCGATGGGGAAATCTGCCGCAAGCCGGGGCTGAAGCTTCGCGGCGGCGAGGAACTCACCCTGCGCCTGCCCGAAACGCCGAGCGAAGCCAAGGCCGAGGACGGCGAACTCAAACTGCTCTATCTGGACGGGGACGTGCTGGTGCTCAACAAACCGGCCGGCCTGACCATCCATCCGGCCCCGAGCCAGCCGGAAGGCACCCTGGTCAACCGGCTGCTGCACCATTTTCCAGACATGCGGGCCATGGCCGGCGACCGCCCGGGCATCGTCCACCGCCTGGACAAGGACACCTCCGGCTTGCTCCTGGTCGCCACGACCGAATCGGCCCGGTTGGCCCTGGCCGCCGATTTCGCCGAGCGGCGCGTGTCCAAGACCTACCTGGCCCTGGTCCATGGCCGCCCCGAACGGCCCGACGGAGTCATTGAGCTGCCCATCGGCCGCGATCCCAAGCATCCCACCAAAATGGCCGTGACGGCCAAGGGCGGCCGCGAGGCCAAGAGCTCCTGGAAGCTGGCCTGGACCGCGCCCGACGGCACGGCCAGCCTGCTCGAAGTGGCCATCGCCACCGGCCGCACCCATCAGATACGCGTCCATATGGCCGCCATGGGCCATCCCATTGTCGGCGACGCGGTGTACGGCGCGCGCCAGCACTCGGACTGGACCCGGCGCGGCGGGGCCATGGCCCGGCTGGCCAAACGCCAGATGCTCCACGCCTGGAAGCTGGCTTTCAGCCATCCGGGCACGGGCGAGGAATTGTCCTTTTGCCAGCCGCCGCCGGCCGATTTCTGGCGGTTGCTGCTCATGCTCGGCCGGCGCTGCCAGCGGGTGGGACTGGTCGGGATGCCGGGCTGCGGCAAGTCGTCGCTGCTGGCCCACTTCGCCCAGGCCGGCCATCCGACGTTTTGCGCTGACGCGGCCGTGGCCGCCCTGTACGCCCCCGGGGGGCACGGCGCGGACATGCTGGCCCGGCGTTTCGGTCCCGAGGCCCTGGCGGCCGACGGAGGCGTGGACAAGGCATGGTTGCTGGCGCGTATGGAAGCCAGCGACCGCTTCCGGCGCGAGGTGTGCGATCTGGTCCATCCGCTGGTCAAGGGCGAGCTGCTGGGCTTTTTGGATGACCATGCCGCCGCCCGGGCCGTCTTTGCCGAAGTGCCGCTGCTGTTTGAAGCCGGCTGGCTGCCGGGCGAGGTCGTGGATCTGGTCGTTGGCGTGCGCTGCGACCCGGCCGTGCGACTGGCCCGGCTGGCCGAGAAACGAGGCTGGTCCGAGGAACTTACGGCCCGCATGGACGGCTGGCAGTGGCCCCAGGACCGCAAACTGGCCAAGTGTCGGTTCGTGGTGGACAACGCCGGCCGGCCCGAGGACTTGGCCGGAGCCGCCCGGCGGCTTCTGGCCGGACTGGCCGCTCTGCGACGCCAGGATGCTGCCGCCCGCTTGGCCGCCCTCGTGGCCGCCGGCTATGCACCGTCCCGGCCTGGGGGCGAGGACGCGCCGTGATTCCCCTGCGCGACAACGTGCCGAGCACCAAGCCGCCCCTGGTCACCTGGACGCTCATTGGCCTGTGCACGGCGGTGTTTCTCTACCAGCAGCTCCTTGGCGAGCGCGTGCTGTTTGAATTCGTGCACATCCACGGCATTGTCCCGGCCCGCTTCACCCACCCGAGCTACGCCGCCCGGGTGGGCTATCCCGAGGGCGGCTGGCTGTCGTTTCTCACCTACATGTTCCTGCACGGCGGGTGGCTGCATTACCTGCTCAACATGTGGGTGCTGTGGATATTTGCCGACAACGTGGAAGAAGCGCTGGGATCGCTGCGTTTTTTGATCTTCTACATCCTGTGCGGCGTGATGGCGGCGGCGGTGCACGTGGTCTTCAACTGGAGCGCGCCCGTGCCGGTCATCGGCGCGTCCGGGGCCATCGCCGGGGTCATGGGTGGGTATTTCCGGCTGTTCCCCAAGGCCAGGGTGACGACGCTCATTCCCATCATCATCATTCCCTGGATCGTGGACCTGCCGGCGGTGGTGTTTTTGGGCGTGTGGTTTCTCGTGCAACTCTTTTCGGGGCTGGCCGGCACGGCCGTGGAAGGGCAGGCGGCGGCGGTGGCCTTTTGGGCCCATGTAGGTGGCTTTGCGGCCGGCTTGGCCCTGGTGCGATGGCTTTTGCCGCCGGGCTGCCAGTTCTGCTTCGATCCTGCGGCCCGGCGCTATGACCGGGAATAGCCGTCGGGCGGACGGACCGCTAAAGATCCTGGATGACCCAGACGACCCGGCCGATGACCACGTAGTCGCGGCCGCCCTGGGTCAGGGACCGCACGGGATGGCGGGGCGACGTGGACACAAGCCGCAGGCGCTGCTCGGCGCTGTCCCGTTCCACCTGTTTGATGACCAAACCTTCCCCGGGGATAGCCAGGGCGTAGATCTCGCCGCTTCGCGCCGTCACGTCGTCGCGGTCCAGGCCGACATAGGCCTTTCGCCGGATGACGGGCTCCATGCCGGCGTCTTCCATGCGCACGACAAGCAAGTGCGGTCGGGTGAGACTCTCGGCGATTTCTATGGTTTCCATGACGGTTGGCGTCCAGGCCCCGGTTTTGGGGTCCAGGCTGTTCATGGCGAAGACCGGGACTTCGCGGGAAAAGAGCTGGGGCGAGAGATGATTATGGGGCAACGGGTTGGGCATTGGGTTTTTTCCTGCGTGGTTCCCGCCGGTACGAATCCGGCATGGACCATTCAAGAATACGATGTCTATACCTGTTTGTAAATTAATATATTGACAAATGATTGAACTTGGACAGCCAAAAGTGCGCCCAGTCTGGGAGCGCACCCAAGGTGTCGGGCGGGAGGAGGCTAGAGCTCCTGAATGACCCAGGCGGCTTTGCCGATGGAGGTCAGGCCGGGATTATCCAAGGGAAGGGTGATGGACTTGTGGAGCGGATTGTCCGCGCCAAGCTCAAGCCGCTGGTTTTCCAGATCGCGGTGAATGCGTTTGATGACCAGCCCTTCGCCCGGGATGTCCAGGGCGTAGATGTCGCCGCTGCGCAACCGCCCATCGTCGCAGTCGATGCCAACGTAAGCGCCGCGGCGAACGGTGGGCTCCATGCTGGCGTTGTCCATGCGCACGACAAGCAGATTTGGCCGGCGCAAGGCTTCAAACAGGGGAAGGGTCTCCAATGGCTCGCGAATCCAGGCTTGGGTATGGGGATCGGTGGGACTCATGGCGTAAACCGTGACGCGGCTTGGGGGCGCGACATAGGCCACGGCGGTTTCCCGGACGCAATCGGCGGCAGCGCCGCTTTCCCGGCGCACGGCCGGGAGCTGTCCGTACAGTATCCAGTCCGGTTCGAGAAAAAACATCCTGTAAAGGGTGACCAGCCAACCGTCCGGGATGGTGTTCTTTTTTTTGGCGTCGGAGATGCTGGACTGCTTGATGCCCAAAATGGCGGCGATCTCCGTCTGGGTTTTGGCCCTGGTGGCGGCCTGAATCCTGGCGTAGGCATCCTCGAAATTGTCCGGCTTCACGCAACCTCCTAAAGGGTTGGCGTAAAAATTAATCTATAATAAAAAGTAGTACATAAGTTACCGATAAAATTTACATGTCATCAAGGCAGCCGTCAATGCCCCGTCGCAAAAGACATTGTGGTGCGTTGCCAGCGGCAAGACGCCAAAAAAGGCGCCACGCGCTGAAGGAGGAAGCGCCTCTTGGCAGGGAACAGAAAGTATTGACAATATTGTTTGGCATATCTGCAACATCGGTTGCATGACCGTCTGTGAAAACGACAAAGAGGCGAGCCTGCTCCCGGCAACAGCATGCCTTTGAGTCATGAAGGCCAGGCTCGCATTTTGTCGTGTAGAATGCGTGTCAGTTACGTGGGGCAAGTCGCGTTTCAGCAGGGCGCTGCCCGCTCGGCGCGTTCGCAAAATCGTGGGTTAAACCGCCTGCATCACCCAGACGACACGCCCAACGACGCGATCAGCGGCGTTTTCGGCCGGCAACAACTGGTCGGTGAATTTGGTGTTTTCGGAGCGCAGCACAAGGCGGGCGTTTTCGGCGTCGTGAAGCACTTTCTTAATGATCAATCCCTCGACGGGCATGTCCAGCGCGTAGAGCATGCCGGAGCGCACGGCCTTACGGTCCCTGTCGATGCCGACATACGCGCCGCGCTGGATGACGGGTTCCATATCGCTCTCGTCCATGCGGACCACAAGCAGGCCCGGGCGGTGCAACTGATCCGGGACGCTCAAGAACTCCACTGGACGTTCCTGCCAAAGGCCTGGCTGGTCCACATTGTCCGGCGTCATGGAATACACCGGCATTTGATGGTGTTTGGGCTTGCGTCCATAGGCTTCGGCGGGTTCTTTGACCGGGAAAGCTCCTCCACGTTGTTCGCCGAGGAACTGGGGCATCTCGCCATCAAGGATCCAGTTGGGGTTGAGGTTGTAGATCTGATACAGCTTTATCAGCCAACTGTCCGGTATGGATTGGCGCCTTTTGGCATCGGAAATGCTGGACTGTCTGATGTCCAGCATCTTGGCGATCTCCACCTGGGTACGCATTCCTGTCGCTTTCTTGATGCGGTCAAACGCCTCGTCAAAGCGATTGATCATGTCCTGAAGTGTTTTTTCGTTATCCATCTCGCCTCCATTGCGATATCTGAAAAGTCGTCTCTCTCGAAATACATGGGGATAACAGGACTGTAGCGCGCGGCTATTTCACTGTTTTTCAGTTAGTTGTTAAAAAATTGAAAAATGATAATAATTTAACATTGGCGATATTGTGATAATATTGTTGTTGCATTTGCATGCAGTATAAACTATTTTTTAGGTAAGTTAATGTAGGATTCCTTTTTTTTGTAAATCCACATATGCTTTTTTTAAAAATAGACCTAATACAAAAGTGTGTCAAGGACTTGGCAGCAACGTAGCAGAATTGCATAGAATATCGCCAAACGGTATATGTTGTTGTATATTTTGTGACTACGGCTTCTGATGTCGGAATATTTCATAACTGTGCCGTATTCGGTCGGAACACAACAATAAAGAATCTTGTATCTTCATCTTTTTCGAAACAATTGCAGAGCTCAACCTCGTGCTGGCTGACGACGATGTCCCGGCTGCTTTTTTGATGGAATGGATTCGATTTCGTGCGGCAAGGGAATGGACCCATCTCAGGCACGCGGCTGTTGCCTACTCGGGGAGACTCTTCTTGTCAATAATTTATACCAAAACGATCTATATTTTTATCTGATGCATGCTCGTGTAATTATTTGTTTTGCTAATTGTTAGTCGCCAACTGCCTCAAGCCAAAGGCCGCTTGGCCCAGACTGATGCAACCGTCATTGGCCGGCATGCGCCGATGCGCCAGCGGTTGCATTCCGGCGGCTCGAAGCGCCTCGGGAAGACGCAGGGCCAGGGTTCGGTTCTGCATGACGCCGCCCCCAAGAGCCACGGCGCCAATGCCCGTCTCCCGAGCCATGGCCGCCGCCAGCCGCGTCAGCCCGGCCACAAGGCCCAGGTGAAAACGCCGGGCAATGCCTCCGGCCGCCACGCCTCGGATCGCGTCGGCCGCCGCCTGAGCAAAAAGCGTGCTCGTGTCGAGGACGGCCGGCGTCCGGTCGGCCAAAAGCGGGCACTCGTAAGGCCGGTACTCGGTCAGATCCTGGGCGCGTTCCAGCAATATCGCCGCTTGGCCTTCATAGGTCGTTTCCAGACACAGGCCGGTTACAGCGGCCACGGCGTCGAAGAGTCGGCCGCAGCTGGTCGTGATGGGGCAGTTCAGATTTTTGGCCAACATCTGTCCGACCAGACGTGAAGCCGGGCCGTGAGCCGCCATCCAGGGCCGGATCGGGCCGTCATCGACGGTTTCCTTCAGGCTATATAGGCAGGCCTGGGCGATGCGCCAGGGCTGGCGTACGGCCGCGTCGCCGCCGGGCAGGGCCATGGGCGAGAAGTGACCCAGGCGCTGGTGGGTCAGGCCCGCCGGATCGACGAGCAGGCATTCCCCGCCCCACAGCGTGCCGTCCTCGCCCAGGCCCACGCCGTCCAGGGCCAGGCCGAGGGCCGGTTCGTCCCATTGATGCTCGGCCAGCACGGCGTGGATGTGGGCCACGTGGTGTTGCAGTCGGATGATCGGCCAGCGGCCCTGTTCCAGGGCCAGGGCCGTGCTCGGATAATCCGGGTGGAGATCGGCCACGCACAGCTTGGGCGTCACACCGAGCACGCCGAGAAGATGCTCCAGGGTTTCCTCATAAAAACGCAGGGCGGCCAGATCCTCCAGATCGCCAATGTGCTGGCTGACAAAGGCCTGGTCGCCCTTGGTCAGGCAGACCGTGGCCTTGAGCATGGGGCCAAGGCCCACAACCTCCGGGCCGCTTCGGGCCAGCCGAATGGGCGTTGGCACGTAGCCCCTGGCCCGGCGCAAGAACAGGGTCGGCGCGCCGGCCGCCTCGGCTTCGGCCGCTTCCAGGGGGCGGACCACGGAATCGTCGGTGCGGATCAGGATGTCGCGGTTGTGGAGCAGCCAGACGTCGGCGAGATGCGCCAGGCGGGCAAGGGCCTCGCGGTTGCCCAGGCAAATGGGATCGCCCCCGGCGTTGCCCGAGGTCATGACCAGGGCGGCCGGCCGGCCGGAGCCGACAGCGGCGGCGAAGTCGGCCAGCAGAATATGGTGGAGCGGCGTATAAGGCAGCATGACGCCGATTTCGGCCACGTCCGGGGCGACGTTCGGGGCCAGTACGCTGCCGACCCGGGCCGGCAGCAGGCAGATGGGCCGTGCCGTGCCGCCAAGGAGTTTCGAGGCGGCCGGTCCGACCTGGCCCAGGCGGGCGGCGGTTTCCAGGTCCGGGACCATGACGGCCAGGGCCTTGCTCGGCCGGCTCTTGCGTCGGCGCAGTTCGGCCACAACATCTGCATTGCAAGCGTCGCAGACCAGATGGAAGCCGCCCAACCCCTTGACCGCCGCGATCTGGCCGTCGGCCAGCTGGGCGGCGAGCATGGCGACGGCTGCCGTTCCGCGTTCAAGGACCACGCCGGTCCCGTCGGCCAGCCACAGGGACGGGCCGCAGGCCGGGCAGGCGTTGGGCTGGGCATGGAAGCGCCGGTCGGCCGGGTCGGCGTACTCGGCGGCGCAGTCCGGACACAGGGGAAAGCAGGCCATGGAGGTGGTTTCCCGGTCGTAGGGCACGCGCCGGGTGATGGTGTAGCGGGGGCCGCAGTTGGTGCAGTTGGTGAAGGGGTAGCGGTGGCGGCGGTTGTCGGGGTCGGCCATGTCGGCCAGGCAATCGGGGCAGGTGGCGACGTCGGGGCTTATGAGCACGTCGTGGCCGCTGCCCGGCGCGCTGGTCAGGATGCGAAAGCCGGTTTCGCCGACAGGCGGCACGGGGGTCGCCGAAAAAGCCAGCAGCCGGGCCAGGGGCGGCAGTTCGGCCGGCAAACGGCGGCCGAAGGCGGAAACCGCCTCATCCGGACCCTCCGTCTCAATGACCACGCCTTCCGGGGTGTTTTGCACCCAGCCCGAAAGGTCAAGTTCTAAGGCCAGGCGGTAGACAAAGGGTCGAAAGCCCACCCCCTGGACTTGCCCGGCCGCCACATGGCGGCAGCGCGTGACCTCAGCCATGGCCGCCATGCCTCAGCGCCCGCCGCGCAGGGTGATCATCAGGCTTTTGAGCCGCCCGCGCACGAAGCGTTTGGCTTCGAAAGCCAGGGGTGCCAGGTCGGGCTTCACCACAAATCCCTCGAAGCGGAAATCGTCTGGCGAAAGCAAAGGGAAAACCAGTTCGGCCGGATCGGTTCCGGCCATTCCCCGGGCCATGGCCGCGCGCCACAGCGGAATGCGCTCCGGCGTCAACCCCAGGGCGGCGTACACGGCCGTGTCCAGGGCCACGGGATTGGCGCATGCGCCAAGCAGGCCGATGTCGAAGGGTTCGCCGCCCACCGGCCCGGCCTTGTGCATGGCCGTTATGCCGTCGAGGATCGAGGTGGACGGCGGCAGGGCGGCGAAAACGTCCAGGATCATGGCGGCGAAGCGGTCATAGTCCTTGCCCAGGGTCTGATGGGCCAGGGATTTGCGAAAGCCGCAGACGCAGCCGAAGAAATTTTTGACGCAAAGGGTCATGCCCATCTGGTCATGGCACTTGAGCCGGGCCAGATTGACGATGTGGTCGGCCTCCTCGGCCACGCGCGACAGGCCGATGTGGCCGCCGCCGGACAGGGACAGCCGCCGGGGCCTGTCCAGGCTGCGGATGGTTACGGGCAGCCCGGCCAGGACTTCCTCGAAGCCGGCCAGCCTGGCCACGATGCGGCCGGTGCCAAAGGCCGGGGAATCGGCCACGACCACGCGCGCGCCGCGTTCGATAAGGGCCAGGCACACGGCCCGGACCACGGCCGGATGGGAGCAGGACAGCGACGGGTTTCGCGGCGCGACCAGATTGGGCTTGACCAGCGCCGCGCATCCCGGCCCGACCGGGCAGCCGGCGGCTTCGAGGAGGGCGGCCGCCTTGGCCGGCAGGCCGGGGTCGTCATAACTGGCGACGCGGTCGAAAAAAACGTTTTGGGTCATGGCTTGCTGCCTCCGGCTTGGGGAACACGGCAGCCATTACCGCGCCAACAGGCCCGAGGCAACCCGGGGCCGGGACGGGCAGGCGCGCGGCCTTGGATCGGCCTTGGCCGCATGGTCTTCATGCCGGGCGCGTCCGAGGCCAGGCAAGGCGTCTTTGACTCCCTGGCCCTGCAGGCGGGGTTTTCCGGAACCATGCCGTGGTTTGTGGCGCGCGAGCCCCTGGGGCCGTCCTTAAAGCTAGCCTAGGGCGTTGCCAGGCAGCACTCCAAACCCAACGCTTGCTCTTCACGATATGATCGCATCGCCAAAGGGGCGCATCCTAGCCGGCCTTCTTCATGACCTCGCGCATGAAGTGGGGCAGGTCGGCCGGGATGCGGGAGGTGATGAGGTTGCCGTCCACCACCACGGGCGCGTCTTCGTAGAGCGCGCCGGCTTCCCGCAGCTCGTCGGCCACGGTGGTGTAGCAGGTGGCCCGCTTGCCGCGAAGCAATCGGGCCGTGACCAGGATCTGCGGGCCGTGGCAGATGGCGGCCATGGGGATGCCCGAGGAGGCGAAGTCGTTGACGATGTCGATGACCTTGGCAATGCCGCGCAACGCGGCCGGAGCCTTGCCGCCGGGCAGCACGAGCAGGCTGTAGCCGCAGGAGCCGGCCGACTCCACGGCGTCCACGGCCAGATTGGCGGTGACCGCGTAGTTGTGTTTGCCGGTGATGGCCCCGGCCGCCGGCGCGGCCACGTCCACCTGGAAGCCGGCTTCCTGGAGGCGGTAGAGGGGATAGAGGAGTTCGGAATCCTCAAACAGGTCGGCGGATATGATGAGCGCTTTTTTCGCTTGCATGGCGCTTTCTCCCCTGACGTCGGAGGTTGTGGTCCATGACGGGAATCCTGCCATGCATATGCGACTTCCCGTGTCGGGCGTCAACCGCAAGGAGAGCGGCGCGCCAAGCGTTGGCCTTGCAAAAACGCCGGCCGATGCTATTTTGCCGCCACGGGAGGAGATTTGTCATGGAAAACCGCGCCCCCAACCGGCTGATTCGGGAGAAAAGCCCCTACCTCTTGCAACATGCCCACAACCCCGTGGACTGGTTCCCCTGGGGCGAGGAAGCCTTTGCCAAGGCCCGGGCCGAGGACAAGCCCGTGCTGTTGTCCATCGGCTACTCCACCTGCCATTGGTGCCATGTCATGGAGCGCGAATCCTTCGAGGACGAGGACATCGCGGCTCTCATAAACGCCGTGGTGGTGCCCGTTAAGGTGGACCGCGAGGAGCGGCCCGACCTCGACACCCTCTACATGAGCGTGTGCCATGCCCTGACCGGCCGGGGCGGCTGGCCGTTGACCGTGTTTCTCACCCCGGACAAGGAGCCCTTTTTCGCCGGCACCTATTTCCCCAAGGAATCCGCCTACGGCCGCACCGGGCTGCGCGAGCTGCTCCAGCGCGTGCACATGTCCTGGAAGGGCAACCGGCAAGCGGTGGTCAATAACGCCGGCCAGATCATGGACGCCGTGCGCGAACAGCTGGCAGCCGCGGCCGGCGCGGCCTCGGCCGAACCCGGCGAGGCGGTCCTCGACGCGGCCCGGGCGCAGCTGTCCGGCATCTTCGACGCCCGAAACGGCGGCTTCGGCGGCGCGCCCAAATTCCCTTCTCCCCACAATCTGCTCTTTTTGCTGCGTGAATACCGCCGCACTGGCGACGCTTCGTGCCGCGACATGGCCTGCCGGACCCTGGCCGCCATGCGCCGGGGCGGCGTCTACGACCACGTGGGCTTTGGCCTGCACCGCTACGCCACCGACGCGCATTGGTTTTTGCCCCATTTCGAAAAGATGCTCTACGACCAGGCCCTGACCGTCATGGCCTGCGTGGAGGCCTACCAGGCTTCCGGCGACGTCGCGCACAAGACCATGGCCCTGGAGATCCTCGAATACGTCCGTCGCGACCTGACCAGCCCTGAGGGCCTTTTCCACAGCGCCGAGGACGCCGACAGCGAAGGCGTCGAAGGCAAATTCTACGTCTGGTCGGCGGCCGAGTTGCGCCGACTGCTCGGCGACGAGGCCGCCTTGGTCATGGCGGCCATGGGCGCGACCGAGGAGGGCAACGCCCACGACGAAGCGACCGGCGAGACCACCGGCGCCAACATCCTTCATCTGCCCCGCCCCCTGGACGAGGCGGCGGCCAAGCTCGGTCTGACGGCCGAGGCCCTGGCCGAGCGCCTGGAGGGCTGCCGGCGCGTCCTGCTCGCCGAACGGGAAAAGCGCGTGCGCCCCCTTTGCGACGACAAGGTGCTCACCGACAACAACGGGCTCATGCTGGCCGCCCTGGCCAAGGCCGCCCGGGCCTTTGACGACGAGGAACTGGCCGGGCGGGCCGTGACCGCCGCCGAGACCTTGCTGTCCCGGCTGGCGATGCCAAACGGCCGCCTGCTCCACCGCCTGCGGGACGGCGAGGCGGCCATCGACGGACTTCTCGACGACTACGTCTTTTTGGCCTGGGGACTGGTGGAACTCTACCAAACCGTCTTCGACACGGCCTATCTGCGCCGGGCCGTGGAACTCATGAAAGCCGTGGCCGAACATTTCGCCGATCCTGCCGAGGGCGGATTTTTCCTTGCCCCGGATGACGGCGAACAGCTGCTTGTGCGCCAAAAGATCTTCTTCGACGCGGCCGTGCCGTCGGGCAACAGCGTGGCCTATTTCGTGCTGACGACCCTTTTCCGCCTGACCGGCGAGCCGGCTTTCAAGGAACAGGCCACGGCCCTGGCCCGGGCCATGGCTCCCCGTCTGGCCGATCATGCCGCCGGGTACGCCTTTTTCCTGTGCGGCTTGTCCCAGGTGCTCGGCCAGGCCTCGGAAGTGACCCTGGCCGGCGATCCGGCCGGCCCCGACACCCAGGCCCTGGCCCGGGCCATTTTCGAGCGCTACCTGCCTGAGGTGGCGGTGGTGCTGCGACCGGACGAAGACGAACCGGACATTGTCGCCCTGGCCCCGTTCACCCGCTACCAGCTCCCCTTGGACGGCCGGGCCGCAGCTCACGTCTGCCGGGCCGGCTCTTGCCAGCCGCCCACCGCGGAGGTGGAAACCATGCTCAAGCTCCTTGGGGCGTAGCCAGATGGGGAATGGCCAGGGAGGCCTCGGATCTTGTCCCCCATGTGCGCAATCGGCCCTGGCGGACGGGTGAAGTCGTGAAAGTCGCGTGTTGCAGCTGGTTTTTGCTTGAGGGCTTTCGCAGCTTGGGTTGCGAAGTGCTCCCTTTTGCCCTGGATGCCGACAGGACCCTTGACGAACAGATCGAGGCCGTAAACGTTGATCCCGACGTCGTGTTGATCGAGTTTTTCGGTCGGACGGAGCTGCCCAGGGATTTGCATAAGAGCCGCCACAGGCTGGCGGCCTACTGTATCGACAGTCCGCTCAACGAGTTCTGGTTTTTGCCCCTGTCCAAGCTGTTTGACCATGTCTACGTCGACCAACTGTCGTCGGTGGCCAAGTTCCGTTGCCAAGGCGTGGAGGCCTCGTGGCTGCCCCTGTGCGTTTTTGACGGTGATTTCCGGGAGCCGCCGGCCGCCAAGGAGCATTTTCTGACCTTTGTCGGACGGCTGACGCCCGAGCGCGTCAAGCGAAACAACCTGATCCGGCACGTTAGGGAACAGTATCCCCTGCATCTGGTCCAGGATGTGCCGCGCCCGGCCATGTTGGACCTCTTCGCGGCTTCCCGGGCGGTCCTTAACGAGAACTTCTTTTCCGGCCTCAATCTGCGATTCCTGCAAGCCCTGGCCTCGGGCTCATTGCTCCTGACCGAGCGGGGCGGCTGCGGCGTGGGCCGTTTTTTCCGGGAAGGGGAGCACTATCTTGGCTACTCTCCCGACAATTTATTGCCGACCCTGGAAAAAATCCAACAGACCCCTGAGGCATTTGCCGACTTGGCAGCGCGCGGGCAGGAGCTGTGCCGCCGCAAGCACACCAGCCGCCAACGGGCCGCCGCCGTGCTGGATGATTTGGCCCGAGACCGCGTCATGGTCAGCCTCCCGGACCGCGTTGTCCAAACCGGCGAGGCCTTGGCCCGCTACAACCTGACTCGGCGCTTTGGCGGCTCCCTCGCTGCCAGCCGCCATCTTCTCGAAGAGGTTGGCTCGGGCAATGACGAGGCGGCCTTGGAGGCTTGCTGCATCCTTGGCGTCATGCATCTGCGCCTGGGGCAACGGGAGGCCGGCGTTGAATATCTCGAAAAAGGGGCAACCTCGGATTCGTTGGCAGGACTTCGGGCCACCCTGCATCTTCTGCTTGCTTTTGTGGAGCAGGAACGGTTCTTCATCCATCTTGCCGCGCTGACGGCCAAACTCGTGCGCCTGGGACTGGGCAAGACGGCTTATCTCAAACGCACCAAGGAACTGCGGCAATCCGCGGACCGGTTGCACGACTGCTGCTTGCTCGGCTTTGAACTGCTCTTTGACGCCAGGGAGTACTGCGCCCTGGGCTTTGCCAAGAAGCGCCCGGAGCAATTTCCAGATTACGCCATGGAGTATGCCGTGTTGGCTTTTGGCACGAAGCCGACGCCGCAAGCCCTGGCGGCGATCATCCGTTGTTCGAAAAAGGCCGGCGTCGGCCCTGAGGCCCTGCCGGCCTTGCGTCAAGCCATCGCCGCCGGGATCGCCACGGATGAACAGATTGCTTTGTCCGCTGCGTTGGCCGTGGAGTATTACGACTTTTCCTATGCCCGCATGGCCTTGGCGGCCTTGAAACAGACGCTGCGCAAACGTGGCGGCTGATTACATCCACTTGGTTTTGTCGAACACTCCGCGCTGGACGATCTCGCGGTTCTTGTAGCCGTCGAAGTCGAAATCGCCGGGCAGATGGCCCGGATGGCGACGCGATCCCCGGCCAAGGCCGCTCAAAATGACCAAGGCCGCCACGGCCAGCAGACACCAGGCCAGCACGGTCATGGCTGTCCTCCTTGCGCCCCAAGACTGGCGCGACCCTTGGCCGCGCCCCTGTCAAAGGCTTGGCGCATGGCCGCACAACCCTGTCCCGGCCCGCTAATGGCGATTTCCGGCCGGCCTTCGAGTCGTGCCGTGACCCGGCCAAAGCTTTCCAGCACGGCCGCGACGCCAAGAGAGGCCTCGGCCACGGTGGGGCCGATGACCACGTCCAGGCGCGCCGGGCCCCGCTCCAGGGCTTCCAGCAGACAGTCGCCGAGATTGGCCGCTCCGGCCTCACCCAGCGTTCCCTCCACGTTCACGCGGCACACGTCGTCGTTTGGGGCCAGCAGACGTACGGCGCTGCCCTCGGACGGGGCCAAGTAGATGTCGAGATCCTCCTGCCCGGCCTCGGGCAAGCGGGCCGAAATGCGCCAGCGGCCAGGGCCAAGCCGGGTCACGGACAGTCCCGGCCCAGTATTGGCGGGCCTTGGAGCGAAGCTGCGCTCCCGGTGTTGGTCAAGGGGCTTGTCGGACTCCATTTCGAGCAATGGGGCGCACGGACGCGGCGAGAGCGCCGCGTCGTTTGTCAGGGCGGGATACGCCATGCCAACCTCCTTCCGGCAAACCGGCTTGGCGGCATCCTATGTCGGCCGGCCGGCGGCGAAATCGGACGTTGTCCCGATTTGGGCCAGGAGTTTTATCCGGTATTTCGGGAGAACATCCCGAAAAACCGGGAGAGGTTCCCGAGGGGGCGGGAGCTGGGCTGACAAGACCGGGGGAAAGGGCTATGCCGGGCAGGGTGCACTTGCCCGCGACAGGTCGTGTCAGGCAAGTTCACCACATCGCTCATCAGAAACAGCCATGCACGCCAACGCCGCGCCCGCCCCTGACGCCGCCGAACACGCCAAAACCTTGGCCGCCCTGCGCGAACGGGTCAAGGAACTCGACTGCCTCTACGAGATCACCCGGCTGTCCCAGCGCCAGGAACTGGCCCTTTCCGGCATCCTGTCCGGGGCATGTTCCGTGGCCGCCCGGGCCTGGCAGTATCCCGAGACGGCCTGCGTGCGCCTAAGCCTTGGCGGCCAGACCTTCGCCACGCCCAACTGGCGGCGTCCGGCGGCACGGCAGGAAAGCCCCGTCGTCATCGGCGGCGAGACCGTGGGCCGTATCGAGGTCGGCTATCTGGACAAGCGTCCGCCCGCCGACGAAGGCCCCTTTTTGCGCGAGGAACGCCACCTTCTCGACGCCCTGGCCGAACACCTCGGCCGCATCATCGCCTCGCGTCGGGCCGAGGAACGGCTGCGCCGGCTCTCCCAGGAACTGATCAAGGCCCAGGAGACCGAGCGCCAGCGCATCGCCCGGGAACTCCACGACGACGTAGGGCAGCATCTGTCTCTGGCCCGCATGGGCCTGGAGCGGTTGCTTGCTGCCAAAGAGCCGCTGCCGGACGCTGACTCGGGGGAGGTGCTGCGCGACAGCTCGGCCCGACTGGGCGCGGCCATCGCCAGCCTGCGCCACCTGGCCGGCGACCTGCTGCCGCCGGTCCTGGACCGGCTGGGACTAGCCGAGGCCGCCGCCGCGCTTTGCCGCGACACCGCCGCCCGCACAGGACTTAGCGTGGATTTTTCCGCCGACGGCCTGGAGCGCCTGACCGTGGGCTTCGACACCTCCCTGGCCGTCTACCGGGTGCTCCAGGAGGCCCTGGCCAACGCCTGCCGCCATGGACGGGGGACGCGCATCGTGGCGCGTCTGGTCGCCTCCCATCCGCTGCTGCTCCTGCGGGTCGCCGACGACGGCCAGGGCTTTGATCCCGAGGCCCGGTTGCCCGAGGCACTGTGCGAAAAACGCATGGGCCTTTGGAGCATGGGTGAGCGGGTGCGCCTGCTTGGCGGTCGGCTGACCATCCGCTCCCGGCCGGGGCACGGCACCCGCATCAAGGCCGAGATTCCCCTGACCGAGGAAGGCTCATGAGCACGAAACGGACGCGTATCGCCATTGCTGACGACCACGGTCTGATGCGCCAGGGGTTGGCCGCCATATTGGCTACCGATCCCCGGTTCGAGGTGGTCGGCGAGGCGGCCGACGCAGCCGGCGCGGTTGGCCTGGCCCGCGATCTCGCCCCGGAAGTGCTGCTTCTGGACGTGGGCCTGGCCGGCGGCAGCGGAGTGGATGTGGCCGGCCGCGTGGCCGGATTGGCCCCGGAGTGCCGGGTGGTGATGGTCACCATGCACGCCCGCCTAGATCTGGTGGCCGCCTGTTTCCGGGCCGGAGCCATGGGCTACGTGGTCAAGGATTCGGCCGCCACGAGCCTGGTCGCGGCCATTGAGGCCGTGCTTCGCGGCGAACGCTACCTCGACGCGGCCATCACGCCCCAGGTGCTTCTGCGCCTGGACGAGTACGCCGCCCGCAAGACTGGTCCCCGCGATCCGGCCTATGACAACCTCACCCGCCGTGAGCAGCAGATCCTGCGGCTTTTGGCCGAAGGCCGGTCCGTGGCCGCCATCGCGGCCGAGCTGTTTATTTCCAAAAAGACTGTGGAAAACCACCGGGCCAACATCTGCGGCAAGCTGGGGCTGGCCAACCTGGCCGAGCTCGTGCGCTACGCCGCCCGCTTGGGGATTGTCGATCTTGACGACGATTTGTCGTGACCATGTCGCATGGCCCGAAGTCCGGCCGGAAAAGCCCTTGGTTCTTTCAGAGCGATGCAGTAGGGTATGGCAAAACCGGGGGAGAGGCTATGTCTGACAATGCACACGCCATGGTTTGGGCTTCGTTTATGGGCGACGCGTTGGCCCTGGGGCCGCACTGGGAGTATGACGCCGTGGCCTTGGCTGCCCGGTTTGGTCAGGTTTCCGGCTATCTTGATCCGCCGGCCGACGGATATCATGACGGCAAGAAAGCCGGCGAGCTGACCCATTACGGCGATCAGACCCTGGTGCTCCTCGACTCCCTGGCCGCTTGCGGCGGCTTTGACCTGGACGACTTCGCCGCCCGTTGGCGAAAGCTTTTTGACGGCTACGCCGGCTATGTTGACGGCGCCACCCGTATGACGCTCAAGATTTTCGACTTTGGCGAAGGTCCGGCCAATTCCGGGTCCAATTCCAACGATCTGGCCGGCGCGGCCCGCATCGCCCCCCTGGTCTTTGCCCTGGCCCACGATCTGCCCGCCCTGGTGGAGGCCGCCCGCAGCCAGACCAAGATGACTCACAATCACGCCCGGGTCATCGAGGCGGCCGAATTTTTCGCCCGAGCCGCCCGGGCCGTGCTTGGCGGCAAGCCCCCGGTGGACGCCCTGCGCCAGGCCGCCGAGGCCGGCTACGCCAGCGCCCCCATCG
>DLGG01000098.1:51403-81456 GCA_002482565.1 Solidesulfovibrio magneticus
CAAAACGTCATGGCCGGCGGCGACAGCGCGGCCCGGGGGCTGCTCGCCGGGATGCTCGTCGGCGCGGCTGCGGGCCGGGAAGGGCTGCCCGAGCCCTGGCTGGCCGGCTTGGCTGCCCGGAAGCGCATTGAGACCGACCTCCAAGCTCTTGACGTTTTTTCCTAAGGAGGCCCGCCGTTTGCCGTGGCCGGCTCGACTCACAACTTGAGGGAGACGCCCTTGTTTGCCCCCGGCAGCCCGGATGCGAACGGGGCTTTTGCGCGGCCGGCAGGACGCCGTCAGTGGTCGTCCCGGAATGGTGAACGGCATTTTACACCGCCTCGGCATTGCGCTATAGGCCATGCCATCGTGCCAAACCCGCCCGGGAGGCATCCACGGGCGCAGCCGGCGGCTTTCGCCGCCAGGGGGGAGGACATGGACACTTGCAAGGCGTATTTGCCGGAACTGGTGCAGTCGCGCATTGACGATCTGGTCAACGTCCAGGGACTCGACGGCGAACTGGCCATTCATCTCAAAGAGCTGCAAGACAGCCTGGCCGCCCTGGAGTCCCTGGCCCGCGAGGACGCCGGCGAGGCGGCGCGCGGCCTGGTCGAGGACATGGAGCGGCTTATCGACCGCGTTCGCCGGGAGTACGTCTCCCTGGCCTACCGCCAGGGGCTGGTGGACGGGGCGGGCTTTCGCCGCATGGTCGCCGGCCAGGGCGTCGTTCCCGAAATTTGACGCCAGGTTTGCGCTGCTGCCGGGGCCTGTCCCTGGCGGCCCGGGGACTTCCACAGACAACTGCCCGCGATTCCTTGCGGCCTTTTTTCCCCGTGTTCCGGCTTGTTGCCGAGCTTCCTGATGCCGTTGGCCCCACGGCTTTTCAGGCTCGTCCGGCTTTGGCCAGGAGATGGCGAGGCGGGCCTGCGTCCGGTCGGCCGTCTGCAGGGCAGGGTGGTCTCATGGTTGCCATCATGACGAAAAAAGGCAATGATGCCTTGGCGGTCAGGCCTTTTGGCGGAAGCGTTGCCGCTGCCGAGGCCTGATTCCCAAGGCCGCACTCGTCTGTGAGATGGTATGCCGGACAAGGACATCAAGGAAATTGCCCACTGCGTCTACATGATCGATCTCGTGCTGCGGGAGATCATGCATTCCCAAAGCATCACAAAGAAAGACTTTGCCACGCAGTGCATCATCGACAGCTTCGTGCGCATTCTGCGTGAAGAGGGCTATTCCGTGACCCCGGCCCGACTGCGCAAGATGCTCGCCTACGCCCATTGATCCATGCCGCGTCCCGCGGCGCACGACCAGGAGTTCACCCCCGTGATCGAATCCGCCAAGCCGGCCTGGATGCTCGGGCCGGTTCATGACCCCATTGACCGCGACGTTTCCAAGCGCATCGAGGTGCTGCGCATCATTCTCATCGGCCTTATTGTCCTGGCCCACGGCGCGCGCGGCATCACCGTGCGCATTGCCGGCGAGACTGGACCCTTGGCCACGCTGATGCTCGAAGTCCTTAACGGCCATGTGGATTTCGTGGCCGTGCCGCTCTTTTTTGCCATCTCCGGCTTTCTGTTTCTGCGCAAATTCGATCTGTCCCTGGCCGCCTATGGCGACATGTTGCGCAAGAAATTCGTTTCGGTCCTTGTGCCCTACATCCTTTTTAACGCCGGCCTGGCCGCCTGGTTCTATTTTGTCGGCAGCATCGAGATGATGGGGTCGTGGAATTTCCTGGTTGGCGAAGGACTTTTCACCAAGACTTTCGGCCTCGGCACCACGCCCATCAACTATCCGTTGTGGTTTTTGCGCGACCTGCTTGTCGTCTTCCTGGTCTCACCGGTCTTTCTGGTCTTTTTCAAGGAAGCCCCGGGCGTGGGGCTCATCGCCTTTTTTCTCCTTTGGACCGGCCTGTCCGAAGGGCCGTATTCCTATGCCGGCGACATGTTCGCCTTCTATCTCGGCGGTTTTGCTGCCCGCATCCGGTTGCCCCTTGCCGGCGTCTCCTGGTGGCAGCGGACGGCGAGTTGGGCTTTTGGCCTGCTGACCGTGGTGCTGGTTTGCTGGACGTCCCTGGGCTTTACCGACGAGGGCGTGCGCCAATTTTGCTTCAAGGCCAACCTGGTCCTTGGCATCGCTGCGTTCTGGCGGGCCTCGGCCTTTTCCCTGATCCGCGACAGCACATTGTTGGCCCGCATGGGCCGCCACAGCTTTTTCGTCTATCTGGCCCATGAGCCGACCATGTCCGTGTTGCAAACGAGGCTTCTCGCTCTCTGGCGGCCGGTCGGCGACACGCAGCAGGTGGTCTTCTATTTCGGCAGCGGGTTTGTCGTCGTCTTCGGACTGTGGCTTGTGGCCGAGGCGCTCTCCAAGCTTGTCCCCCATCTCTACGGCTTCGCCGTGGGCGCTCGGGCGGTCACTCCACGTCGAGCCTGAGCGGCTGCCTTGACGGCTTTGGCCGGCGTAGAGGAAACGCCGGGCTGCGTACGCGGCAGAGCGGCATGGTGGCGCGCTGAGGGACGGGACTTGCCTGGGTCACGGGAAACCTGATAAAAAGGATTAAATGCTTTTCCTGTTTTGTCGTAAAACAGGATTGTTTTCTCCTCAAAACGATCGTGCCTGGCATAAATATTCATGAATTCAGCTGATTGTTGTATGGTCTAAAACGGCATGTTTCCTGCTTCGACTCAGCAGGGAGGAACGGCAATTTATGTTGCGTATTTTGCTTGCCGAAGACGACGTCAATCACGCCACCCTGGCCTGCCAGACCCTTGAAGACGAAGGCCACCGCATCACCCTGGCCGACAACGGCAAAAGCGCCCTGGAAGCGGTCATCCGGGAACGCTTCGATCTGGTGCTTCTCGACATGCGCCTGCCCGAAATCGACGGCCGCGAGTTCATCGGCCGGGTGCGCATGGCCGACGAATCTGTCAATGCCATTCCCATCGTGGTGTTGACGGGCTACGGCGTGCGCCAACACATCGATTTCTTCAAACGCCACGGCGTGCGCCACTATCTGGCCAAACCTTACGACTGCGACGAACTGGCGGCCATCATCCGCGCCTACGACGCCCACTGATCCCCGCCCGGCCTGCCGGCTGGAACCCTTTCCGACTCCATGAGTGGACTTTGCCGGGGTTTTTCCGTAGACCCCAGGCGGAGCAACGCCCAATAAGGCGCAAAAAGCGAGGGAATCATGCTTCGCATCGAAGACTTGCACGTCAAAATCGGCGAGCGCGAGGTGCTTTCCGGCATCAACCTGCATATTGCCGACAACGAAACCTTCATCCTGTTTGGCCCCAACGGCTCGGGCAAGACCACCTTGCTCATGACGCTCATGGGCTTTGGCAACTACGAAATCACCAAAGGGCGCATCCTCTTTCGCGGCCACGACATCACCCACGCCCCCATCTACGAGCGGGCGCGGTTGGGCGTGGGCATGTCGTTTCAGCGTCCGCCCACCATCCATGGCTTAAAGACCCGCCATCTGGTGCGCATGTGCTCGCGCCAGGGCGAGATCGACGTGGACGCGCTGGCGCGCAAGGTCAACATGGACGAGTTCCTGGAGCGCGACGTCAACGCCGGTTTCTCCGGCGGCGAGATCAAGCGCTCGGAGCTGCTTCAGCTCATGGCCCAAAAGCCCTATCTGCTCCTGTTCGACGAGCCGGAATCCGGCGTCGATCTGGAGAACATGAAGCTCATCGGCCACACCGTGCGCGAAGTCCTGACCGCCGGCCTGGAACCCCGGGCCGGGGCCAGCATGAAGCAGCAGCGGGCGCTGCGGCGTCCGGTTTCGGGGCTGATCATCACCCACACCGGCTACATCCTCGAATATTTGAACGCCGACCGGGGGCAGGTGCTCTATAACGGCCACCTGTGCTGCGAGGCCAATCCCCGCGACATCCTGGACCACATCAGCCAGCACGGCTACCAGGAATGCGTCCGCTGCCTCAACTAGTGTCGCGTCCCTTAAAAAATACGAACGTATTTTTTAAGAAAAATTAAGGGGTTTCGTCTGTCGGCCACGAAGCGCCAGAGGCGCTTTTCGTGGCCGCGACACGAGCCCTAGGAAGCCAAGCCATGGAAAAGATCGAACTCAAGGATTTCCGGTTTTCCGGCTCGACCCTTGGCGAAGTCGCCGACCTGCGCACCCTCGACGCCGCCGACAAGGCCGAGATGCTCATGTCCGGCATCGACGTGGAAGAGCGCGAGCGCGCCGGCTCCTACCTCCAGGTGGACCACGGCCGCGTGCACTGCAAGAGCCTGCAAAAAGGCGTCGAAGTCCTCGACATCAAGGACGCCCTGGCCAAGTACGACGGTCTGCCGGACTACTATTGGACCCAGGTGGACAAGGACAAGGACGAGTTCACCCGGTCGGCGGCCGAGAATCTCCACGGCGGCTACTTCGTGCGCACCGAGAAGGGCGCCAAGGTGGTCGAGCCGGTGCAGTCGTGTCTGTTCCTCAAGGGCGACATGATCGGCCAGAACGTCCATAACGTCATCATCGTCGAGGACGATTCCGAGCTGCACATCATTACCGGCTGCTCGGTGGCCCACGGCTCCAAGGGCGCGGCCCACCTGGGCATCACCGAGATATTTGTCGGCAAGAACGCCAAGCTCACCTTCACCATGATCCACAATTGGGCCGAGTCCACGGTGGTGCGGCCGCGCACCGGCGGCACGGTGCAAGAGGGCGGCGTCTTCATCAACAACTACGTGCTGCTTAAGCCCGTCAAGGATCTCCAGTCCTACCCGGTCATTCGCTTAAACGGCCAAGGGGCGGTGGCGCGGTTTAATTCCGTCATCGTCGCGCCCAAGGGCTCCCACGTGGACACCGGCAGCCGCATCGAACTCAATGCCCCGGACACCAAGGGCGAGATCATCTCCCGTACCATCGCTTCGGGCGGCACCATCATCGCGCGCGGATTTATCGGCGGCAACTCCGTGCCGGCCAAGGGCCATCTGGAGTGCAAGGGGCTTATTCTCGGCGGCGGCGTCATCCACGCCATCCCGGAACTGCTGGGTTCGGTGGACGGCGTGGAGCTGTCCCACGAGGCGGCGGTGGGCAAGATCGCCCAGGAAGAGATCGAATACCTGATGGCCCGGGGACTTGACGAGGAGGAGGCCACCTCCACCATCGTCCGGGGCTTCCTCAACGTGGACATCATGGGCTTGCCCAAGGAATTGCAGGACGTCATCGAGGCCACCATCAGCGAATCCGAAAAGGACATGTTCTAAACTGGGTTCGTCCATACGAGGGATGTGCGTTATTCACCTTGCCGGGGTCCGGGGGGATGATCCCCCCGGTGGGTCCAGGGCAAAGCCCTGGCCGCCGGAGGCGTGCCCCTACGGCGAATTGTGCTGTTTCACCCACGCATGCAAACCGCCGCGACCGGACAGGTCGCGGCGGTTTTTTTGCTTGCCAAGGGCGAGCCCTCTGGCGTAAGCCCCGAACCGGTCGGCAGTTCACCCAGGCGTCGCCGCCCCGCAAGGGGAGCTAAACCTGCCGCTTTTCTCCATTCCGCACCGACACCTTATCCCGTGCCGCGTCGGAAGCCGGCGACCACCGACATCCTCCTTTCCGGACAGGCACGCTTGCAAGGATAAGCGATGTCACGCGAACTTATTCCTTTTTCCGTGGACGACATTTCCGCCCTGGCCAAGGCCGTGCGCGGCAATCTCCCTGACGCGCAGGCCGCGCCCGGCCATGTCGAGATGCTCAATATTCTGGCTCGGGCCGCCGGCTGTCGCAATTTCCAGCACTTTCGGGCCAACGCCCAGGCCAAGGCCCGCCTCGACGCGCCGGCTGCCTCGGCCACGCCGCCGCAGCCCGTGGATTTCGCCCGGCTGCGCCGGCTTCTGCGCCATTTCGACGCCGACGGCCGGTTGGTGCGCTGGCCGTCCAAATGGAGCGAACAGCAAGTGATCTTGTGGTTGCTCTGGTCGCGTTTGCCGGCCCGGCAGATCATGACGGAAAAGGCGGTCAACGCCTGTCTGGAGGCCTGCCACACCTTTGGCGACGCCGCGCTGTTGCGTCGGATGCTGTGCGACGGCGGCTTGCTGGCCCGCACCCCGGATTGCCGGGAGTACCGACGGGTGGAGGCCCGGCCCGAGGCCACCGGCCGGGAACTCATCCGCCGTTTGGGCCGGCCGGGCGAAGCCGGGGAGACACCGCGATGAACGCCGGATTGTCCCCCTGCCGCGTCGAAACCTCCCACGGCTCGGTGGAGTACGCCGCTTTCGGCGACGGACCGCCGCTGTTGTGTCTGCACGGAGCCATGGGCGGTCATGACCAAAGCGCCATTCTGGGCCGATTGCTGGCTCCCGAGGGCTGGCTGGTCCTGGCCGTATCGCGTCCGGGCTACCTGGGCACGCCCCTTGGCGGCCGGGGGACGCCCGAAGCCCAGGCCGACCTGTGCGCCGCGCTGCTTGCCCATCTTGGCGTCGGGCCAACGGCGGTCATGGCCGTCTCGGGCGGCGGCCCCTGCGCCGTGCATCTGGCCCTGCGCCATCCGCGCCTGACGCGCGCCCTGGCGTTGGTCTCCACCTGCTCCGGGCGCATCACGGAGCGCTTGCCCCTGGCCTGGCATCTGCTGCGTCTGGCGGCCCGGTTTCCCCGGCTTGGGGCGCTCCTGCGCCCCAAGGCCGCCACTCCCGGCCAAGCGGTCAAGCGCGGCTTTGGCGATCCGGGCTCGCGCCGGGCGGTTATGCACGATCCCGAGGCGTTGGCGCTTTTTTCGGAACTCTCGGCCCAGACACGGTCCCGTCTGGAAGAGCGGCTGGCCGGGACCGTCAACGACGTGGCCGTGACCCGCAGCCGCGACTACCCCCTGGAGGACGTCGCCGTGCCGACCCTGGTCGTACACGGCACGGCCGATCCCCACGTGCCCTTTGCCGCCCATGGTAAGCGGCTGGCCGAGCGTATCCCCGGGGCGCGTCTGGCCGCCCTGGCCGGCGGCGAACACGCCGCCATCTTCAGCCACAGGCGGCAAGCCCGGCAGGCCGTGGCCGCCTTCCTGGCCGGCTTACCGGATGCTTGAAACGGTCCGGGAAACAACGTCTTTGGGCGTTCCCGCTGACAAAAAAAACCGCCCGGGCTGATGTCCGGGCGGTTTTTTCATGAAGCGCGGGGCTTCTACGACTGCACCACGAGGTGGAAATTACGAGGATTGGCCGCGACGGCGGGCAGGGCGGTCGTGGCGCGGCGCGGGCTTCTGGCGCCGATTTCGTCCGGCTCCAGGCGTGGCCTCGCTGTCGGCCTTGACGTCCGGCCGTTTGCCGCCGGTTTGTGGCGGGCGGGCCGGACGAGGCGGGCGCTTTGTGTCGCTCCCGGCTGCCGGCCGAGGCATGGGCTGGGCTGGTGCGGCATCCGCACCGTCCAGCCCCACCGAACGGCGAAGGCCGGCCAGTTCGGCCGGCGTCAGTTGGCGACAGGCCCCGGGCGGCAAGTCGCCCAGCGCCACCGGCCCTTGGCTGACCCGGGCCAGACGCAGCACGGTCAGGCCCAAATCGCGGCACATGCGCCGGATCTGGCGGTTGACGCCCTGATGAAGCTCCATTTCGAGCACGGCGCGGTCCTGGGCCGGCCCCTCGACGAGGCGGGCGGCCACCGGGGCCAGGCGCTCGCCCTCGGCCAGCCGCATGCCACGGGCCATGATGCCGAGCATATCCGGGGTCACCCGGCCGCGCACGGTGACCCGGTAGCGCTTGGGCACGTGCCAGCGCGGGTGGGTCAGGCGCAGGGCCAGCTCGCCGTCGGTGGTGAGCAAAATCAAGCCTTCGGAAAAAAAGTCCAGCCTCCCCACCGGAAACAGGCGCTTGCCGCGCCAGGGTTCGGGCAGGCCGTCAAAAACCGTGGGCCGGCCTTCGGGGTCGCTGGCCGTGGTCACCACGCCCGGCTTTTTGTGCAGCGCCAGGGTGATCGGGAGTTCCGGGGTCAGGTTGACCGGCGCGCCGTCCACGGCCAGGGCGTCGCGGGCAGGATCGATGCGAAGCCCGGCTTCGGTGACCACGGCCCCGTTGACCGTCACCCGTCCGGCGGCGATCAGGTCGTCGGCGTGCCTTCTGGAGCATACGCCGGCCGAGGCCAGGACTTTGTTGATGCGCGTCAGGCGCGAGTCCGTCGCGTCCATGGCGTCAGGCCGGCAGTTCGAGGGTAAAGCGCGTGCCGTCCTCGGGCGTGGAAGTGAAGCTGATCTCGCCGCCCAGACACTGGCGGGCAAAAAGACGCATGCTGTAGGTTCCCAGGCCCCGGCCTTCGCCCTTGGTGGAGAACCCTTTCTCGAACAGGCGCAGTTGCACCTCCTCGGGCATCTCGCCCGGGTTGGCGACCCACAGCCTCACAGCCCCTTGCTCGGTTTCGTCGGCTCCCAAGGTCACAACGTCGCCGGGGGCGGCTGCTTCCAAGGCGTTTTTGACCATGTTGACCATGATGCGCTGGATGATGCGCAGATCCGAGGAGAAAATCCGCGTGGCCGACTGGGGCGCGACGTCGATGCGGCGTTTGCCGCCATGGTTGAAGGACTGGCAGTAGGAGGCCAGGTACTTGAGAATGTCGATGGTATAAAGGCGAGTGTAGTTTTGCCGGTATTCCTTGGTCTCGACAGCCAGAAAGTCGCGCTGGGTATCGACGATGTCCTGCAAATCGTCGATGGAGCGGCGCAGCAGTTCCAATTCCCGCAGGTAGCTCTTGGGCAGTTCCAGGGAAAGCAGATCGCTTATGCCCTTGATGCCGGTGACGGCGTTGATGATGTCGTGGAAAAAGATGCGTTCAAAGCCGCGCAGGGCCTTTTCGTGGGCAATGTCCAGGGCGGAATTGAGCACCAGCTTGTGGCCTTCGATCTCCATGGGCACGGCCCATACTTGCAGGTTGAGCGCGTCCAGGGTTGATGCCGAAACCCGGTTGATGGCGCATTCCTGGGTGCCGCATTCGCCTTCGAGACTTTTGACGATGGCTTGGGCCGCGCCGCAGTACTGGCAAAACCGGGTGGTGCCGCAGCCGCCGATGTTGTCGTCCACATGTTCGCAGCCCAAGGCCTCGCCAATGCGTTGGCCGATGACCTCGGCCGCATCATTTTTTTGGGCCATGGCCAGGAACCGGGCGTTGGCGTAGACGATCTGGCGGGTATCGTTGACGATGACCACGGCCAGGGGAATGGCCGCCAGGGTCAAGGCTGACGGGGAGTGGGCGATCTCCCGGGCAATGGCGTCGATGTCGGCTTGGGGCAGGCGCTCAGCAGGCAAAAAATAGGTGGTCTCCGGTACGTCGGCCATGGGGCATCCTGCGTGCGTCCGATGCGACGGCCACGAAAAAGGCGTACGGCGGGCCGTTGTCGCGACAACGCCCCGCCAGGCATCGGAAGCGGGTCAAATTTGGACGATCTTGTCGGCCAGATCGAGGCTGGTCACCACATCAAGCATGTTGGTGGTCTGGCCGACCTCTTTTTTGTCCAAAATGCCGTAAAAGTCCAGGCAGGTGCCGCACACCAGAATGGACACGCCGGATTGTTCCATGGCCCTCAGTTTGTCGATGACCGGGCTGCCGGCCACGGCCAGGCGCACGCCGCCGTTGACCAGGACAATCCGCCACAGGCGTTCGCCCAGCTCCGGCAGGGTGCCGACGAAATTGACCATGAGCTTGGCCCCGAGCGTGTCGTCGCCCCGGCCGATGACGTCGGCGGTGATAAAAACGACGGTGCGGCCGCCGGTTTCGGCCTTGGCGGACGGCGACTCTTCCGACGTGGCGACGGGAGCGGCTTCGGCCGTGGCCGTCAGGGTGAAGACGCCGCCTCCGGCCTCGGCCACGGTGACGGCGTAGCCGCGCATGGTCAGAAACCGGGTGACGTTTTCCCGGGCCGCTTCATTGTCCACGGTGACGGCAATGGTCTCGGGGGCGTCTTTTTCGACGCATTCCTTGCAGCGAAGGACCGGTCCGGGACAGGCCAGGCCGCGGCAATCAAGGGTAGTGGGCATGGGTTCGCTCCTTGCGATTTGCCGCAAGGTAGCCGAAAGCCCCAGGCGTCGGTCAAATCGAATGATATGATGGCTTCGCTATTTGTCGATCACGCCAGCCAATGCAAAATCGACATCACCGTATCCCCCCTTGCCCATATGACCCTTGCCCATATGGGGGGGCCGGGGGCCTCAGGCCCCCGGCCGCCGGAGGCCTCTTCGTCTTTGTCTTCCTTAAAACGGACTCGTAAACCCGAATGTCAGGGCCAGCCATTCCATGTAGGTCCGGGCCGAGGCACTGGCCTGGCCGCCCTTGAAGGCCTGCCTGGCCAAGTCTTCGGCCTGGGAGAGCATCCCGGCCATGCACAGGATGTAGACCCGGGCCGGGGCCAGGTTGCTGGGGTAGCCGAGATCCTGGGCGCGCTTGAGTTTGGCTTCGGCCTGCAGGTAGTTGCGGCTTGCCAGGGCCTTGACGCCAAGCTGGAATTCGGTCTCGGCCGAAGGCGGCATGCCGGCGGCCAGGGCCTTTTCCACGATGTCCACCTTTCTGGGGTCGGACTTCATGAGCCACAGCGGCAGCACGGTGAGGTCCGTGCCGCCAAGCACGTAGTTGACGGCCGGCAGGGGCGGCGGCGGCGGGATCATGTTGTTGAGGTAGGTGTTGATGATTTGCTGGGTTTCAAACCAGGCTTCGGCCTCGGCCTTGACGGACTGGGGCAGGAGCAATTCGGCCTGCTTGGACGTCGCGAAGCGTTCCTTGGAGGCATTGGCGTCCATGAGCGCGTTGTGGGCGGCCACGTCGCGTTGCTGGGCCTGGGGCGACTCGGGGTAGCCGGTAAGCCGCTTGGGGTAGTTGTCGGTGAGCGGCTTGGCGTCGCCGAGGTAGTTGGCCATATCCTGGCCGTCGAGCATGAAAAGCGCGCCGAGCTGGGCCGGCTCTTCCACGGCGATCTGGCGCAGGCCTTCGGCTGTGGGCGCGGTCTTCCAGGGCGTGAGGAAATCGGCCGCCGGCTTGGGACCCTTGGGCTTTTTGACGCCGACCATCATCCAGTTGAAGTTGTCGCCGGTCCACAGCGAGGCGTTGTCGAACACGTCGCTAAAGGCCTTGAGGATGGCCTTGGCGTCGCCGGGCGAGATCTCGAACACGGGCAGCCAGTAGGTGACCATGCCGCCGTCGTTTAGGCGGTCGCGCATGAGCGCGAAGTATTCACGGGAATAGAGGTTGACCACGCCGGCCATCATGGGCGGCGGCGGCTCGGCCGTGATGATGTCGTACTTGCGCTGGCTGGCCAGCAGGTAGAAACGGCCGTCCTCGACATGGGCGCGCACGCGCGGATCATCCAGGGGATTGGTTCCGGGCTGGGGGTAGACCACCTGGCTGCCGGCCAGAACGTCGCGGGAGATGTCCACCACGTCGATGCGCTCCAGGGCCTTGTTCTCGACCAGGGCCGAGGCCGTGGAGCCGGTGCCGAAGCAGATGAGCAGGGCGGACTTGGGATTTGGCAGCACGGCCTGGGGGAAATAGGCGAAAAGCTTCATGTAGCGCCGTGCGCCCCGGTCGGTGGAAGACATGGAGTAGCCGTCGGTGACGAGGCGGTAGTAGAGCGGCTGGCCGAGGTAGTCCTTGCGCAGGTATTGGAGGGTGCCGGTGACGCCTTCCACGGTGCGCACGAGGATTTCGCCATCCTTGAGAAAATCGACGCAGGCCTTGTTCAGGTATTGGCGCATGACGCCGAAGGGAAAGGCGGCCAGAAACAGGGCAAAGGCGGCGGCGGCGATTTGCAGGAAGCGGCCGGTACGAAAGGACGGCCAGGGCGCGCTAGCTCCTGCGCACAGCAGAGCCGGCGCGAGATACAAGGCGCACAGGGCAAACAGGGTCTTTTCCATGCCCAAGGCGGGGATGAGGACAAAGCCGCCCAGAAGCGGCCCGGCCATGGCGCCAAGGGTATTGGCCATGGCGATAAGCCCGGCCGAGCGGGCCCGGTCGCCGACCTCGCGGTGGAAGGCCTCGCCCAGGGCCGTGAAAAGGATGCCCGAGAGGAAGGCCGCCGGGAACATGAGGGTGACCGACAGCACGGCCACATAGCGCCAGTCCAGGGACTGGTAGCCTTCGATGGTGACGCCCGAGGCGGCTTCGAAGAGCCGAAACGAGAGCAAGGCGGCGGCGGCAGTCAGCAGGGCCAGGGGCGCGGCGATGCGACGCCCGTCGGCCTCGCGCCGCAGCCACCAGCCGGCGAACATGCCGCCAAGGCCGATGCCGGCCAGGATCACGGCCAGCATGACGGCAAAGGCCAGGCTGGTGGAGCGCACAAAGAGCTGCAAAAAGCGCATCCAGACGACTTCCAGGGCCAAAAAGGCCGCGCCGCAGCAAAAGCCGGCCGCCAGCAGCCGCTTGGCCCGAGGGCTTAGGCGCACTGGAGCAGTCTTGGCCGGCTCGTCGTCCCGGACCTGCTCGTCCCGGAAACGTTTGGCGATGGCCAGGGCTCCCACAGCGGCCAGGAGGTTTAGGCCGCAGGCGACCAGCCCCGTGCCGGATAGGCCCAGGGGCGCAATGAGGACCATTTCGCCGATCAGCGCCCCCAGACAGGCCCCCAGGGTGTTGATGCCGTAAAGACGCCCCAGAGCCTTGCCGAATTCGCCGGGTCGGCGGGCCAGAGCCTTGACCAGTAGCGGCAGGGTGGCGCCCATGGCCGTGGCCGGCAGCAGGAAGAGCAAGAACGAAAAGGAAAAGCGCAGGGTATTAAGAAGCATCGGCTTGTCCAGGGCAGGATGGAGCACCGCCCCGAGCCAGACGGTCAGCCAGGGGAAGCCCATGACGAGCATCAATCCCCACAGGCCGACCAGGACTTCCATGGCGGCGTAAAACCGCACCGGATCGGTAATGTCGCGCCCGTAACGGGAAATAAGCCCGTTGCCCAGGGCCAGGCCGCCCATGAAGCTCGAAAGGACAAGCGCGCTGGCATAGACGCTGACGCCAAAGGTCAGCCCGGCCAGATGGAGCCAGAGCGTTTCAAACAGCAGCGCCGACGCGCCGGAAACGAGAAAGACGGCGGCAAGGACCAGTCTATCGGCGCGGGTGGCATGGGGAGAAGCGGCGGTGGCCGGCATGGCAGACCTCGGGAACGCGCCGCCGGGGGACCGGCGGGCCGGCCGACCCGAGGCGGGCATGGCGTAAAGGCGTCACACCCCGTGTTTGGGGCAGACGTCGTTGAGCACGCAGTCGCCGCACCGGGGCCGGCGAGCCTTGCACACCTCGCGTCCAAAAAGGACGAGGAGGTGGTTGATCTCGCCGTAGGCCTCGGGGGCGAACAGGGGCATTAAATCTTTTTCAATGATGACCGGGTTTTCCGACGTCGTCAAGCCCAGGCGAAAGGACAGGCGGCGCACGTGGGTGTCCACGGCGATGCCGACGTTTACGCCCAAGGCATTGGACAGGACGATGTTGGCGGTCTTTCTGGCCACGCCGGGCAGGGCGGTCAGCTCGTCCATGGAGGCCGGTATCCGGCCGCCGTGGCGTTCGACCAGTATCTTGGCGGCGGCCACGAGGTTTTTGGCCTTTTGCCGGAAAAAGCCGGTGGAATGCACCACGGCTTCGACCTCGCCGACCGCGGCCTTGGCCAGGGCGGCAGGGTCAGGCCAACGGCGGAAGAACTCCGGCGTGACGGTGTTGACCCGGGCGTCGGTGCACTGGGCGGCCAGCACCGTGGCCACCAGCAGCTCGTAGGCGTTTTGGTGGTCCAGGGCCGGTTTGGGGTCGGGAAAAAGCGGGCGCAGGCGGTCATGGATGACCGCAGCTCGCAAAGCCGCGTCCATCATCGGGAACCCCGGATGGACGCGGCCGGCTGGCAGGCGAGGGTTGCCCCGGAAAGTCCCATGCGGGCCTAGGGGATGAAAACCACCGCCGAGATGGTCGTGGTCCACATGCCCGTTTCACCGGTGGTGACGCAGGGCATGGAAGCCGAGTCGATGATCTTGCCGCTCATGAGGTAGGTCTCGCGGCGCTCGTCGTAGGCGGTCTCGGGGTCGAAGTCGATGCCAAGGGTGGTGGCCAGCATGGTGGAGGCCAGATCCTCGGCAAAGTCGCCGATCTCCTGCTCTTCCGCGCCAAAGCCGGTGTGCTCGGAGATGTAGCCGTAGTTCGACTTGTCGGCCGGGAAGGCCATGCCCACGGCGGAGCCGACCAGGCGGTTCTTTTCGTCGGTGGCGTTTCTGGCCATGACGCAGAAGGTGATCTGCCCGGGGTTAAGGAGCTTCACGCCCTCTTCGGGGGTCAGAAGCTGGCAATGGGGCGGATAAATGCTCGACACGTAAACCAAGTTCAGCTTTTCGATGCCAGCCTCGCGAAGCGCCAGCTCGAACGACTGCAGCTTGTTCTTGTGGCGGCCGACGCCCTTGGTGAAAAACGCCTTGGTGGGAACGGAAGAGCCTGGAAGCATGGGCAGTCCTCTTTACACTCTGATTTGCCGCGAAAGCGGGGAATCCTCATAAGGGTTTTTTGCCGAGAAGTATAGCGCCTTTTTCGCCGCTCTTCTTGAGGGAGTCGGATATTTCCGCATCCGATCCCTTGAACTGGACAGTGACCCGAAATACCACGTTATTGCCGGATTTGGCTTCACGGACCGAGGCGGTGACGCCTTTTTTGGCCAGATCCTTGACGTGGGTTTCGGCCTGGGCTTTGCCCGGGAACGAGGCCACCTGATAGGTGGCGGTATAGCGCGGTCCGGTCTTTTTGTCGAAGGTCGATTTGGGATCGACCTTGGGCGTGTCGGCCGGCTTGGCCGGCGGGGGAACGACGGCCGCCGCCCGGGGCGCGGCCGGTGAAGCCGATGACGTGGTCGGACGGGGCGTGGCCGCGACGGCCGCGCCGCCCACGGGACGCACTTCGGTCTGGTCGTGGGGCTTGGCCGGGGCGGCCTGTTTCTTGGGGTCGGCCGGGGTCTTGGCCGACGCGGCGTCGGCGGCGTCGGCTCCGGGCTGGTTGTGGACGTCCTCCATGAACTGGAGGTCCTCGGGCTTGAGCACCGAAGGCGGGGCCTTGGCTTCGCCGTCGGGCAGCTTGGCCTCGGTGGTCGGCATCATCTGGGCGATCTGGGGCACGGCCGTCTCGGGCTTGTAGCCCCGGCCGACCAGAATGCCGAGAATGAACACCCAGCACATGCCGAGCACGACCACGATGCCGACGGACACCACGCCGGACATGCTGATCTCAAAGGTGAATTTGCGCGGCCCCCCGTTTTCGCGGGTGGCGTTTAGGCGGCTTAAAAGCTTCATGGGCAAGGTTCCTCGTCTGCCGACAATGGCCGATCACGAGGCAATGTCAAGTCGGTTACATCTTGTCCGGCGCACTGACGCCAAGCAGGTCCAGGCCGTTTTTGATCGTCTGGGCCACGGCGTCGAGGAGCCGCAGCCGGGCCGAAGCCAAGTCGTCGCTCCCGGCGGTCAGGACCGGATTGACGGTGTAGTAGCGGTGCAGGCGTCCGGCCAGATCGCGCAGATAAAAGCTCACCAGATGCGGCGAGAACGTCCGGGCGGCGGCGGCCACGGTGTCGGGATATTGCTCCAGCAGCTTGAGCAGCTCCAGATCCTCGTCGGTGGTGAGCAAGGCCAGGAGTTCCGGCGAGGTCTCGGCCACGGCCAGGCCGCGCTCCTCGGCCTTGGCGAAAAGCGAACGCACCCGGGCATGGGCGTACTGGACGTAGTACACCGGGTTGTCCATGGACTTTTCCTTGACCGCGTCGAGGTCGAAGTCCAGGTGGCTGTCGGATTTGCGCGACAGGAACATGAAGCGGGCGGAGTCGGCCCCGACTTCCTTGACCACGTCGGCCAGGGTCTCGAACTTGCCGGCCCGGGTGGACATGGCGATCTGCTCGCCGCCCTTGAGCAGGTTGACGAGCTGCACCAAAATGACCTTGAGGCTGGCATCGGGATCGCGCCCAAGGGCCGAGACGCAAGCCTTCATGCGCGGCACGTAGCCGTGGTGGTCGGCGCCCCAGATGTCCACCACCACGTCGAAGCCCCGGCGAAACTTGTCGGCGTGGTAGGCGATGTCCGAGGCGAAGTAGGTCAGTTCGCCGCCGGACTTGACCAGCACCCGGTCCTTGTCGTCGCCAAAAGCGGTGGAGGCGAACCAGAAGGCTCCGTCCTGGTCGTAGGCCAGCTTTTTGTCGCGCAGTTCATTGAAGGCGGCGTCCACGGCCCCGGCCGCGAGCAGGGTCGATTCCGGGAACCAGACGTCGTGGTGGACCCGGAAATCTTCCAGATCCTTCTTGATGCCGGCCAGGATCTCGCGTTCGCCGTGCAGGCGGCAGATGTCGGTGGCTTCGGCCTCGGGCATTTCGAGCAGCTTGCGGCCGTGGGCGTCCACCATGTCCTGGGCCAGGGGAATGACGTAATCCCCCCGGTAGTAGTCCTCGGGCTCGGTCACGGGCTCGCCGAGGAGCTCCTTGTAGCGGTAGAGGATGGACATGCCCAGGATGCGCATCTGGCGGCCGGCGTCATTGATGTAGTATTCGGTCTCGACGGTGAAGCCCGCCGCCCGCAGCACCCGGGCCAGGCTGTCGCCCACGGCCGCGCCGCGCCCATGGCCGATGTGCAGCGGTCCGGTGGGGTTGGCCGAGACGAATTCCACCTGGATTTTCACGCCCTGGCCGATGTCTAGCAGGCCGTAGCCGTCGCCGGCCTTGGCCACGTCGCAAACCGTCTCCTGCCAGAAGGCCGGCGTGAAGGCGACGTTGAGAAAGCCCGGGCCGGCGACCTCCACCGAGGCCAGCCGGGGATCAACGGTCAGGGCCTGGCGCAGGGACTCGGCCAGTTCCCGGGGCGGCTTCTTGGCCGCCTTGGAGGCCATCATGGCCACGTTGGTGGCCAGATCGCCGTGGGCCTTGTCCCGGGGCGGCTCGATGGTGGTCTTGACCGGCCAGGCGATGCCCTGGTTTTCCAGGGCGCTGGCCAACAGTTCCCGCAAAATGGCTGTGGCGCGCATGGAATCAGGCCTCCAAAGCGGCGGCGTCGGCGGGCTTGGCCACGGAAACGCCTGTGTAGGGTTCGCCGAATTCCTTGAGGTTGGCGGAAAGGAGCTTGGTCAGGACGCCCTTGGGGCCAAGCTCCACAAAGGTGCGCGCGCCGGCCTGCCACAGGGCGTCCAGGGTGTCGATCCAGCGCACTTGGGAGGTCATCTGGCGGCACATGAGGTCGAGCGCCTTGGCGGCATCGGGCTCGGGGCGGCCGGTGACGTTGTGGAAGACCGGGGCGACGGACGGGGCGCGAAGCCCGGCCCGGCGCAGGGCCTTTTCCAGTTCGGCGGCGGGCTCGGCCATGAGCGGGCTGTGGAATGCGCCGCTGACGGCCAGGGGCACGGCCCGGCCCTTTTTGTCCTTGACCAGGGCGGCGGCAGCCTCCACGGCCTCGGCCTCGCCGGAAATGACGTACTGGCCCGGGGAGTTGTAGTTGGCGACCAAGAGGATCTTGCCGGTCGACGCGGCCGCCTGGCGCACCACGTCCTCGATGTCGTCAAGAGAAAGCTTGAGCACGGCGGCCATACGGCCGTCGCCGCCGGCGGCTTCGGCCATGAGCCGGCCGCGAAGGCTGGTCAGCTCGAACACGGTCGGCACCTCGACCATGCCCGAGGCGGCCAGGGCGGCGTATTCGCCAAGGCTGTGCCCGGCAAACCCGACAAGCGGGGTCAGTTTCGACTTGAGATGAAACCACAGGCCCAGGGTCACGGCGGTCATGGCGGGCTGGAGGGAGCGGGTGTCGGCCATGGCCGCGTCGTCGCCCTCCCAGTAGATTTCGCGAAGGGGCAGGCCCGAGGCCTTTTCCGCCATCGTCCACAGCTGCGCCGCCTCGGCCGAAGCCTCGGCCAGTTCGCGGCCCATGCCTTTTTCCTGGGAACCCTGGCCGGGGAACAGCACGGCCAGGCGGTTTTCGGTTGCGCTCACGTTCGCCTCTCCTTAAGAGCTTTTCGCATCGTTTCGGCCGCGATTGGTAGAGCAACGGGCCTAAATGTGCAACGGTCAATTTTGACGCGGAGGAACCCGTGGAGCAAGGACAATCGGGGCTGGACGCCGCTGGCGTGGCCGAGGCGGCGGCAGGGCTTGGCCGTGGGCTGACGCCCGAACAAGCCGAAAAACTGGCCGGCTATCTGGCGCTTTTGACCCGCTGGCGCAGCCGGGTCAATCTGGTCGGGCCGTCGGACTGGCGCGAGATATTGGAAACCCTTGTCGCCGATTCCTGGCATGTAGCCGATTTCCTGGCCGGCCCGGGCGCAGCGTTTTTGCCGCCGGTCGGCGAGCCTGTCGTGTCCCTGGATTTCGGGGCCGGGGCCGGGCTGCCCGGCGTGCCGCTGCGGGCCTTCTGGAACCGGGGCGACTACTATCTGCTCGAAGCCCGGCAAAAACGAGCGGTCTTTCTGGGCGAATGCGCCGCGCGCCTGGGCTTTGCCGGCCTTGTCGCCGCCGAGGGACGGGTAGAAGCCACTGTCCCCCCCATTGTGGCGGCTCATCCCGGCGCGTTCATCCTGTGCCTGAGCCGCGCTTTCGCTCCCTGGCCGCAGTTTTTGGCCATCTGCCGGGAGCTCGTGCCTCGGCCCATGGCCGTGCTGACCATGACGGGCACACCGCCGCAAGGCGACGAAATCCCGCCGGGCTTTGCCCGCAGCGCGGCCGGCGACTATCGGATCGCCGGCAAGACGCGCTACATTTCGCTGTTTTCGCCTTTGGCCGCAGCCAGGTAGGCGTCCTTGAAAATCAGCCGGGTGGCCGTGGCGTCGGCGGTTTCGGTCAGGTCCATGAGCATCTCCAGGAAATCGAGAATCTCGCCCTTGTCGGCTTCGGAGGCGTTTTCGAAGTCGAAAACGATGTCGCCGGAGACGAAATATTCGCGCAGCTTTTCCAGATAGGCGGCGTTGATCAGGGGCAGGGCCATGGTCTGTGATCCTTGTGCGTTAGTGGTGGTAGGGCGCGCCGGCGTTGATGGAGGCGGCGCGGTAGAGCTGTTCGTAGAGCACCACCCGGGCCAGTTCGTGGGGCAAGGTGCCCGGCCCCAGGGCCAGGAGTCGGTCGGCTCGGTCGAGAACGGCTTTGTCCAGGCCAAAGGGGCCGCCGATGACAAAGGCAGGAACACGGCCCGGATCTTCTATGCGCTTTTTGACCAGCGCGGCCAGTTCGGTCGAAGGCAGGGACGGGCCGTGCTCGTCCAGGACCACCACGAAGTCGCGCGGGCCAAGGGCCGCCAGCACGGTTTTGGCCTCCTCGGCCTTGCGCCGGGCCGGATCGGCCGATTTGCCGTCCCGGGCGATAATCTCCTCGGCCGGCAGGTAGCGGCGAAGGGCGGTCAGGTAATGGGCGCAGGCCTCGCGGAAGTAGGGGGTGCGGACCTGGCCGACGGCGATGAGACGAAGGAGTTTCATGGGTTTGGCGGCCGCCGCGGCGGACTTGCCGGGGTGGTAGCCGAGGGGGGCGTTGTTGTCAAAGCGGCCGCCTTGGTTTAGGGCATGATCGGTGGGGTCGCGCCTTTCGCCCCACGTTGGAGCGGCATGTCGTTTATGCGCTTGGGGACGATGACACGTCGGCGGTTTGCCGCCTGCCTGTTCTGGGCTTTGGCCGGGGTCTTTTGTTGCGGCGCGTTCGCGCCGGCCTTGGCCCAGGAACTGCTTTTGACCAACCTCGTGCTCAACAACTACGAGGGCCGCATCCGGGTGCGCTTCGGCATCGAACCCACCGGAATCGATCGCATCGGCCAGGCCCTGGACGCCGGTGAGCGCCTGAGCCTGCGCTGCCGGGCCAGACTTTCCCTCAAACGGGATTACGTCTGGAACCAGGGTATCAGCGCGGCCGCCTGGGAAGGGGAATTGCGGCGTATCAAGACCGGCGAATACGTCGCCTCCCTGCCGGGCCAGGGATCGGTTGCCGACAAGGATCTGGGTTCGCTTTTTCGCAAGCATCTCGGAGAAATCCTTATTGATCTCGGCCCATGGGACCGGCTGGAGCGCGGCGTGACCTACGTCTTGTCCCTGGAACTGTCCCTGACCCGGCCGGACGTGTCGCCGTGGCTCAAAAACGGCCTTTTTTTCTGGTCCTTCGACGCCGCCCGATCCGTTTCCTATCAGCTCGATTTCACCTACTGAGCCAGTGCCCGAGTTGCCATCCTCCCGGTATCCCGTATATTGAAGCCAGCCGTTTGGCGGAGCAAGGAGGGCGTCATGCGTGTGGTCATCCTGGGCGGTTCGGGGTTTATCGGTCGGGCCCTGACCCATTCCCTGACCGGGGACGGGCACGATGTCGTTGTTGTTTCGCGCGGCGCGCCCCGGGCGGCCGGCGGCGGCGTGTCCTATGCTCCCTTTGACGGCCGAAGCGGCGCGGGCTGGCGGGAGAGCCTCGACGGGGCCGACGCCCTGATCAATCTGGCCGGCGAGAACATCGCCTCGGGCTATTGGACGGCGGCGCGCAAACGCCGCATCCTGGAAAGCCGTCTGGCCGCCGGCCGGGCCGTCATGGATGCCCTTGCTTCGATTCCATCACGGCCGGCCGTGCTCGTCCAGGGCTCGGCCACAGGCTACTACGGCGACCGGGGGGACGCCCCCGCCGCCGAGGACGCCCCGGTCGGACGCGGCTTTTTGGCCGAAGTGGCCGAGAAATGGGAAGCTTCCACGGCCGGGGCCGAGGCCTTGGGGGTGCGCCGGGTCGTGGTGCGTACGGCCGTGGTGCTGGACGGCCGGGGCGGAGCTTTGCCGCGCATGCTTGGGCCGTTCCGTTTTTTCGTCGGCGGGCCGCTGGGGTCCGGCAACCAGTGGTTTCCCTGGATTCATCTCACCGACGAGGTGCGAGCCATCCGGTTCTTGCTGGAATGCCCTGAAGCTGAGGGCCCGTATAATCTGGCCGCGCCCGGAGCCGTGACCCAAAGACAATTGTCCCGGGCCATCGGCCGGGCGCTTTCCCGGCCGGCCTGGCTGCGCACACCGGAAACGGCGCTGCGCCTTTTGCTCGGGGAAATGGCCCAGGAACTTTTTTTAAACGGCGTTCGGGCCGTTCCGGAGCGGCTCACGCGATTGGGGTTTGCCTTCCGCTTTCCAACCCTGACCGCCGCCCTGGACGACATTCTGGGCGGATCGGACTCCGTCCATGCATGATCTGGCTAGCGAAAACGCGGTGGCGGCCCGGGTGCTCGTCATCGAAGACGAGGCCGTGGTGGCCATCGACGTCTGCCATCGGCTGCGTCGCCTCGGCTACGTCGTAGCCGGGCAGGCCGATACCGGCGAAGAGGCCGTGTGCCTGGCCGGCGAACTGGCCCCGGATCTGGTGCTCATGGACATCATGCTGGCCGGGCAAATGGACGGCATCGACGCCGCCGCCGCCATCCGCGACCGCTACGGCGTGCCTGTGGTCTTCCTGACCGCCCATTCCGACCGGGCCACCTTGCGCCGAGCCGGCGCGGCCGGCCCCTACGGCTATCTCATAAAGCCCTTCGAGGAACGGGAGCTGCAAAGCGCCCTGGAGATCGCCCTGTACAAGTCGCGCATGGAGCAACGCCTGGCCCGCTCCGAGCGCCTGACCACCGTAACCCTGCGCTGTCTGGGCGAGGGCTTGCTCACCACCGACGAGACAGGACGGGTGGTGTTTGCCAATCCGGCCGCCGAGGCGCTTTTAGGCGTGGAAGTGTCCGAGCTTGCCGGTCGCTTGCTGGCCGAGGTCTACCAGGCTACCACGGACGAGATCGACGGCCCAAACGGCCGGGAAACCGCCACCCTCCACCGCGCCGACGGCCGCGACGTGCCCGTGGAGCAGACCGTGTCGCCCATTCTCGACGGCCGGGGCGTGTCCATCGGTTCGGTGCTGGTTTTCCGCGACATGACCCATCGCCGTGAGGTGGAGCAGGCATTGCGCGATTCCGTGGCCAATCTGCGCCTGACCCTGGCTGAGACCGTCAACGCGCTCACCGTCACCTCGGAAAAACGCGATCCCTTCACCGCCGGCCATCAGCAGCGCGTGGCCGCCCTGGCCGTGGCCCTGGCCATGCGCCTGGGTCTTTCCCAGGACGAATGCGAGGGGATTCGCGTGGCCGGGCTGGTGCATGACATCGGCAAGATCCATGTGCCGTCCGAGATCCTGGCCAAGCCCGAGGCTTTAAACGCCATGGAGATGGGCATCGTGCGCGACCACAGCGCCGTGGGCCACGAAATCCTCAAGGACATTCCCTTTCCCTGGCCCGTGGCCCGCATGGTGCTGGAACACCACGAACGCCTCGACGGCTCGGGCTATCCCAAGGGCCTTTCCGGCCAGGACACCTTGCTCGGTTCCCGGCTTTTGGCCGTGGCCGACGTCGTGGAAGCCATGAATTCCCACCGTCCCTATCGAGCCGCCCTGGCCCTCGATTTGGCCCTGGACGAGTTGCGCTGCGGTCGGGGCAGCCTGTACGACGCCGACGTGGTCGACGCCTGCCTGGAGCTTTTTCTCAAGGACGGCTACCGATTTTAGGGGGAGAAAAGCGAGAAATCGCCTCCGGCGGCCGGGGGGATGATCCCCCCGGACCCCTCGACGAGAAAAAGGATGAGGCCAGCGGGGCTTCCTTCGGTCGTTATTCTGCTATTCTTCCTTGATCCAGATGAGGCTGGCCTGGCGGCCGGTCGATTTGTCGCGGCGGTAGGAAAAAAACAGCGGCAGGGACAGGGTGCACAGGTCCAGGGCATAGATGCGCTCGCCGTCAAGGCCGGCCTTGACCAGTTGGTCGCGGGTGAGCCGCCACAGATCGACCCGGCGGGTGCGGTAGTCGTACCAGGGCCGGAAAGCCTCGCCGAATTCGCCCTCAAAAGCTGTGAATTCCGAGACGCCCGGCCCCAGGCTCGGCCCCCGCACGGCCGACAGCTCGGCCGGCGACAGGCCGTAGCGCACGCAAAACGAACGCACGGCCCGGGCGCAGAAATCCTGGACATTGCCCCGCCAGCCCACATGCAGGGCCATGACGTAGCGCCCCGAGGCATGGGCGATGAGCACCGGCTGGCAATCGGCGGTTTTGATGGCCAGGGCGTGGCCGGGCCGGGTTTCGGTCATGCCGTCGCCGGCCTCGATGCTCGGCCGGTCCAGGGTCTCGAACTCCGGCTCGAAAATCATGTCCACGCCGTGCACTTGGCGCAGGCTGTGCCAGGCGACGAATCCCAAGGATGCCTTCAGGCTTTGCCGGACAGCGATGACGTCCCCGGGATCGGCCGCGCCGGTAAAGGCCATGGTGCGCGGCCCCGTGCCGAAGGCGCAGGCCACGTTGGGGATGTCCGGGAAAGCAAACGGTATGTAATTCATGGTGGTGTCAGGAGGGTTTGCCGGTCGGTGACCACGGCGTTGACGGGCTTGTCCCAAGGGGCGGACGGGAGTGCGGCGACGAGTTGGAAATCGTAGCCCAGGCCCACGGTAAACGCGTTTTGGGCCAGGGGCAGGGCGAGCAAGCGGTCGTAGTAGCCGCCGCCGAAACCGAGCCGGACGCCGCGTCTGTCAAAGGCCAGGCCCGGGACCAGGATCAGGTCCGGCGAGAAGGCTTCCGGGTCCAGGCAGGCCTCGCGCGGCGGCTCCGGGATGCCGTAGCTCCCGGGAGCGGCCTCGGACAGGCAACGCACGCAGCCGAGATCCAACAGCCCCGGCGCGCCGTCGCGGCAGCGCGGCAAAAGCAGCCGTTTGCCGTCGGCCAGGGCCTGGCGGGCGATGACGCCGGCGTCGAGTTCGTTGCGCACGGCCATGTAGGCCAGGATTTCCCGGGCCTGGACATAAGCGGGCAGGGCCAGCACGCGCTGGGCGGCCGACCGGGCGGCCGTGGCAACGGCTTGGGGTGTCAGGGCCGCCCGCCGGGCCGACATGTCGCGACGCAGGGCGGCCTTGGCCAGGGCTTTGCCGGTATCGATCGTCTGATCATGTTGCAATGTTTTCACAACCGCTTCATAGTAACAGGCGAACCCCGTCAGGGGAAGGGCGCGTAACCAGGGAGGACAGGGTGAGCGCAGACGCTTTCTGGATCGGCATGGGCGACATCCATGACGACGTGTCCATGCTTGGGCGGATTCCCGGTCTGGCCGCCGCCTCCGGCGTGATCGTCAGCGGCGATCTGACCATCAAGGGCGGAGCCGCCGCCGCCAAACGGGTTGTTGCGGCCCTGCGCGACGTCAATCCGGTGCTCATGGCCCAAATCGGCAATATGGACCTGGCCGAGGTGGACGCCTACCTTTCGGGCGAGGGGATAAACCTCCACGCCACCGGCCGGGTCACGGCCCAGGGCGTAGGGTTTTTCGGCTGCGGCTGGTCCACGCCGACTCCGTTCGGCACCCCAAGCGAAGCCGGCGAGGACCGTATCGCCGCCTGGCTCGAAGCCGCCTGGCAGACCGTGGCCCATTGTCCCAACCTTGTCCTGGTCTGCCACACGCCGCCCTACGGCACGGCCACGGATCAGGTCGGCGGCGGGGTCCATGTCGGCAGCCGGACCGTGCGGGAGTTTATCGAACGCGTGCAGCCGGCCGTGTGCCTTACCGGCCACATCCACGAGTCCACGGCCGTCGACGCCATCGGCCGCACTGTGGTGGTCAACCCCGGGGCCCTGGCCGGCGGGGGATATGCCCGTATCGAGCTGGACGCCCAGGGGCTGACTGCTCGTTTGTGTCAGGTTTGACCGCTCGGCATGGCCCAGGCCTGCCTTGACGACTACGACAACCGGCCTTGTCCGGCCGCGTGGCCCTCGGCCCGCGCCGTCATCTGGAACCGCCCGGAGCTTCGATGCTGATCGTTAATATCATCGACATCCTGTTTTACCGGGCCTTTCTGAGCAAGATCTACCTGACGGCCGGAGTCGATTACCGTTTTTTGAGCCCGGACGCAGCTCACGAACTGGCGGGTCTTGATCCTCCGCCCGATGCCGTTTTGGTACAGGACTCCTATGCCGGCTGCGACTGCCGCGACATGCTGGGGGCTGTTCGCGAGGCCGGTCGGGCGCTGGGGCGGGAGCTGCCCATATTGTGCCTGCGTCCCTTTGAGGAAGGTCTGCATCAGGAACACCAAGCCTGCCAGAGCCTTGGCCCGGGGGTGATCCCGGTCAACCGCCTGACGCTGGCCGGCGTGTTGGCTGAACTCAAGGCTGCCTCCCAGGCCCGCCAGCCCGTAGCCGGGCCTCGCGAAATCCTTTTTGTCGATGCCGGGCGCACCTTGCTCCATGTGGTGCGCGCCGCTCTATCCGGCAGCGATTTTCGGGTGGTCTCGGCCCGAAACGCCGAGGACGCCTTGGCGTTGTGCCGCCGCCATGCCTTCGAGCTGGTGCTGACCAGCGTGCTCTTGCCTGGCATGTCCGGCCTGGAGCTGTGCCGCAAGCTCAAGGAAGATAACGCCGGACCGTATCTTCCGGTGATCATGCTTTCCAGCAGCGACAATGCCCTGGACATGGACACGGCCTTCAACTATGGGGCCGATGACTATCTGCTCAAGTCGTTCACCGCCGAGATGCTTTCCAAAAAAGTCTCGGAACACCTCGACATCGCCGAACGCAAGCGCCACAATAAAATTCTGGTCGTGGACGACAGCAAGCTCATCCGGGAAATGTTGCGCCATAATTTCGTAAAAAACGGCCACTGCGTCCTGACCGCCGAAAACGGGGCCAAGGCCCTGGACATCGCCCTGGCCGAGCAGCCCGACGTGGTGGTCACCGACATCGAAATGCCCGAGATGGACGGCTACGAGCTGTGCGAGCGCCTGCGCAAGCAGCCCGAGCTGCGCAACACCCTGGTCGTCATCATGAGCTCCCGTGGCCATGCCAGCGACATCAAGCGCGGCGAACGCCTCGGCGTGTCGCGCTATTTCGTCAAACCCTTTGACGTGGAAAAGATGCATCTGGTGGTGGAGCAGCTCCTTGGCGAAAGCTACCGCCATCTCAAGAAAGAGCACGAACACGTCCTGTCCAGCATGTCGGCGCTCATCACCGCCCTGGAAGCCCGGGACGAATACACCAAAGGGCACACCGCCCGTGTGTCGCGCATGGCTATGCGCCTGGGCCGGGCCATGGGCCTTGGTGAACGCGAGTTGCGCAACCTCGAAATCGGCTCCAATCTCCACGACATCGGCAAGATCGGCGTGCGCGACGCCGTGCTCCTCAAACCCGGCCGGTTGACTCCCGAGGAATACGCCGTCATCCAGGAACATGCCGTCATCGGCGCCGAGATCCTGCGTCCCATCGCCTCCCTGGCTCCGGTGCTGCCGCTGATCCTGCTGCACCACGAACGCTGGGACGGCCGGGGCTACCCTACGGCCATAAGCGGCGAGGACATTCCGCTGGGTGCGCGCATCATCGCCATTGCCGACGCCTTCGACGCCATGACCACCGACCGGCCCTACCGCCAGGGCATGGCGCTGACCCATGCCTTGGGCGTCATCCGGGACGAGGCCGGCCAGCAGTTTTGCCCGATCTGCGCCGAAGCGTTTTTGGCCATGCTGGATGGAGAAGCTGTTGCTGCGAGCGAAGATTTGGCCGAGGAACCCGCCTGATGCCGCAGGCTGGCCCCAGGACACAGTCTCGGGGCCTGTTTGGCAGAGCTGTTAACAAGGAATCCTCATGATACTGGCAAGTTGGAACGTCAATGGCCTGCGGGCCGTGGTGCAGAAGGGCTTTTGGGAATGGCTGGCCGGCAGCGGCGCGGACGTGGTCGGCATCCAAGAGTCTAAGATCCAGACCGGCCATGAGGCGGATTTCGGCCACACCGACCAGTACAAGACCGTCTGGTGCAGTTCCACGGTGAAAAAAGGCTATTCCGGCGTCGGCTGCTTCTATCGGGCCGAGCCCCTGGCCATCGCCATGGAACTGCCCGATCCCGCTTTCGCCGGCGAGGGAAGGCTGCTGCACCTCGAATACGAGGAGTTCCATTTCTTCAACATCTATTTCCCCAACGGCGGCCGGGGGCCGGAGCGGCTGGCCTACAAGCTCGGCTACTACGACGCCTTCCTGGCCCATGCCGAAGCGCTGCGCCGGGGAAAGCCTATCGTGGTCTGCGGCGATTTCAACACCGCCCACACCGCCCTGGACCTCAAAAACGCCAAGGCCAACGAAAAGACTTCCGGTTTTCTGCCCGAGGAACGGGCTTGGCTCGACCGCTTCGTCGCCGCCGGCTACGTCGACACCTTCCGCCTGTTTACGACCGAAGGCGGCCACTATTCCTGGTGGGACTACCGTTTCAAGGCCCGGGACCGCAACGTGGGTTGGCGCATCGACTATTTCTTCGTGTCCGAGGAACTGCGGCCCAAGGTCAAGCGGGCCTGGATCGACGCGGCCGTGATGGGTTCCGACCACTGTCCTGTGGGTCTGGAGCTTGATTGCCGGTAGGTTGTAACGGGTCGGCGGCGTCGGAGGACCTTGAAGCCTCGGCCCCACAAGAGGGCAGATGGCGGTCGAGCGAGGGACAGCCATGGGCGAGGGCGCGGATAAGAGGGTGTGCTGGTGTTTCGGCTACACGGTGGCCGACATAGAGGCCGATCTGGCCCGCAACGCCGGCCGTTCGACCCTCATGGAAGGCATTGCCGCCGCCAAGGCGGCCGGCGGCTGTCGTTGCGCCGCAACGAGTCCCAGCGGGCGCTGATGCCTGCCGGAAGTCCGCCAGGTGGCGGACGCCTGGAAAACCCGTCATGGCCAGCTTTTCACTGGCTCATCCGCCAAGGGCACGCCCCTCTGACGTACTATTTTCCCAAATGGGGGGTCCGGGGGCCTCAGGCCCCCGGCCGCCGGAGGCTCTTTCCCTTCACCCCAAGATTCCTGTCTACCCTAAATATCAAAAATATCGCCTGTTTTGGCGTAGCAAAAAAGCGTCGTGCCGGGGCGCGTCAGGCGGGGGGCGAAGGCGTCCAGGTAGTGGACATGGCCGCCGAGGTGCATGGGGACGAAGACTCGGGGACGCACCCGGTCAAGCAGCTGCGGCGCGCCGCAGAGGCTTTCCGGCAGCCTGGGGTCGGTGTTGGAAAAGGCCACGTCCAGGCGCTTGCCTTCCAGACGCCCCAAAAGACGCCGCCAGGTCATGCCCACGGCCCGGTTGGCGGCGGGCGTATTGCCCGGCCAGTCCCACAGGGCCATGTCGCCGCCGTAATAGACGGTCAGGCCGTCCATTTCGATCAGATAAGCCAGCCCCAGGTCGTTGCTTTCCAGGGCGGTCACGGCCAGGCCGTCCAGATCCACCCGATCTTCGGGCTCCATGGTGATCCGGCCTGGCGGCAGGGCGTCGCCGTAGAGGTCGGCCACGTCGTCGGACACCACGAACTGCCGGGCCGTAGCGCCGCTGGTCGCGGCGACGATCTCCGGATCGAAGTGGTCGTCATGGCTGTGGGAAGCAAAGACGGTGAGCTGCCGGCCGGCCAGATGCGAAGCGCAGACTCGGGCCGCCGCCTCGGGCAGATAGGCCGGAGCGGGGTAATCGAACAGCAGCGTTCGTTCCCCCGCCTCCAGCACGAAGCAGTTGTGATGGATGTAGACGATGCGCGGCATGTCTTTGGCTCGCGTCGCTTAAAAAATACGAGCGTATTTTTTGTGCATTCTTCTCGTTCTCATGCGTTTGCAGGGCAGTGCATGAGGTGTCGCTCGCGAGCGCGGCACTAGGCGATGTCCCACTGTGGTCCGGTCGGCGTGTCCATGACCGTGACGCCAAGGGTGGCCAGCTCGTCGCGGATGGCGTCGGAGCGGGCGAAATCCTTGGCCTTGCGGGCGTCCTGGCGCTCGGCCACCAAGGCGTCCACCCGGGCGGCGTCGATGCCCAGGCGCGTCAGGCGACAGGCCTTGAGATCGGCCAGGAAGACCGCCGCATCCGTGCCGAAAACGCCAAGCACCTCGGCCCAGACGCCGAAATCGGCCAGGATGCGGCGCAGGACCTCGGCTGTCTCGCGGCTCTTGGCCAGGGTCTTGTCTTCCATGAGCCGGCCGGCCAGGCGCGTAAGGCCAAACACATGGCCCATGGCCTGGGCGGTGTTGAGGTCGTCGTCCATGGCGGCGGCGAAGCCTTCCTCGTGGCGCGACAACTCTTCCGCCACGTCGGCCGGCAGCTTGGTCTCGCTCCACTTGGCGCGGCCAAGCGCCTGCTCCATTTGCACCTTGGCGGCGTAGATGCGCTTGATGCCTTTTTCTGCTTCGTCCAGGCCCTGGTCGGAATAGTCGAGAGGGCTTCGGTACTGCGAGGAGAGAAGGAAAAAGCGCAGCACTTCCGGCAGATAACGGGCGTAAATGTCGCGGATGGTGATGAAGTTGCCCAGGGACTTGGACATCTTCTCGGTGTTGATGCGCACAAAGCCGTTATGGACCCAATAGCGGCAAAATTCCCCGCCGATGGCCGCCTCGCTCTGGGCGATCTCGTTTTCGTGGTGGGGGAAGATGAGATCCTGGCCGCCGCCGTGGATGTCGATGGGCATGCCCAGGAGCTTTTCGCTCATGGCCGAGCACTCCAGGTGCCAGCCGGGACGGCCCGGGCCAAAGGGGCTCTCCCAGACCGGCTCGCCGGGCTTGGAGGCCTTCCACAGGGCGAAATCCAGGGGATCTTCCTTTTCCTCGCCCGGGGCCACCCGCGCGCCGGAACGCATGTCTTCCACGTCGCGGCCGGAGAGCTTGCCATAGCCGGCAAAGGAGCGAACCCGGAAATACACGTCACCCGATGGCGTGCGGTAGGCGTGGCCGCTTTCGATGAGGCGCTCGGCCAGGGAAGCCATCTCGCCGATGTATTCCGTGGCCTTGGGCTCGACGTTGGGCCGCAGTATCCCGAGCTTATCCATGTCTTCATAAAAGGTCGCGATGTACCGCTCGGCGATCTCCTGGGAGGTCGTTCCCTCGACGTTGGCCTTCTTGATGATCTTGTCGTCAACGTCGGTGAAGTTGCGCACGAAGGTCACGTCAAAGCCGATGTGGCGCAGATAGCGCACGAGCACGTCGAAAACCACCGACGAGCGGGCGTGGCCGATGTGGCACAGGTCGTAAGCGGTGATCCCGCACACGTACATGGCCACCTTCCCCGGCACGCGGGAAACGAACGGCTCCTTGGTCCGGGTCATGGTATTATACAGCTGCATCCTCGCCTCCCGTCGAAAAGTTCCCACCCTTTGCAAAGCCAAGGGCCAAAGTCAACCAGGGGGAGGAAACCCCTTTTTGAA
>DLGG01000141.1 GCA_002482565.1 Solidesulfovibrio magneticus
GCCGGCTCCAAGACGCACCAAACGCTTACGGGAAAGGAGGCATAGGACATGGCTGGTGGGTTGCCGCATCCGGTTCTGCTCGTCGACGAGGCCGCGAAGGCAGTCGGGCTGTATAAGCTCAACGACGTCTTCCACGCCCAGGTCATCGATTCCAACGTGATTTACGCCTGGTTTGCCATGGTCCTGCTCATTATCCTGGGCACGCTGGCCACACGCAAGCTGGAGATGGTCCCCAGCGGACTGCAGAACTTCTTCGAAGTCGTGGTCGGCGGCCTTGAGTCCTTCGTCGTCGAAAACATCGGCGAGAAAGGCCGCAAGGTCTATCCGTTCCTGTGCGCCCTGTTCCTGTTCATCATCACCGGCAACCTCATCGGTCTGGTTCCGGGCCTCGATTCCCCGACCAACAACGTGAACACCAACGCCGCCATGGCCTTGACCGTGTTCGCCTACTACAATTTCTGGGGCATCCGCATGTGGGGCGCCGGCTACATCAAGCACTTCATGGGCCCCTTCTGGTGGCTGGTGCCCCTGATGTTGCCCATCGAAATCATCTCGCACCTGGCCCGGCCGCTTTCGCTCACGCTGCGTCTTTTCGGCAACATCCGCGGCGAGGAAATCGTTCTGGTCCTGCTTTTCGCCCTGGCTCCGGTGGTCGGCACCTTCCCGATGTACTTCCTGTTCTCGCTGGCCGACTGCATCCAGGCCTTCGTGTTCTTCATGCTGGCCATGATCTACCTCAAGGGATCGCTGGACCACGCGCACTAGGATTGGGGGAAATGGTCCTTAGGACCGTAACTTTAAACACCTGTTTTTCAGGAGGATCGACATGCGTAAGGCTTTCATGACCATCTTCTCGACCGCTGCCCTGCTCGCCCTTGCTTCCGTGGCCTTCGCCGCCGACACCGCCGGCGCCATGGGCGCCATCGGCACCATCTCCTGGGCCACCGCCATCGGCATGGGCCTGGCCGCCGCCGGCTGCGGTCTTGGTCAGGGTCTGGGCCTGAAGGCCGCCTGCGAAGGCACCGCTCGCAACCCCGAGGCCGGCGGCAAAATCACCGTCACCCTGATCCTCGGCATGGCCTTCATCGAATCCCTGGCCATTTACGCCCTGGTCGTCTGCCTGATCCTGCTCTTCGCCCACCCCTTCGCGAAGATCATCACCGGCTAATGACGGTTTGACCGAAAGGAGGCCGGGAGCCCCGGCCTCCTTTTTTTTTCCCAGCAACCTGCACGCGCAAACGAGTGACGCCTTGAAAAGCGAACACATCCCCAAGGCCACGATCAAACGGCTGGCCATGTACGTGCAAGTGCTCGAGACCCTCAAGCGCGAAGGCTCCCAAGTCGTCTCCTCCGAGCTTCTCGCCCGCACCTGCTCCGTCAATCCGTCCCAGATCCGCAAGGACCTTGCCTATTTCGGCGAATTCGGCGTTCGTGGCGTCGGCTACCACGTCCAGGACCTCATCTATTCCATCAAGCACTCCCTGGGCGTTGACCGCGTCTGGAAGTGCGCCCTGGTCGGCGTCGGCAATTTGGGCAAGGCGCTGTTGCGCCATCAGGACTTCAAATTTCGCGGCTTCGACATCGTCGGGGCTTTCGACTGCGACCCCTTCAAGATCGGCGAAGAGATCTCCGGCCTGGAAGTGGTCTGCACCCGCCGCCTCAAGGATGCGGTCAAGGAACTGGGCATCGAGATCGGGCTCATCACCACGCCGGTCAACCGGGCTCAGCGCGCCACCAACTTCCTTATCGAAGCCGGGGTCAAGGGCATCATCAACTACTCCCCGGCCATGCTCACCGTGCCGCCCGACGTGTACGTGGAATACGTCGATTTCTTCCACCACTTCTATTCCGTGGCTTTTTCCATCACCCTCGACCGCCATCAGGACCGCATGGGCGGCGACGGCGACGAAGACGACTAGAGTCGCGTCCCTTAAAAATACGATAGTATTTTTAAGAAAAACAAATGGTTTTAGCTTGTTGACGACAAAACACCATATGCGCTTTTCGCGGACGCGACACTAGCCGCCACACTCCCGCAGCCAAGGCGGCTTGGAATTCCCGGCTTCGGCCGGGTTTCTTTTTGGCCAAAGCGCGTCATCCCAGCCCAATACCATGCAACACCAGCCACCGCACATCCCCGACCAAGGCGTCTTCAAGGCCGCCTTCTCCCTGACCCTGCCCATCGCCATGGGCTATGTGCCTGTCGGCATGGCCTACGGGGTGCTGGCCGGCAAGGCGGGCTTGTCGGCGGTGAACGTCCTTTTGATGTCCGTGCTGGTCTACGCCGGCTCGGCCCAGCTCGTGGCCGTGGGGCTTTTCGCGTCGGGCGCGGCCTTGGCCTCCATCGTGGCCACGACCTTTGCCGTCAATTTGCGCCATGTGCTTTTTGCCGCCGCCATGTCGCCCTTGCTTCGCGGCTGGCGCAAGCGGGAGCTGGCCGCCTTCGCCTTTGAACTCACCGATGAGAGCTTTGCCCTCCACGCCGCCCGTTTCGGGCGCGGCGACCGGGACAAGGCGCTCACCCTGACCATCAACGTCCTGGCCCAGGCCTCCTGGGTCGGCGGCACGGCCCTTGGACTCCTTGTCGGCGACGTCATGGGCGACGGCCGGGCCTTTGCCCTGGATTTCGCCTTGCCGGGCATGTTTCTGGCTTTGTTGGCCGGCCAGTTGGCCGGTCCGTCCCAGGTGGCGGCGGCCGTGGCCGGAGCCGGGTTGTCCCTGGGCGCGGCCGCCCTGGGCATTACCGGTTACGGCGCGTTAGCGGCCGGGCTTGCCGGCGCGGCTTGCGGCTTTGGAGTGGAAAAATGGATGACGCGAAAGCCTGTCTGACCATCGTGGCCATGGCCGGGGTGACCTACCTCACCCGCAGTGCGCCGCTTTTGGCCCTGGCCGGGCGGACGCTGTCACCCTGGGCGATTCGGCTGTTGGCCCATGTGCCGGCGGCGGTGCTGGCCGCCTTGGTCGCGCCGGCCTTGCTGCGGCCCGACGGTCGGATGGATTTTGGCCTGGGCAATGTCGTCTTGTGGGCCGGGCTGGCCTCGTTTGCCCTGGCCGTGCGCACCCGGGGGTTTTTCGGCCCGGTGGCCCTGGGCATGGGGATCGTGGCGGCGGCGCGCTATGTTCTCGGCTAAAGGCCTCTTGGGCAAATCCCTTACGAACCACGCCTGATCCGTCTGGCCCGAGGGCCTGCCCCGCTTCTGCCCCGCCACGCCGGGTGACGCCTCTACGATGATGCCCTTCAGCCGTTCTCGCCGGCCGTAACAGCCGCGCCAGCGACCAACTGTTTCCGACGCGCCCCCCTCCTGCATCGCGGCCTTGGCTCGCCCAGGCAAGGCCAAACGCGGTTTCGCCAACGCGCTCCCCGATCCATTGCGGCTCGTCAACCCTGGACTGCCAGAGCTTTCCAACGCTTAAGTCGAGGAAACCGACTCGCGGTGGCCGACGAGGCGATAGCGGGTGGAGGGACCTTTGCCTTCCTTGACCACAATGCCCCGGGACACGAGATCCTGGAGATCGTGCTGGGCGGTGCGCTGAGGCACGTCGCTGCCCCCGGCGTCCTGGTAGTCCTTGCGTGAAAAATTCGGCCGATCAAGGAGTTCGCGCAGGGCCTTGCGCTGGCGTTGGGACAGCGGGGCATCAAGGATGTGTGGTTCCTGGGCCGTTTCGGCCTGAGGCGAAAACGCCCCCTGAGCCGGGAGTTCGCCGGGCATGGCGTCCTCGAAATGGATGTCCTCGGCCAGGATGAGTTCCCGCTCGGCCAGGGCGGCCGCCCGGATGATGCAGTTCTTGAGTTCCCGGACATTGCCCGGCCAGGCATGGTGCAGGAGTTTGTCCAAAGCCCCGCGCGAAAGCGACAGTTCGCCCTTGCCCATGCGCCGGCTGGCGAGCTTCAGGAAGTAGCCGGCCAGGACCGGGATGTCGTCCTGGCGGTCGCGCAGGGCCGGCGTGCCGACGGCCAGCACCTGGAGTCGGTAGAAGAGATCTTCGCGAAACTCGCCCGAAGCCACCAGATCCTTGAGATTGACGTTGGTGGCGGCGATGACCCGGGCGTCGAAGGCCTGTTCCTCGTCGCTGCCAAGGGGGCTGATGCGCCGCACCGACAAGGCGCGAAGCAGGGCCTGCTGGACGCGCGGCGAGGCGTTGCCGATCTCGTCGAGGAGCAAGGTGCCGCCGTCGGCGGCCAGAAACGCGCCCTTGCGGTCGCTCTTGGCTTCGGAGAAAGCTCCTTTGACGTGGCCGAAAAGGGCGTCCATGAGCAGGTTTTCATCCAGCGCGCCGCAGTTGATGGAGATAAAGGGCATATCCTTGCGGCGGCTAAGGCGATGGATGGCTTCGGCGGTCAGCTCCTTGCCGGTGCCGGTTTCGCCGACAATGAGCACGTCGGCATCGGTGGCGGCAATTTTTTGTATGCGGGAGAGCAAGTTATCCATGGCCGGACTATGTCCGACCAGATCTTCCAGCGCTTCGTCCCGCAAAACCTGGCGCGATGCTGGCGCGACCAATTGCACGCGTTCCCGATCGCGCACCGAGCGCAACCGTTCATCGCGCACCTTGATTTCCATCTCCTTGGACAGCAAGGCGGCCACCAAGCGGTTGATGGCGCGCTTGAGGGTGGCCGTGTCCAGGTCGCTGTCGGGCAGGTCGATCTCGTGGAGGCGGCCTTCCAGGCGCATGGACCGGACTTCGTCGGCCAGACGCAGGATGGGTTTGGTGATGACCCGGGCCAGAATGATGATGCCGCCGGCCATGGCCAGGACCGCGCCCAGGGTGGTGACGAACAGGATGTTGAACTGGCCGAACTCGGCCGCCCGGGGAAGCAGGCTGCGGTCGATGTAGACGACGCCGCCCACGATCTCGGCGTCCTCGCCGCCAAGGCCCCGGAAACGCACCGGGGCGTAGCCGATGAAGTCGTCGCTGCTGGCGATCTTGGACGGGCCGAAATCGGCCTCGCCGCGCTCCAGGCCGGATTGGCCTTGCTGAATGGCCGTCACCATGCGCCAGAAGGTCTCGTGGCGGGGGCCGGGACGAAACGCGCCGTCGTAGCCGGGCTTGCCGTGGTCGCCGGACAACCCGGCCTTGGCCGTCTCCACGGACAGCTCCCGGACCGGATCATCCAGGGTCTCGGACTGAAACAAAATCCAGCCCCGCTCGTCGCAAAAAAAGCTGAGCCGGTTCTCAGCGGTGCGGTTAAATCCCGACAGGGGCGAACGCGGCGAGTTGTACAGGGAGAGGACATTACGCAACTGTCTGACGTCAATGGATAAGACGAGGAAACCGACAACCCGTCCATCCTCTTCGACCACCGGCGAGGTCAGCCGCAGCAAGGCCAGATCGCGCTGGCGGGGTTTGCTGCCGAATCCGGTGGGCGGATAATAGACTTCCACCAATTCCGACAAGGACACCTGGCCGCGCTTGAGGTCGATGGCCTTGCGCGAAACCACCAGCGGGCTGTTCTTGGCCTGCTGGACCACTTCGGGGGGGACCTCTTCCACCCGATCCCCGCTCTTGATGAACACGTATTGGTTGTCCGGCCCGTCGCCGACATAGGCGGCCTCGGCATAGAGCTGGCCCCGGGCGGCGGCCGAGGCTTCCATGAAGTGGCGCAGCCGTTCCCGGGTCATGGCACGATAGCTCATGGCCACGATGTCTTCCCGGCAGCCTTCGAGAAGCGTCTCGATTTCGTGGGCCTGGGCCAGGGTCATGGTCAGGGTCGTGCGGCCCAGGGCCATGTCGATGTAGCGGTTGGAAAACACGTTGAGCACCAGGCCCGTGGCGGCCAGGACCACGACCACGGGTGGGATGAGGAAGACCAGCAGTTTCTTGCGGATGCTCCAGTCGGACAGGCCTTTGAGATAGGCCTCCGAGGGGCCGGCGCCGCTGGGGCGGCGAAACAGGCTCAGCATGGGACCTCCTGACCAACCGGAGACGTGGCGCGTTTTGCGCGATCAGCATTTTCTTGCGCTATTAATACGCAAAAAAAGCGCAGACTCGTCAAGCGCTTTTTTTCACGAAAAAACTTTTTCCAATTAATGCGGCTATATAATCACGCCGGCACAGCCCTTGCTCTGAAGAAGCGCGAAAACAACGCGGCCAAGGTCGCCCGAAACAGGCAAGGAGGTGTTCCCATGAAAATGCTCGTCGCTCTCGATCAATCCCCTTACGCAGTGACCGTCCTGGAAAAAGCCATCGCCCTGGCCAAGCTCGAAGGCGCCACGCTGTCCATCATGACCGTGGCCGAAGACTACATGGATCTCGGTGACTACCTGGACGTCAATTCTATTACCGACAAAGTGTTCGCCGCCACCAAGGTCGCTGCCCAGGATTACGGCAAGGTCGCCAAGGACGCCGGCGTCGACGCCGAAGTCATCGTGGAACAGGGCGTCTCGCCGGCCGATCTCATCATCGCCCATGCCAAGAACAAGGGCATCGACATGATCATCATGGGCCATCAGGGGAGAAAAGGCGTGGCGCAGTATCTGATCGGCTCGGTCGCCACCAAGGTCGTGCGTCACGCTCCGTGTTCGGTTCTCGTCGTCCGTTAACTATTTGGAGGGGAAACAGCATGTTCACGAAAGGCAAGGCTTTACTGGCAATGTTCGTCACCGGCCTGCTCCTGGCTCCGACCATGGCCTTTGCCGCCGGCGGCGGCGGCGCGCCCATCGTCATGGTGGCCGACACCCGCAAGCTGACCGGCATCATGGCCTGGTGGGCCAATCTCTATAACGAGTCCCACCTCTACTTCACCATCCTGACCGTCATTCTCATTCCGGTCATCGGCGTGATCTTCGGCGTGTTGGCCGACATCATCATGCACTTCATCGGCATCGACCTGAAGTCCCGCGACCTGGCCGAACACTAAACCGAAACGCCTGACTGACAGAAGGAGAACACCATGGAATGGCTTTATATCCTGATGCCCATCGCGGGCGTGAAAATCTTCTGGCCCGGCCTTATCATCCTCGGCATCGGCGTCGGCGTCATCGGCGGCTTCTTCGGCATGGGCGGCGCCTGGATGGTCACCCCGGGCCTGAACATCCTCGGTTTCCCCATGGCGTTTGCCATCGGCACCGACATTGCCCACATGGCCGGAAAATCGCTCATTTCCACCATGCGCCACGGCAAGTTCGGCAACGTCGATTATAAGCTGGGCCTGATCATGCTGGTCGGCACCGTGGTCGGCTTCGAAGTCGGCGCGCAAATGATCATGTGGCTGGAGCGCATCGGCAAGGTCGACATGGTCGTGCGCTGGATCTACCTCGGCCTGCTGGGCTTCATCACCTGGATGGTCTTCACCGACATCGCCCGCCGCAAGGCCAAGGATCGCGCCGCCATCGCCGCCGGCCAGGAAGTGGACAAGAACGCCACGGGCCTTGAGTGGCACAAGACCCTGCACAAGATCAGGATTCCCCCCATGGTCAACCTCAACGTGGCCGGCATCTACTGCTCCGCCTGGCTGCCCATCGGCGTCAGCTTCTTCACCGGCTGGCTGGCCGGCATCCTGGGCATCGGCGGCGGGCTTATCCGCATGCCCGCCCTGATCTACCTCGTCGGCTGCCCGACCCACGTCGCCGTCGGCACCGACCTCTTCGAAGTCGCCATCTCCGGCCTCTACGGCGCCGCCTCCTACACCTACAAGGGCCGCACCGAACTCGTGGCCGCCATCATCATGCTCATCGGCGCGGCCATGGGCGCCCAGGTCGGCGCGGTGGCCACCAAGTACATCAAGGGCTACGGCATCCGCATCGCCTTCGGCCTGGCCGTCATCGGCTGCGCCATCTCGGTGTTCTTAAAGCTCTTGCCGGTCTACATCCCCTCCATCAACCAGATCTGCGACATCATCGCCACTTACATGATCCTTGGCCTGGTCTCGGCGCTGGCCCTCTACATCACCGTCAAGATGGTCCAGGGCGCCAAGAACGAAATCGCCGCCAAGAAGGCCAAGGCCTAGACCGCGCAACTGCCAAAGGAAAGGAGAACGCCATGCGAAACATGCTCAAGAATATGCTGCTGGCCGCCCTGCCCGTCGTCTTCCTGGCCGGCTGCGTGGATTACGGAAAGGTCGACCAGGGCCGCACCGTGGCTGTGGACAAGGACAAAAAGACCGTCACCTTCATCCGCGACAAGGCCAATGACTGGCAAAAGCCCGACTACACCTATCTGCCGGCCCTGACCTACACCTTCCCCGTCGATCCGGCGGAAATGGGCGAGATCCCCAAGGCCGGCCTGCGCATGAAGCTGGACGCCGAAAAGGCCCAGGTCGTGCTGTACGATCCCAAGAAGCAGAACTTCGAGACCATCCCCATCCAGATCGTGGACAAGCAGGAAGGCATCGACGCCAAGCATCCGTTGGTCTACGACGCCGCCGCCGACAAGGCCAAGCAGTTCCCGGCCCTGGACAAGGACAAGAAGACCGTGTCCATCTACTCCGGCCGCCAGAAGCTGCTCGTCACCTTCCTTGTGCCCGAACAGTACGAGTCCCTGCCTGCCGCCGCCTGGGATTCCGGCGACGAAGTGCGGGTCTACTACAAGGAAGACGGCAAGGCCCTGCGCCTGATGAACGTCACCAAGACCAACATCTTCAAGAAGTAACGCAGCGTAACCCCACACCCCGCCCAAGCCTCCCCGGCCCGGCCCTCCCTGGGCCGGGGAGGCCCTTCAAAGGAGCCGCCATGTTCTTCCGCAACGACGACGAAAGCCGCGCCCCGGAACTCAACAGCCGCCAGCGCGCCGCCGTCATCCTCATGGATGTGGCCATACTTGCCGAAGTCACCCTTTCCGTTTACCTTGCCTCCAAGCAACCGGACGAATTCACGCCGGTGTTCATGAAGGCGTTTTTCTCCATGTTCCTCCCGACCCTGGCCCTTGGCATCTACGCCATCCGTCGCTACCGTGACCGTCCCGCTCCGGACGCCGGAGTCCAGGCGTGAACGAGCGCGGCCTGGTGCGCCTGCGCGCGGCCCTGGGCTGGCTGGCCGCCGGCCTGTGCCTGGCCGCCGCCGTGGCCCTGGCCGACAGCTTCGTGTCGAGCGTGCGCACCGGCCCGAATACCTTCTCGGTTCCGGCCGGCGGCACGGAAAGCCTGTCCGGACCGCTGCCCGTGGAAGCCAAAGACGCCGGCGACATGGCCGTTTCCATCGACCGCCCGGGCGTTTCGCTGCGCATCACCACCCAGACCCAGGGCTTCTGGATGGGCAACCGGATGTGGCAGGGCACCTTGACCGCTGCCCCGGACGCGGCCCAGGGCATGACCACCGTGGTCCTGCGCGGTCCCGGCGGCGACGCCGCCTCGCCGCCCCAGCCCTTTTTCATCCACATCTTCGCTGATGAGGCCGCTCTCAAGGCCGCCTCCCATTCCCACTTCGTGCGCCTTGCCGGCCTGTCTCCCATGGCCGCCGCCGGCTACTGTCTGGCCGCCGCCTGTCTGGTCGGCTGCGGCGTCTACCTCGCCTCCCGCCGCCTGGAAGCCATCTGGGCCAGCCAGGGCAAGGCCGTGGTCTACATGACCAAGAAAACGCCTGACGGCCTGCTGATTTCCTTTGCCCTGGGCTCGGAGCAGGGCCTGGCCACCGGCTGCGCCGTGGATGTCCACGACGAGTCGGGCCTGCCCGTGGCCAAGGCCTCGGTGGTGCGCTGTTCCGCCGCCGACGCCGCCGCCCTGGTGGTGGGCCAGGACAAGGTGACCTTGGGCAACATCGTGAGTCTGGCCGCCGCGCCGGCCAAGGCCGCCGACGCCCCCCACGCCTGAAGCCCCACACAAAAAAGGGACCGCAGCCGAAGCCGCGATCCCTGACGACGCTTATCTCGCCCGTTTCCGGGCTGATGCCGGTTAGCCAAGGTTTTTCGAGGCGAACTCCCAATTGACAAGCTTTTCCAGCACGCCCTTGACGTAGTCCGCCCGGCGGTTCTGGTAATCGAGATAGTAGGCGTGCTCCCAGACGTCGATGACCCACAGGGGCTTCAAGCCCTCCTGCAGGGGGTTGTCGGCGTTGCCGGTCTTGACCACGGACAGTTTGCCGGCGGGATCGGCCACGAGCCAGGCCCAGCCGCTGCCGAACTGGGCCACGGCCGCCTCGGCCAGGGCTTTGTTCAGGGCCTCCTGGCCGCCAAAGGAAGCGTCGATGGCCTTTTGGAGCTTGGCCGAAGGCTTGCCGCCGGCGGCCGACAGCCCGTTCCAGTAAAACACGTGGTTCCAGGCCTGGGCCGCGTTGCGGAAAAGACCCACCAGTTTCTGGTCCTTGGCCGCTTCCAGGAAGACCTTTTCCAGGGGTTGGCCGGCAAGCCCCGTGTCGGCCACGAGTTTGTTGGCATTGTCGAAATAGCCCAGGGTGTGCTTGCCGTAGTGGAAGCTCACGGTCCGGGCCGAAATGACCGGTTCCAGGGCGTTTTCGGCGTAAGGCAGCTTGGGAGCCTCGAAGGTCGCGGCGGCGGCCGACGACGGGCGCAGCATTCCGCCGGCCATAAAGAACAGACCCGTGCCGGCGACCAGACGCAGGGCCTGGCGGCGGGAAACGGTCAACGGACTCGGCATGGCGCATCCTCCTTGCGCGGGGCGACTGACGGACACCCGGCGCGTTGGCGGTTGGGCGGGCCGGCGCGAGCCGGCCCGCCTGGGGATTGCGCCCCTTATGCCATAAAATACGGAAGAGGGGAACGGGGAAAGGCTACTTGGACGGCGCGTCGCCGTTTGGGGGCGGCGGCTGGCTCTGGGAATCGGCCGACGGCGGGACATTGGTCGCCGAGGGCGGGTCGCCAGGCACGGCCTTGCCAGCCTGCTCGGCGGCGGGTTCCGGCCCGGCCTTGTCCGCCGGTTTGGGCGCGCCGTCCTTGCGTGGTGTCTTCTCCGGCCAGACGTCCCGGCGAGGCGGGGGGCCGAAACCCGGCCCGGGACCGAAGCCGCCAGGGGGAGGCGGCGGGCCAAAACCATCCGGCGGCGGGCCGAAAACACCTGGCGGCGGCGGCAGGTCCCACTCCGGATCGAACAGGTCCGGCGGCGGCGGCGGGGCATGGCGAGGCCCAACGCCTTCCGGCGGCGGGCCGAAGCCGTCGGGAGGCGGGGGCGGCGGGCCGAAACGGTCCATGACCTTGCGGCGGGCCTCCAGCCGGGCCATGACATCGACGAATTTTTCCCGCTGCTCCGGCGTCAAAAGCGCCTTGGTCAACTCGATGCTTGTGTCGATGAGCTCCTGCATGCGCGGTTCCTGCTCGCGGCGCAGGGCAATGATCTGGCGGGCCGTGTCCATGATGATGGGCCGCAGCTTGTCCTGCTGCTCCTGGCTGAGATCGAGATCGCTGGTCAGGCGGCGCAGGGCCATGGCCGCGAAATGGCGCGGGTCGCCGTGCATGATGGCCAAGGGGCCGCGTTCCCCGAGCAGCCGGGAGCCGACGACGCCCACCACCGCGCCCGAGGCGAAAAGCACGACGCCGGCAATGAACTTGACGAATTTCGGATGCATGACCAAACCTTACACGCCCAATAGCGACACGACGACCTGGCCGCTGGGATCATAAAAAAGCAGCCGCCCCAGTTCGTCTTCCAGACCGGAACCAAAGGCCAGGGCGAAAAGCACCGTGGCCGCGGCCAGAAATCCTGCCCCGGCGGCCATGCGCCACAGCATCCGGGCTTCCTCGATCTCGGGAGCGGCGTCCTCGGCCCGGATGGCGGCCACCACCGAATCGGCCAAGCCGGCGTCGAGGGGCGGCGTCTCCCGGCCGGCATGGGCGGCGCGCAACACGTCTTCCATCCGGTCGAGGCGTTCCTGGCGGCTCGCCGGAGCAACGAGCTTGCCGGTTTCCCCGGCCTTGACCGAGGCCAGCACGGCGGCGGCCAAGCCAGGTTCGGCGGCAGGCTTTTCGCGGCCGGCGTGGGCCGCGCGCAGCACGTTCTCCAACCGGTCGAGACGCTTGTCCGCCTCGGCGGCCAGGGGAGCGGCGGCGGACGGCGCGGCCTTGACGGCGG
>DLGG01000151.1 GCA_002482565.1 Solidesulfovibrio magneticus
AGGGCGGCCAGGGCCAAGGCCAGGGCGGCGGCAGGGCGGCGCGGGCGCGGGTGGTCGGAGCGGATATGCTGCATGGTGGTTGCCGGCTGTTTGCCCCAAGCGGGGCATCCGCTCGGGGGCATGACAGGCAAAGCAAGGTCCGGGCCGAAATACGCGATGGGGCAAATCTCTGGAATAATGGAGGAAAGCAGCTTTGGGCCGGCGTCAGACCGCCGACGGTCCGAGTTCGGGGCGGCTGGCCGGTTGCCTTTTGGCGACGGCGAAGCTAGCTTGCGCCACATTTCCCGGAGGTTCCGAGGCGACGCCCTATGAACATCACCAGTTTTGAATTCGCCCTGTTTTTTGCAGCCATCTTGCCGCTCAACTGGCTGCTGCGGCCCCATGCCGGGGCGTATCGCCTGTTTTTGCTGTTGGCCTCCTATGTATTTTACGCCTCGTTTAACGCCAAATTCCTGCTGATCCTGCTGGTTTTCAGCTTCCTGACCTGGTTTTTCGCGGTGGTCTTCGCCGAGACCTCCGACCAGCGCTTCCGGCGTTTTTGCCTCGTGCTCTACGTCGCCTTTGCCTTGGGTATGCTCGTTTTCTTCAAATATTACGAGATGCTCTACATCTCGGCGGATTGGCTTTTCCGGGTGCTTTCGGTCAAAAGCCCGGTGCCGCTGCTCGACGTCATCATGCCCATCGGCATTTCGTTTTTCACCTTCCAGGGCATGTCCTACGCCATCGACGTCTACCGCGATCCGGCCAAGGTCGAGCGCAGTCTGGTGGAAGTCTTTTGTTTCATATCCTTTTTCCCGACCATCCTGTCCGGTCCCATCCTGCGGGCCGGCAATTTTCTGCCCCAGCTCAAAAAGGAGCGGGTGGGGCAGCCGGATTTTTCTCGGGCCTTTTATCTGCTGATCCGGGGCCTCATTAAAAAGATCATCATTTCGAGCTACCTGTCCGAACACATCGTGCGCACCACCTTCGGCGCGCCCGAGGGCTTCAGTTCGGCGGCGGTCATTGTCGGCATCCTGTCCTACGCCGCCCAGATTTATTGCGACTTTTCGGGCTATTCCGATCTGGCCCAGGGCGTGGGCCTGCTCATGGGCTTTGACATCCCGGACAACTTCAACGCCCCGTACACGAGCTTGAGCCTGCGCGATTTCTGGCGGCGCTGGCACATCACCTTTTCCACCTGGCTTCGAGACTACCTCTATATTTCCCTGGGCGGCAACCGCAAGGGAACCGTGCGCAAGTACGCCAACCTCGTGACCACCATGGCCCTGGGCGGGCTGTGGCACGGCGCGGCCTACAATTTCCTGGTCTGGGGCTTCATTCACGGCTTCGGGCTGGTCATCGCCCATTTCGTGGGTTCGCTGCGCCCGGCCCGGGCGGCCAAGCCGTCCGCTCCGGCGGAGGGCGACGCCAATGTCCCCTCGGGGTCGGGCTTTTTCAGCGGTTTGTGGAACGCGGTCTGCTGGGTTTCGACCTTTGCCTACGTCAACGTGGCCTGGGTGTTTTTCGGGGCCGAGGACGCCGGCAAGGCCGTGGATATCTTGAAGCGCGCCGTGGCCCTGGATCCTGACGGCGCGGGGTTCCGGCCGACCTGCCTGGTCCTGGTGGTCCTGGTGCTGGGGGTGCAGCTGCTCAATTTCACCGGCCGCGACGTTTTTCGCAAAAGTTTCGACTGGATGCCGTTTCCGCTCCAGGGCGCGGCCCTGGGCGTGGCCGCGGCCTGCATTTTGAAGCTCGGCCCGGACGGCGTGCTGCCGTTTATCTACTTCGCCTTCTGATTTTTTTCTTCCGCCATCGGTCTGGCGGGGCTAGGCGGGGGACATGGCCGCCAAGCCCCGCCAAACCTTGGTTTGTGGCCGCCGCGCCCGGCGGCCGGGGCAGTCGCCCGAGCCTTCCTCTCGCCATTTTTTCCTTTTTTTTCCGATAAGTGGATGAATCTGGTATTTATCTTGAAAGGAGCATCGCGTTCTGCTAGTGTGCAGACTCAGGATGGGAACGCAGCTTCGGCGGCGTCGTCCATAGGTAAGCGCCCAAAATCGTTGGGGAACGAAGTCCGTAGGAGGCTTGGGCGCACATCCGGACGAGGCTTTATGGGACGCCGGCTGTTTGAGAAACTCATACCATCCAGGGTCGCGTTTCTTACATTATCATGCCGTTACCGGGACTTGGCGGGCGCGATGGGGGTCGCGCGGCGCGGGACCGGGCCGGCACTGAGGTGTTGTGTATGCGAAGCCCGAGTCAGGTCCTCCTCCTGGCCGTACTGATCGTCTCCTTGATTCTCCCTCCCGGACTGCCCGTGGCGGGCGCGGCCAAGGTCGATCCCGGCGCGCCCAAAGCCAAGCGTATCCTGCTGGTGGGCGATTCCTTGTCTATTGGCCTGGGCCAGCAGATGGAGACCGCCTTTGCCGGCAAGCCGTCGGTGCGTTTCGCGCACCTGGGCAAGGTGTCGAGCGGTCTGGCCAATCCCGCGTTTTTCGACTGGGAGGCCACTCTCGACGCCCAGGTGAAGGCGCATCATCCCGACGTGGTCATGATCATGCTCGGGGCCAATGACGACAAGCCCCTGCCCACGCCCTCCGGGCGCAGCGCGCCGTACAAGTCCGCGTCCTGGGACGTCGAATACGCCCGGCGCATCGCCCGGCTGCACGCCATCGCCAAAAGCGAGAACCCGGCCGCCGCCGTGTATCTCATCGGCGTGCCCATCATGGGCGACGCCGCTTTCGACGCCGGCATGGGCCACGTCAACGGCGTGCTGGCCAGGACTGCCGCCAGCCTGCCGGATTGCGCCTATATCAACGTCCGCGACGTGCTGGCCGACGCCTCCGGGGCTTACGCTCCGGTGGCCCGCACGGCTTCGGGCGTCGTCGTCAAGCTGCGCGCCGACGACGGCGTGCACATCTCCGCCGCCGGCTCGCGCCTTCTGGCCGCGCGCTTGATCGAAACCGTGGCCGAACCCTCGGGCCTGCCCCGGGGCGAACTGCTGGCCGCCATCGACAACCGTGATCTGACGCCCATGGCCCGGCCCGGCCGTCCGGCGACCCCGTCCGTGACGGCGGTCGCTTCCGCGCCGGCCCCGGCTTCGACCCCGGCCGCCCTGACC
>DLGG01000147.1 GCA_002482565.1 Solidesulfovibrio magneticus
AAAAAGGGGTTTCCTCCCCCCCGCCTGACCGGAGGTCAGCAGCACTATGAGACGCAATATCTATCTGCGCACGATTCCCATTGAGGAGGCCTTGGCGCGGGTTGTGGAGCGGCTGGATCGGGAGACGCTCGTTGGCGTGGAGCGTGTCGGGGCCGAGAGGGCGGCCGGGCGGGTCACGGCCGAGCCGGTCATTGCCCGCTATTCCTCGCCCACCTACCACAGCGCGGCCATGGACGGCATTGCCGTTCGCGCGGCCGAGACCTTTGCCGCCCGCGAAGGCTCGCCGGTGCGGCTTGCGCCCGAGACGGGCTTTGTCTTCGTCAACACGGGCCATCCGTTGCCGGCCGGGTTCGACGCGGTGGTAATGATCGAAAACGTGGTCATGGACGGCGAGACGGCCTGCATCGAGTCTCCGGTGGCCCCCTTTGCCCATGTGCGGCGCATCGGCGAGGACATCGTGGCCACGGAGATGATCCTGCCGCGCCATCGCCGCATCACGCCCTACGACGTGGGGGCGCTGTTGTCCTGCGGCGCGTACGACGTGTCGGTCTATGAGCGCATCCGCATCCGGGTGATCCCCACCGGCGACGAGGTCATGGATTTCACCTCGCGTCCGGCTCCCGGGCCGGGGCAGGTGGTGGAGAGCAATTCCATGCTGCTGTGCGCCCTGGCCGACGAATGGGGCTTTGTCTGCGAGCGGGTGCCGCCGGTTTCCGACGATCCCGAGGCCTTGGCCGAGGCGGTGCGGGCCGGCATCGAATCCGACGCCCACATCGTGGTGACGGTGGCCGGCTCGTCGGCCGGCAGCAAGGATTTCGCCCGAGCCACCATGGAACGGTTCGGCGAAGTCCTGGTGCATGGCGTGGCGGCCATGCCGGGCAAGCCGTCGCTTCTGGGCGTGGCCGAGGGCGGCAAGCTGCTGGTTGGCGCGCCGGGCTATCCGGTCAGCGCCGTGGTCTGTTTCGAGCGGCTGCTCTATCCCCTGGCCTGCTGGCTGTCCCGGGTCGAACCGCGCAGCAAGCAGACCGTGACCGCTTCCCTTGCCCGTAGCGTGCCGTCGCGCATCGGCATGGTGGATTTCGTGCGCCTGGCCGTGGGCAAGGTCGGGGAGCGCCATGTGGCCCTGCCGCTGTCGCGCGGGGCGGGCAGCATTTCCACCCTGACCAAGGCCCAGGCCGTAACCCAGCTGCCGGCCCAGGCCGAAGGGCTGGAGGCCGGGGCCGAGATCACGGCCGAGCTTTTAGGCGATCCGGGGGAACTGGCCCGGACGCTGGTCTGCGTGGGCAGCCACGACAACACCCTGGATCTCTTGGCCGATCTGCTCATGCGCCGCACCCCGGCCATCCGGCTGGCGTCGAGCCACGTGGGCTCCATGGGCGGACTCATTGCCCTGCGAAACGACGCGGCCATGGTGGCCGGCACGCACCTGTTCGATCCGGCCACGGGCGACTACAACTTTCCCTTTCTCACCAAGTACCTGCCGGGCCTGGCTGTTACCGTGATCAACCTGGCCGTGCGCCAGCAGGGGCTCATCGTGGCCCCGGGCAATCCGCTGGGCATTGCCGGCGTGGCCGATCTGGCCGACGGCAAGGTGCGGTACTTAAACCGCCAGCGCGGGGCCGGCACGCGCATTCTTTTCGACTACCACTTGGCCCAGGCCGGCATCGATCCGTCACGGGTGTCGGGCTACGGCCGCGAGGAGCACACCCACATGGCGGTTGCCGTCAACGTGGGCACGGGCGCGGCCGACTGCGGTCTGGGCGTCTATGCGGCGGCCAAGGCCCTGGGGCTGGATTTCGTGCCCCTGGCCCGGGAGCGCTACGATCTGTTCGTGCCCACGGCCTATCTCGGCGACCCCAAGATCGAGGCGGTGCTGGAGACGGTCGGCGGCGGGGAATTCGCCGCCCGGGTGGAGGCCCTTGGCGGCTACGAGACGGCCTGGACCGGCCGGATCATGGAGCCGGGCATGGGGCTGCCGGGCTAGCCACCGCGTCCACGAAAAGCGTTTATGATGTTTCGCAGGCAAAATGCTAAAACCATTAATTTTTTAAAAATACTGTCGTATTTTTAAGGGTCGCGGCCCTCGCCGCCAACCACCGCTGCCTCCGGCCCCCTTTTTTCCCATACGGGGGGTCCGGGGGCCTCAGGCCCCCGGCCGCCGGAGGCATCTTCCCTAATTCCTAACGCGCATCACCTGATGAGGACGACATGGACTGGAAACTGTTTGCGACGACGTTTGCCACGATTTTCGTGGCTGAGCTTGGCGACAAGACGCAGTTGGCCTGCGTGCTGACGGCGGCGGATTCGAGAAACCCCTGGGTGGTCTTTGCCGGATCGAGCCTGGCCCTGGTCGCCACCTCGCTTCTGGGCGTGGTCTTTGCCGATTTCATTTGCAATTTCGTGTCCCCGGCCATCATTAAGAAAGTGGCGGCCGTGGCTTTCGTGGTCATGGGGACGCTCATTTATTTCGACAAGCTGTAGCGTCGTGCCCCTTAAAAAATACGATAGTATTTTTTAATAAAAATCTATGGTTTTAGTACGTTGACTACAAAACGCCATATGCGCTTTTCGCTGACGCGACACGAGCGCCGACGCGTGACCGCGTTGGCGGCGGCCTTGCCCGGGCGGGCCGGAGAGGATGACGCACCCATGAATGACGAACGCGTTTTCGTTGATCTGCGCGACAAGTGTTGAGGGCTGGGACTGGAGATAGGTTGGTATCTCCGTCTGTCCCGGGCGCGTGAACTGGAATTCTTGGTCGCCCCCAAGGCCCGGCCGGTACTTGAGGACCAGATGCTCACGGTGTCGGGCTGGAGCCTTGACGTGGCCGAGGCCGAGGGGTTTTTGCGAGCCGTCTATCGGCGTCTGGCCCCGGCGCAGTGAAGGCCGGGACCGATTTCGTTAGCCTGGACATTTTCGGGAAAATGGTATTTTGAGGAGGGATGGTAAACCCTGCTCGCACGATGCCCGGCGGGCTTTTGAACCGGTCCGTGGCCACCTTGCTCGTGGCCGTGGCGCTGTTGGCCGCCTTGCCGGCCACCCTGGCCATCCTCTGGACCAGCTTTGAGGCCCGGGGCCGGGCCGAAGCCGAGGTCACGGCCAATCTCGTGACCCTGACGCGCAGCCTAGCCGCCGTCCAGGAGGCCATCAACCGCCAGGCCCTGGGGATGCTCGAAACCCTGCGCGCCACCCGGGCCGTGGCCCAGCGCGACCTGCCGGCCGCCAACAGGCTCTTCACCACCGTCCTGGCCGACCGGCCCGAACTGTCCAACGTCTTTTTGACCGACGCCGCCGGCCGGGTCATCGCCTCGGGACTGCCGCCGTTTTTGGGCCAGGACCTGTCCGACCGCAAATACTTCCGCGACGCGGCCGCTTCCAAGCGGCCAGGAATCGGCGATTTCATCTTCGGGCGCACCACGGGCAAGCCCATCCTCGTCTACGCCATCCCCTTGCTTGACGGCAATGGTGAGCTTACCGGCGTCCTGGGGCTGTCCTATTTCCTCGACGGCTACGAACGCTTCGTGGCCGGTCTGGCCATGCCGCCCCATGTCCGGGTGACCCTGCTCGACCCTTCGGGCCGGCGCATGGTGGCCTACCCGCCAAGCCCAATCTATCCCCTGGGCCAGCCGGCTTTTCCCCCGATCTGGGAGCATGTCCGCGACGCGGCTGCCGACGCCGTGACCTTCACGAGCCCCCGCCCCACCGGCCAGGTCGCCCTCTTGAGCTCCCTGCGCCTGCGGCAGTTCCCGGACGCGCCGCCCTACCTGACCATCGTTCTGTCCAGCGCCCGCGACGAAGCCTTTGCCGAGGCCGATCTGCTCCTGGGCCGGGGCCTGACCCTGGCCGTGGTCGCCGCCCTGCTGGCCCTGGCCCTGGCCCGGCTGGTCGGCCGGGCGGCCATCG
>DLGG01000106.1 GCA_002482565.1 Solidesulfovibrio magneticus
GCCGCCGCCGCCATTCTGGCCGGCCGGCCCGTGCCGCCCGAGGCCATGGCCGCAATCGCCCGTCTGGCCGCCGATCTGCGCCGCAGCGCCGGCCGCGACCACATCGCCGCCCTGAGCCATAGCGATGACGCCAGTCTGCGCCTGGACCTCGGCCTGGAAATCGAACAGCTCGACAACGACACGCTTTACCTCGAAGACGGCCGCGAAGCCCTGCGAAAACGCCTGGGCAAACGCCGGCCCGGCCTCGGCGACGCCGTGCGGCGCGGCCTCAAGGCCATTGCCGGCGAGACCTTCAACACGCTCATCTGCGACGCCGACGCCCTGTTCCGCCCGGCCGGCCATCGGCTGGCCACCAGCTTCCAGCCGGCCTGGAACGCCGTGGCCGCCGGCCGCTTCGCCATGGCCCGAAGCCGCCGCCCCGTGCTGTGGTCCGACGCGCCCCTGCCAAGCCTGCTCGCCCGCTCCGCCCTGCCGCCCCAAACCTTCGCCTACGCCGGGTCGCTGGGCCGACAGTGGCAAGAAGCCGCCGGCGACCAGGGCCAGGCCGCCCTGTCCCAGGAAAAACACGACCTCACCCTAGCCATGGCCGAGCGCATCACCAGCCTCATGGCCCCCTCGGACCGGCTGCCCTTCCTCTGGGTCGGCTCGGGCCTGCAACTGCGCCAGGGCGAAATCAGCATCGCCCGCCAGGACGCCGCCCGCTCCATCGACGAAGACGACTCGCTCAGCCTGCTTGAACATATCCACGACGCCGTGGACGCCATCGACCCCCAGCGCCAACACTTCCGCGTCGATGACGACGGCTACGACGTCACCATCACTCCCACTTCGGCCAACCGCGACCTCTGGAACGATTTTTCCCCGGCCGAAGGACTGCGCTACATCAATCAGGCCCTGGACCTCGACCTGGCCACCGGTCCGCACCTCGTCTGCGCCGCCGGCTCGCCCGGCGTGGCCCTGCTGGCCGCTCTGGCCGCCCATACGCCCAACCTGCGGGCCATCCTCGTCACCGACCGCGACGACCTCGCCGCCCGGGCCACCGAACTTTGCCGACACGTCGCCATCGTCCGCCACCCCGATACCGTGGCCTCGATTTTGTCGGCAGCTGCGCCGTAAGGGCGGAGAGAGGGATGAGAGGGATACAAGGCAGAAGAGCGGGCTCTGCCCGCACCCGCCGGGGGCCTTAGGCCCCCGGACCCCCTTCATGGGCTGTGGTGGACGGGCGGGGGCGCGGGAGCGCTGGCGGCTAGGGTCCGTCCTGGGAGCGTTCGGACGGACGCATGTCGGGGCTGGTGTAGAAGAACTCGATGCGCCGGTTGCGGGATTTGTTTTCGGCCGAGGTGGGCGGCACCAGCGGCTGGCTGTCGGCCAGGCCCACGGCGCGCAGGCGGGTGGAGGGGATGCCGGCTTTTTCGGACAGGTAGCGCACGGCGGCGGCGGCCCGGGCGGCCGAGAGTTCCCATTTGGAAGGGTAGGGGCCGGAGCCTTCGTCGTCGTCGGCGTGGCCGCGCACGGTGAGGTTGATTTTGAAATCGCGCAGGATTTTGGCCACGCCGTCCATGATCTTGGCGGCGGCCGGGGTGATCTCGGCCGAACCGGGTTTGAACATGACGGCGTTGTTGACCTGCATCAAAACGCCCGAGGAATCGTTGCTCACGCCCGAGTTGTTTTTGACGTTCTGGTCGGAGGTGATGAGCTCTTTGATGAGGATGGCGATTTCGTACTTGAGCTTGTTTTCCTGGGACAGCTTGAATTCCGGGCTGCCCTTGATGGCGTCGGGGCTGATGAAGGTGGGCACCTTTTCGAGGTTTTGCGTCTTTTCCTTGGACGGCACGTTCTTGTCCTGGAAGACCAGGGACAGTTCCTGCTTGGTCTGGGGCTTGAGCGAGACGACCAGCCACAGGAGCAGGAAAAAGGCCATCATGGCCGTCACGAAGTCGGCGTAGGCCACCTTCCAGGAGCCGCCGTGGTGGCCGCCGTGATCGCCGTCGGACTCGCGGTAGATGATGACGGTTTTGCCGTCATTTTTTCCCACGCAGCGCCCCTTCCATGTCGTCCATGCTCGGCCGCACGTCTTCGGGGATGGCCCGGCGGCCCATTTCCACCGAGAGTAGCGGCGAGAAGCCGGAGTTGAAGGCGGCCAGCACTTCCTTGACCACGTGCAGCATGTGCTGCTGGGCCTTGGCCTGATATTCCAGGTTGGTGGCCATGGGGCCGACAAAGCCGTAGCTCATGAGGATGCCCAGAAACGTGCCGACCAGGGCGGCGCCGATGCTGTGGCCGAGCACCTCGGGCGGCTCGTTGATCTTGCCCATGGTGAGCACGATGCCGAGCACGGCGGCCACGATGCCAAGGCCGGGCAGGGCGTCGGCGATCTTGGTGACGGCCCCGGGGGCGATCATGGCGTGGTGGTGCATGGTGGCGATGTCGGTGCGCATGAGGTCGTCGTAGCGGTGGGCGTCGATGCCTTCGGAGAGCAGGCATTTGATGTTGTCGCAGATGAAGTGGGCCACTTGCTTGTTTTTGGCGATGGCCGGGTATTTGTTCAGCGTGGCCGACTGTTCGGGCTTGGAGACGTGGGGCTCCAGGGCGACGATGCCGTCGCGGCGGGCGATATTGATGAGTTCGAACAGCAGGGTGAGCAGGTCCTGGTAATCGCCGGCCGAGGCTTCCTTGCCGGTAAAGACATGGAAGACGTGCTTGATGGTGCCGACGGCGACGGACTTGGGCGAGGAGATGAGGAAGGCTCCTACAGCCGCGCCGCCGATGATGAGGAGTTCGGTCGGCTGCCACAGCACGCCCAAGTGGCCGCCGTGAAGCGTGTAGCCGCCGAAAACGCAGGCAAAGACCAGCACTATGCCGATAATCGCGAACATGGTTTACCGTCAGGGGCGTGCGCGGGCACGCCGATTCGTCGGCAGGCGGGGACGGCCCTGCCGGTGGTGTCTGGGAATAACGCCTGGGGCGCGGTTTCCTCTGGTGTAGAAAAAACCGGCCGGGCGGGCAAGGGGGGCGACCCGCCGCAGCGGCCCGCCCCCCTGATTGCGACGCGTTATTTCGCGCCGTGGCACTTCTTGTATTTTTTCCCGGAGCCGCAGGGGCAGGGATCATTGCGCCCGACCTTGGGGGCTTCGCGGCGCTTGGGCTCTTTCTTGGCGTCTTCGGCCGACTCGGCCGGGCCGGAATACTGCACGTTGGCGGTCTCGTCCTTGTGCTGGAATTCCTGTTCCTGGACTTCGGCCCGGATGCGCACCCGCGACAGCGCCCGGATGGCGGCGTCGCGCATGTTGTAGATGAGCTGCTGAAAGAGTTCGAAACCTTCGCGCTTGTACTCCTGCTTGGGGTCTTTCTGGCCGTAGCCGCGCAGCCCGATGCCGTCGCGCAGGTGGTCCATGGAGAGCAGATGCTCCTTCCAGTGGCGGTCCAGGCTGTCGAGGAGGAAGTAGCGGGCCACTTCTTTGTAGTGCGCGCCGGCGGTTTCGGCCAGCTCGCGCTGGCGGCCGGTCACGGCTTCCAGCACGGCCTGCTTTTCGGCCTCGCCGCCGTCGGCCAGCTCGATCTTGTAGTCGAGGATGTCCTCGATCTGGGCGGCGGCGACTTCCAGCAGCTCGGGATCGGGTTCGCCCTTGAGCGCGGCAAAGGGCGCGAAGATTTCGTCCACGATCTCTTCGATATGTTCCTGGACGAACAGTTCCGGTTCGTCGGAACCCATGAGTTCGCGGCGACGGCTGTAGATGACCTCGCGCTGCTGGTTCATGACGTTGTCGTAGTCCAGCAGCTGCTTGCGGATCTCGAAGTTGTGGGCTTCCACGCGCTTCTGGGCGTTTTCGATGGCCCGGGAGACCATGCGGTTTTCGATGGGCTCGCCGTCTTCCATGCCGAGCTTGTCCATGAGGCCTTTTAAGCGGTCGGAGCCGAAAAGGCGCATGAGGTCGTCGTCCAGGGCCAGGTAGAAGCGCGAGGAGCCGGGGTCGCCCTGGCGGCCGGAACGGCCGCGCAGCTGGTTGTCGATGCGCCGGGACTCGTGGCGTTCGGTGCCCAGGATATGCAGGCCGCCGAGGTCGGTGACGCCGGGACCGAGCACGATGTCCGTGCCGCGGCCGGCCATGTTGGTGGCGATGGTGACCTTGCCGGCGTGGCCGGCCAGGGCCACGATCTCGGCTTCCTTCTCGTGGTTCTTGGCGTTTAAGACGTCGTGGGGCACGCCGGTCTTTTTGAGCATGTCCGAGAGCAGCTCGGATTTTTCGATGGAGACCGTGCCGACCAGCACCGGCTGGCCGCGCTTGTGGAGGTCTTTCACGTCGGCGGCGATGGCCTCGAACTTTTCCCGCTGGGTCTTGTAGACCAGATCCGGGAAGTCCTTGCGGACCATGGGCTTGTTGGTGGGGATGGAGATGACTTCCAGCCCGTAGATTTCGCGGAATTCCACGGCCTCGGTATCGGCCGTGCCGGTCATGCCCGAGAGCTTTTTGTACATGCGGAAGTAGTTCTGGAAGGTGATGGTGGCCAGCGTCTGGTTCTCGGCCTCCACCTGCACGAGTTCCTTGGCCTCCAGGGCCTGGTGCAGGCCGTCGGAGTAGCGCCGGCCGGGCATGAGGCGGCCGGTGAACTCGTCGACGATGATGACCTGGCCGTCCTTGACGACATAGTCCACGTCGCGCTGGAAGATGTGGTGGGCTTTTAAGGCCTGGAGCACGTGGTGCTGGAGAGTGATGTTGGCCGGATCGAACAGGTTGTCGATCTTGAGCACGTCTTCCATGCGGGCCACGCCCTCGTCGGTCAAAAGCACGGTGCGGGCCTTTTCGTCCACGGTGAAGTGGGTTTCGCGGCGCAGCATGGGAATGAGCGCGTTGACCCGGGCGTAGAGGGTGGAGGAATCCTCGGCCTGGCCGGAAATGATGAGCGGGGTGCGGGCTTCGTCGATGAGGATGGAGTCCACTTCGTCGACGATGGCGAAATTGAGCGGCCGCTGCACGAGCTGTTCCTGGTAGAACTTCATGTTGTCGCGCAGGTAGTCGAAGCCGAACTCGTTGTTGGTGCCGTAGGTGATGTCCGCGCCGTAGGCGGCCTGGCGCTGTTGGTCGTCGAGGCCGTGGACGATGACGCCGACGCTAAGCCCCAGGAATCCGTAGAGCTTGCCCATCCAGGCGGCGTCGCGCTTGGCCAGGTAGTCGTTGACCGTGATGAGGTGCACGCCCTTGCCGGACAGGGCGTTTAAGACCACGGGCAGGGTGGCGACCAGGGTCTTGCCTTCGCCGGTCTTCATCTCGGCGATCTTGCCCTGGTGCAGGGTGATGCCGCCGATGAGCTGGACGTCGTAGTGGCGCATCCCCAGCGAGCGCACCGAGGCTTCGCGCACGATGGCGAAGGTCTCGGGCAGCACGTCGTCGAGGGGGCGGCCTTCGGCCACCTCCTGGCGCAGCTCGGCCACCCGGGCGCGCATGGCGTCGTCGGACAGGGCCTGGATTTGCGGCTCGAAGGCGTTGATGGCCTCGATCAGCGGGCGCAGGCCCTTGAGGTAGCGCTCGTTGCGCGACCCGAAGACCTTGTGGGCAATGGCTTTCAGCATGACAGGGACTCCTTTATGGATGCGGGGCGATGGGAAAAGGCCCCGAAAAATAGTCGTAAAGGCCGGTTAGCCGCGTCCCTTAAAAAATACGTGCGTATTTTTTAAGAAAAACAAATGGTTTTAGGGTGTTGTCGGCAAGGCGACATCTGCTTTCCCGCAGGGCGCGACATTAGCCGATGGTTTCCAGCCAGTGGCCGACTCCCACCCCGTCCGGGGCGGCGGCGCGCAGCTGGGTGACGCAGCCCGAGCAGCCGGTGACGATCTGCTCGCCGGGCTTGGGGGCGTAGACGGCCAGGGCGTTTTTCGCCACGGCCTCGGACAGGTCGGGATGGGTGAGCTTGGTCAGCCCCCCGAAGCCGCAGCAGGGGGTTTCGTTTTCCCGGAAAACGAGGCGCTGGCCCATGATGCGGCGCAAAAGCGAAAGGTCCTGGTTGCCGCCGGCTCCGTGGCAGGGGCGGTGGTAGCGCACGGCCGGGGGCGCGGCCTGGCCGATCTCGAAAGTGGTGTCGCCCAGCAGTTCGGCCAGGGAGACGAGGTTGTCGCGCCACGGCCCGAGTTCGTCCATGGCCAGTCCCAGGTCCTTGCGGGCGTAGGCCCGCAGCCCGCAGCGGCAGGTGGCGCAAAAAACCACCATGAGCGGCCGGCCGGCCCGACGCCAGGCCTCGATGTTCTGCTGCTGCATGGCGGCCTGGGCCTGGGGCGCGCCGGCGTGGCCCAGGGTGCAGCCGCAGCAGGTGAATCCCGGATCGGGCAGGACCTCGACGCCCAGGCCCTCCAGGAGCCGGGCGGCCTCGGCCTTCCAGCGCGGGTTGGCGTGCTCAGCCACGCAGCCGGCGAAGATGACGGCCTTTTGGCCGGCCTGGCGCGTGTCGAAAGTCTTGGGGAACAGCCAGGGGGCCGGGGCCTTGCCCGCGCCAAGGGCGGCCAGGGCGTCGCGGGCCCGGGACACGGCCGCGATGGGGATGTTGCCGGGCAGCAGTTTGCCCAGCGCCATGGCCAGGGGCCAGGCCAGCCCGGCCCGCTCGACCCACAGCTTCCACAGCATGCCGGCAAAACCGGGATGGGCGGCGCGGATTTCGGCCACCAGATCCGGGCCGCAAAGCCCCAGCGGGCAGGCGTCCTCGCAGCGGCCGCAGGACAGGCAGGCGGTGGTCAGCATCTCGGCGGCCTTGGCCGACAGCTCGGCCCGGCCTTCGCCCACGGCCTTGGCCAGGAAGAATTTGGCCCGGGGGGAAAGCTCCTCGCGGCCGGTGGCCGTGAAAAGCGGGCACACGGGCAGGCAGCGGCCGCACAGGATGCAGGTCGGGCGGCGGCCCTGGCCGTGGAGGCAGTGGACGGGGGTAAGTTCCGTGGACACGTCTAGTAGGCCTTGCCGGGGTTCATGATGCCGTAGGGGTCGAAGGCGGCCTTGATCCGGGCCATGAGCCCGCGCTCGACGGGGGAAAGCTGGCGGTCGAGGAAGGGCAGTTTGGACAGCCCCACGCCATGCTCGCCGGACAGGGTGCCGCCCAGGGACAGGGCCAGGGACAGGATGCGTTCCCGGGCGGCCTCGGCCTTGGCGCGCTCGTCGGCGTTGGCGGCGTCGTGCATGATGTTGACGTGGAGGTTGCCGTCGCCCACGTGGCCGAAAAGGAGAATCTTGAGCGAAAGTTCGTCGGCAACGGACCGGATGCCGGCGGCGGCGGCCCGAAGCTTGCCGCGCGGCACGGTGACGTCGTCGCTGATCTTGTCCGGGGCGGCCTTGAAGGAGGCCGGGTTGAGCAGCCGGCGCGGCTCCCAGACGGCTTCCTCGTCCTGGGGCGTGGCGGCCCGGCGGCTCCAGACCGGCCCGGCCGGCTTTGTTGCGGCTTCGAGCAGGGCCAGGTCGGCGGCCACGGCCTCGGGCGAGCCGTCCAGGCGGATGAGAAGGGCCGCGCCGGCCGTGTCGGGCCAGGGCACGGGGCTGATGGCGGCCACGGCGACCATGGCCTCCCGGGCCATGAATTCCAGGGCGGCGGGCAGGATGCCGGCCCGAAACACGTCCCCGGCGGCGGTAAGCGCCGCGTCCACGTCGGCAAAGGCCAGGGCCAGGGTGGCCGTGGCGGCGGGCAGGGGCAGGAGCTTGACCGTCAGCTCGGTGATGATCCCCAGCGTCCCTTCGGAGCCGCAAAAAAGGCGCGTGAGGTCCAGGCCCACGACGTTTTTATGGGTGCGCCGGCCGCAGTGGACGACCTCGCCGCCGGGCAGCACGGCGGTCAGTCCCAGCACGTGGTCGCGGGTGACGCCGTACTTGACGGCCCGCATGCCGCCGGCGCAGGTGGCCACGTTGCCGCCCACGGTGGAAAATTTCACGCTGGCCGGGTCCGGGGCGTAGAACAGGCGCTTCCCGGCCGCCTCGGCCTGGAGATCGACCGTGACCACGCCGGGTTCGACCACGGCCACGAAGTCGTCGGCGTCGATGTCCTTGATGCGGTTTAGCCGCGCCGCGGAGACGACGACGCCGCCGGCCACCGGGGTGCAGTCGCCCACGGTGTTGGTGCCCCGGCCGCGCGGCAGCACAGGCAGGCGATGCTCCTGGGCCAGGGCCAGAAGCGCCCGGACCTGTTCCAGGTTGCCCGGGCGCACCACGGCCGAGGGCAGGGCGTGGCGGCGCGAGGCGTCGGCACCGTAGACGAACATCTCTTCCGGGGTGAACACGGCGGCGTCGCCGGGGAAGATCTTTTCCAGGGCGCGGCGGACGTCGGCGGGCAGGGGCGGGGTGGGGCGCATGGGATCAGTCGGCCTCGGCGGTCCAGGTCATGGTGTCCACGAGACCGGCCGCGTCGAAGGTGAAGGAGACTTCGTTGTAGCCGCTGACGTCCGCATAGCGCCAGACGTTGCCCTCGACCTCCTCGGGCTGCCCCAGGGCGATGGCCAGGCGTTCCCGGGGGATGCCCCGGCACACGCCCCGGGCAAAGCAGCCGGGCGCGGCGAAGATGCGGATCTGGTGGAAAAACTGCCGCTGGCCCTCTTCCATGCTGTACAGCGACACGACCAGGCCGTCATAGGTGAGGGTGATGATTTCGTAGGGCGTGGCGTCGTAGGGATTGCTGAAAGGCACGGCCTGGCGCTGCCGGGGCGAACCGAGCTTTTTGACGACGTCGGCTTCGGTCGGCCCGTACAGGGCGGCGGTCTCGTCGAGAAACGCCTCCAGGCGCTCGTCGGCCTCGGCGGCGGCGCAGGGTTGGGCGGCCAGCAGGAACATGGCCGTAAGCGTCAGGAAAAAATTGCGGAATCGACCCATCAAAGCGTTCCTTGCAGCGGTTGTGTCCTGTCCGGCCTGGGCCGGTTAATGCCGCGCCAGTTCCCGGGCGGCGTCGCGGTCGAGGTCGCGGGACTTGAGGTCGTCGCGGCGGTCAAAGACCTTCTTGCCGCGCGCCAGGGCGATCTCGACCTTGGCCCGGCCGTTTTTGAAATACACCCGCACCGGGACCACGGTCAGCCCTTTTTGTTCCACCTTGACGCGCATGGCGTGTATTTCCGCCGCATGGAGCAGGAGCTTTCGCGGCCGCTCGGGTTCGTGGCCGGCGTAGCCGGCGTTTTCGTAAGGCGCGATGTGCACGCCGATCATAAACGCCTCGCCGTCCTGAAACTTCACGTAGCCGTCCTTGAAGCTGATGCGCCCCAGGCGAAGGGACTTCACCTCGGACCCCATAAGCACCAGACCGGCCTCGTATTTTTCCAGGAATTCGTAGAGGTGGCGGGCTTTTTTATTGAGGGCGACAAGCTTCTCGCCCGATTCTTTCGCAGCCATGGCGTCCTTTGGCAGGCTTTCCGGCCGCTGTTTCGCGCCCGGACCGGGCCGGGCGCGGCATCACGTCCAGCCCCGCCGCGTCCGTGTCGTGTGTAGGCCGGGCGGCCGAGGCGGTCAATGGGCCGGGGATTCCTCCCGGTCAAGCAGGGAGGAATAGAACATGAGCTCGTCCGGGAACTGCCGGAAGATGGTTTCCTGGACCAGGGCGTTGGTCCGGGTCACGGACGGGCTTTCCAGAACCAATTTAAGCAGGTTTTTGCAATCGTCCATGGTGGCCTGGCGAATGATCCGCTTGATGCCCGGGATGGCCTGGGGGGTCAAGCTGATGCAATCGATCTGCATGCCCATGAGAATGGGCACGCAGAAGGGATCGGAAGCCATTTCGCCGCACAGGCTCACTTCGATGCCGGCCTGGTGGGCGGCGTCGACCACGTGCTTGATGCTGCGCACCACGGCCGGATGCAGGGGCTGGTACATGTGGGACACGTACCGGTTGGTGCGGTCGATGCCGAGCGAATACTGGATGAGGTCGTTGGTGCCGATGCTGAAGAAATCGACCTCCCGGGCCAGGATCTCGGCGATCATCACGGCCGAGGGCAGCTCCATCATGATGCCGACCGGCAGATCGGCGTTGAAACGGTGGCCTTCCTGGCGCAGCTGGGCCCGGGCCTCGGCCAGCATGGCCTTGGCCTGCCGGATTTCCCGCAGCCCGGAGATCATGGGGAACATCACCGAAATGTTGCCGGCAACCGACGCCCGCAGCATGGCCCGCAGCTGGGTCATGAAGATGTCGCGGTGGTGCATGCACAGGCGGATGGCCCGAAGCCCCAGGGCCGGGTTGCGCTCGTCCAGGCTGCCCAGGGTGGAGACGAACTTGTCGGCCCCGGCGTCGAGGGTGCGAAGCGTCACCCGGCGCGGCGACATGATCGTGGCAAGATCCAGGTATTCCTGGTAAAGTTCTTCTTCCGTAGGCAGCTTGGCCCGGTTCATGTAGGAGTATTCGGTGCGGTACAGCCCAATGCCCTCGCCGCCGTTGTTGACCACGGTGGGCACTTCTTCGAGCATCTCGATGTTGGCTTTGACCTTGAGCCGGTAGCCGTCGATGGTTTCGCCGGGCAGGTGGCAGCCGCGCATGATGCCGGCCTGGTAGGCCTCGAACTGGTACTTGAGGTCGGAGAGCCGGGCCAGTTCCTCCTCGGCCGGGGACAGCACCACCACGCCGCGCAGCCCGTCCACCACCACGAGGTCGCCGTCGCGCACTTCGCGTTCGAGTTCGGTGACGCCGACCACGGCCGGGATGCCAAGCGTGCGGGCCAGGATGCCGGTGTGGGAGGTCTTGCCGCCCTGGACCGTGACCAGGGCCATGATCTTGTCGGTCTCCAGCGACGCCGTGTCGGCCGGGGAGACGTCGTGGGCCATGAGCACCACCCGGCTCTCGATGGCCCGGATCTCGGCGGTCTGGCCGGCCAGCCTCGCCTGGACGCGGCCCGAGACGGTGCGCACGTCCTGGATGCGGTCGCGGAAATACTGGTCGTCCAGGGCCTCGAAGGCCTTTTCCAGATCGGCCACGGCCTTGTCCAGGGCCCATTCGGCGTTGATGCCCAGCGTCTGGATGTAGCGTTTGGCGACTCCCGAAAGTTTGGGGTCTTTCAGGATCATGAGGTGGGAGTCGATAATGAGGGCATGTTCGCGCAGATCGGCCGGGATGCGCTCCCGGGCCTGTTCGATTTCCTGGGCGAACTGCTCGAAGGCCCGTTCCAGGCGGGCCGTTTCCGGGCCGACCAGGGCTTCGGGCAGGGTCTGGCGGGGCAGGGGGCCGGCCCCGGAGCGGTTTAAGAAAAAGGCCCGTCCGATGGAGATGCCGGCCGAGACGGGGATGCCTTTGAGGGTTGCCATGTCGGGCTGGTCCTTGGCGCGGCGGCGATCCGCGGCGCGGCGGGGTTGGGGGTTGTACGGCCCTTGCTAGGAACCGGTCGCGGGATCAGCGAAAGCGGTTGCGAAACAGTTCGCCAAGACGCCCGAGGGCCTGGGCGGCGTCGGGGCCGGCGGCGCGCAGTTCCAGTTCGCTGCCCTGGCCGGCGGCCATGGTGAGGATATCGAGAATGCTCTTGGCGTCCACGGCGTCGCCGCCGTCGTGGCGCAGCTGGATGTCGCAGGCGAATTTCTGGGCTTCCTGGGCCAGCTTGGCGGCCGGGCGGGCGTGCAGGCCCTGTTCGTTGGCCACGCGCACGCGCAGCACGAAACCGTCGGCTTCGGCCAGGATGTCGTCGGCCCCGGGCAAGGGGGCGGCTTGGGTCGGCTCGGTCATCGTCCACCGTCGTCTCGGCCGCCTTGGGGGCGGCGGGCCAGGCGCGGGCCTGGCGGTTATGCCGGCTTTACGCCGGCCACATGGAGCGGGCCAGCACCCAGCCGGCGGCCAGGGCCATAAGCGCCGCCTCCCGGGACACCGACGGCCGCGTGGCGGCCCAGGCGGCCAGGATGCCGATGAGCGCCGCGTCGGCCAAGGGCGAGCCGGTCTCGCCCCGGGGCCGGGCCAGCACCCAGAAAAGCGACAACAGCACGGCGTTGGCCACCTTGACCCGTCGGCCCAGGTTGACCAGATCCCAGCGCTTGAGGCGGCGCAGCACCTGGAAGCCCTCGCGGTAGCCGGCGCGAAAGGTCAGGGCCTTGAAGGCCTGGGCGGCCAGGAACAGGGCGGCGGTCAGCCCGGCCAACAGTCCGTAGCGCCCGTCGGCGGCCAGGCAGGCGGCCGAAAGCCCCCACAGGCCCATGACGCTGGCCGAAAAAAACGTGTCGCCTATGGCGGAGAGGGTGAATGCCGTCGTGGTCTTGACGTTGTCAAGCATTTCCGGCGGCACGAGCCCCTGGGCGATCTTTTCCTCCAGGGACAAAAAAAGCCCCACCAGCAAGGGGGTCCAGAAAAAGTGCGTGTTGTAGAGCTTGAGGTAGCGCTCGAACACGGCGTCGCGCTGGGCCGGGTCGGGATAGAGCCGGGCCAGCCCCGGTTCCATGGCGTAGGCCAGCCCCACGTGCTGCAGGCCGCGCGTGTTGAACGCCGCGCCGACCAGGTAGCAGCGCAGAAAGCAACTGACAAGCGTGCGCGCGCGCAATTCTCCGCCAGGCGTCCCCAACCGCGCCTCCCTGCCGTGCCGGCCAGCCCCAGGCTCGCCTGTATTTTCCTACAACCTTAACGGTTGGCGCGATTTTGGTCAAATAGCCCGGCCGGGGCCGCTTCCAGAAATTGGCCAAAGGGCGTGCCGCCAAGGGCTTGGCGCCAGGGCGGCCCGGCCAGCCGGGCCAGATCGGCGGCCTCGTCGCAGTCGGGGAGAACGTCCAGGACGGCCGCGTCCCGGCCGGCCGCGGCCAGTCGCGCCCGGGTCAGCCCGGCCACGGCGGCGGTGCTCG
>DLGG01000104.1:0-11595 GCA_002482565.1 Solidesulfovibrio magneticus
CCGCCGCGCTCGGCGACCCCGGGGCCCAGGTCGCCCTGGGGCATCTGGCCGCCGCCGGCCTTGACGGACCGGTGGACCGGACCCGGGCCGCCGCCGCCTTCAGCAAGTCGGCCGCCGGGGGGTCGCCCCAGGGCTATCTGGCCATGGGGCTGGCCTTTGCCCGGGGGGACGGCGTGCCGGCCGAACCGTACTGGGCCTACTGGTTTTGCCGTCGGGCGGAGCTGGGCGGCGGGCTCTCCCCGGAGGAAGCGGCTCTGGCCGCCGCCACGGCTGCCGCGGTGTTGCCGCGTTTGCAGCCCTATGAACGCCAGGCCCTGGACGCCAGCCTCAACCCCGGGAGCGTGCCGTGAGCGTCCCCGAAGCGTCGCCCCGTCCCGGGGCCTTGCCTCCCCGCGTGGTCTGGAGCTGGCTGGTCCTGCTCACCCTGGCCGGTCTGGCCCTGCGCTTGGCTGCCCTCGACGTCGTCGGCCTGTGGTGGGACGAATTCGTGACCCTTGGCCGGGCGGCCTGGCCCGTGCCGGATCTGCTGCGTTCCCTGGCCCACGAGGGGCCAAGCGACGTCAGCCTCGATTCCTCGCCGCCGCTGCTGCATCTGCTGGTCCATTCCAGCCTGGCTTTGTTCGGGCCGGGGGACGTGGCCGTCAAGCTGCCAAGCGTGGCGGCCGGCACGTTGACCATCCCGGTGGTCTGGCTGGTCGGCCGGCGGCTTTTTTCCGACCGGGTGGCCCTGGCCGCCGCCGCCATGGACGCCCTGGCCCTGTTTCCCGTCCATTATTCCCGCGAAGCCCGGCCCTATGCCCTGTATCTGCTGCTGGCCCTGACGGCCCTGGCCTGTCTGCTGCAGGCGCTTAACCGGGGGCGCTGGCGGGATTTCGCGGCCTTTTGCGCCGCCGGCATCGGGATGCTCTATACCTCCTACCTGGCCTCGGCCACCTTGGCCGCTTTGGGGTTGGTGGCCGGCTGGCGCATCGTGGAGACCGCGCGGATAGGGGAGCGCCGTTTGGCCGGCCGGCTTTTGGGGCGCTTGAGCGTAGCCGTCCTGACCATGCTCGCGGCCTACGCGCCGTGGATGGAAGCCCACTGGTTCCAGATGCGCACCATCGCCGGCGTCGCGCCGCTGGCCCGGCGTCTGGAGGGCGTGAGCCTGGAGTCGGTCCTTAAAAGCTTTGCCGCCTGGCACTACCAGGGCGATATCCCTTGGGTCGCCATGTTGACGGCCCTGGCCGTCCTGGGACTTGTCCGTTTTCTGTTCGTTGGCCGAGGCCGGTCCCTGGCGATTTTGGGCATTTGGTCCTTGACCGGCCTGGCCATGGCCGTGGCCCTGCCCACGAACATCAACGTGTCCATTCGTTATCTGGTCAATAATTATTACTTGTTCTGCTTTCTTGCGGCGGGCGGCATCGAGGCCCTGGCCGCCGCCTGCGGCCGGTGGGGACGGGGGGCTCCTGGCGCGGCGCTGTGCGTCTGTCTGGGCGTGGCCGCCTGCGGGCCGACGTTTATGATCTTTGATCTCTACGCCAAGCGCGACAGCCCGAGCATCAAAAGCGTGCTGGCCGATCTCGTGGCGCAGCGCGTCAACGTCGAGGCCATCCGCTACTACCGGCCCAGGCACCTCAAGATCGTGGGCGACTGGTATCTGCGCGGAGCATTCCAGACCGCCGGCGACGCCTTTGACCGGCGCTACAAGCGGGCCTATTTTCTTTCGCCGGCCGACGATCCCGCCGCCGCGCCGTTGCCCGGTTCCCTGCCCGTGCGGCGGACCTTCTGGGCCGACATCGCCAAGATCGGCCTGCCTAACCGGGCGCCGCTGCCCCTGGCCGTGCCCTACCGCAACCGTTTCAAGGATCTTTCGGTCCTGGCCGACGCCTACGAACTGGAGAACATGACGCCCGACCTGGGCTACGGAACCCTGGCCCTTTATGATTGCCGCCGGCCGGGCCGGGCCGTATTCGCTTTCGCCGCCGCCCCCGGAAGCCGGGCCGGCGCGACGCGGACGGCCCTGCGCTTTGTCCGTCGCCAGGGGCAGGCCGCCCCGCCCGAGGGGCGCATTGTCGTTCGGGCCGGGACAACCCTGGAAAACGCGCCCGTCCTGGCCACGGTGACAAGCGCGGATTTCCCGGCCGGGGGCTCGGAATACGATCACGTCCTGGAACTGCCCGAACCGGACGCCGCCTCGGGCCGGGTCTACCTCATCCTCGAAAGCCAGGCCGGCTTCACGGACGGCTTTTTGGAACTTGCCTACCTCGAAACCAGGCCGGCCCCCCAGTCGCTCCCGGCCGACGGCCCGGAGGCCTGGGAAATCTCGGCCGCCTCTCTGGCCGCCAACACGACCGTGGCCCCGGCCCTGCCCCAGGGACGTCCCTTTGGCGGCGACGTCCTGTACGGCTTTGGCGACACGCCCCGGCCGGAGCTGGGCCTTGGCGGACCGGCCGACCAGGCCGCCTATCTCGCGGCCTTTCCCGGCGACGTCCCGGTCCTGGCGTTGTCCGACGCCAACGGCCGGGAGCGCGCCCGCTATTACGATCCGCTGTTGGCCAGGCCCTACGCCCCCCTCGGCCCGGGCGTTCGCCTGGCTTGGGACGGGCGGCCGGCCAAAGGCCTTTGGGCCACGGGCGACGTCGCCGGGCAGACCGTGACCCTGGGCGAGACCGCCGTGGCCCTGCCCCTGGCCTGCCCGCCCGGGGCCAGCCTGGCCCTGGCCGACGACGGAAGGGGGCTGGCCCGGTTGTCGCCGGACTATGCCGCGCCGTTGCCCGACATCCTGCAGGCGGCGACGCTTTTCCATGCCGTGCGCAAGGTTGACGGCCAGGACGCCTTGACCTGCGCCGGGGACGCCCCGTGTTTTCTGACCTACGCCTTCAGCGCGCCCGGAAACCAAACGCCCATCACCGGCTTTCGCGCCACCTGGTACCCGTCCGTCCTGACCGACGGCGTCGGACATAACCGCGTCCTCGCCCAGTGGTCCGTGGACGGCAACGTCTATCACGACCTGGATAGCCTGCGCAGCCGGGGCGACTATTTCCTGTATTCCGGCACGATGCGCCAGGCTGCCCGGGTGCGGCTGCCCGCGCCGGCCAACCGCCTCTATCTGCGGTTTGTCCTGTCCGGCGGCGGCGCAAGGCTTTTCAGCTCCGGGGACACGCGTCTGGTCATGGAGTGCGATCTGGCCCGAACCGGATTTTCCGGCCTGTCGCTTCCCGCCGCGCCGGCTTTGGCGACCGCCGGTGGGGATGGCCTGGGACTGGCCGCCACCGCCGCCCCGCCGGTTCTGGATCTTGACCTGCGGGAGCGGCGTTGAAACGAGCTGCTGTCGATAGCCCAAGGCCGGATCAATGCTGCAAGAGGCGGCCAGAGCCCGGACCACGGGATCGAACAGGGCCTTTCATGTCGCGTCCGCGAAAAGCTCATTTGGTGTTTTGTGGTTAACAGGCTAAGAGTATTTTTTTTAAAAATACTATCGTATTTTTAAGGGGTGCGACATTAGAGCCGGGGCGTATGTCGGTTTGAAGCTGGCCAGGACGCCGTGTCCAGCACGCATCATGCCTTCCCGTGCCCAGGCGGTGCTTGTCAACCTGGCCTTGGTATGCGCCCATAAGCAACAATGCGACGGAGACATGCTTGCGGTGCGATGGGAAAAAGAAACATGCCGTCTAGGCAGGCGGGATAAAACGGGCCATGCTGCTGCAAAAAGGAGGCAGCCATGCAAGGCGACCACGAACACCACCATGACCATGCCCACGAACATGCCCATGAGCACGAGCATGAACATGAGCATCCGGGGATGGGAAAGCACAGCCACAGTCATGTCCACACGCACACCCACGAACATGCCCACGAGCACAAGCATCCCCACGAACACGGCGCGGGGGAAGGCGTCCATGACCACGACCATGTCGGGGAGCACGGCCGCCATGACCATGTCCACGAGGGGCATGAAAGCGAACCCCACGACCACGCCCATTGAGGCGTTCAGGCCAGGCGGCCAGACCGCTGTCTGGCCTCAGGGGCCGGCCGGCGGCATGGGGTCTTCGCCCGGCCCCAGGTCCACCGGAGCTTCGCCCGGGCGGATAAGCCACAGCCGAAACGGCCAGACCGCTGCGGCCTGGCCGTCGGTGTAGCCGGTAAAGACCAGCGCCGAACCGTCCGGCGTCCAGGCCGGGGCAAAGGCCGTGAAGTGCTCCGGGGTGAGCTGGGAAATCCGCCCGGTTTGCGGGTCCTTCAGAAACAGCGCCGAGCTGAGATCCGGCACCTTTTTTCGAAAAAGCGGCGTGCCGGCCACGGGCCTGGAAAAGGCCAGCGCGCCCGTGCCGGGCCGGGCCGTGAAGCGGTCGGCGCTGGTGAACGCGCCTTGTCCGCCCTGGGCAAAGTCGGCCAGGGGCCGGCGCGAGACGACGGTTCCGTCCGGGGCCAGCCGGTAGAGATGGGTCATGTCCTGGTAGAGGATGTGTCCGTCGGGGGCGTAGCTCGGTTCGAAGAAGTCGTCCCCGTACGAGCCGCCGGCCCGGGCCAGCCGCTTGGGCTGCCCGCCCGGCCGCACGGTCCACAGCTCGGACATGCCGGCCTCGGTGCGGCGGGTGAAAAGGACCTCGTCACCGGTTGGGGCGAAGCGCGGGCAGCCGAGATAGCCGCCGGGCTTGGCCAGCAGGCTGGTATTGCCCGTGGCCAGATCGCACAAGGTGATTTGCGCCCGGGCCGGGTCGTCGCCGTGCTCCAGCCAGACCGCTTGCCGCGCCCCCGGGGACAGGGCGGGTTGTCTGCCCTGACCGATCTGGCGGGTTTGGCCGTCGGCGCGCAGCAGCACGGCGTCGCGCCGGCTGTAGACCAGCGGCCCCGCCGGCTCCCCGGCCCCCAGGGGGGAGGCAGCCAGAAACACGAACAGCAAGCCGGCCAGCACAACACGGTAAACCATGACGCACCCGCTTTGTCGTTGGTGAGGGCAGTGAACAGTCGCCTCAAGACTCGGCGGCCAGTGTACCGGAAATAGCCCACCCCCCGGGCGGGTGTCCAGCCGCCCGGACCTCGCCTGAGCCGGTTTTTTTGTCCGCAAGGGCGCTTCTTGGCGCGGGCCGGCTTGGCTGACAAACGCCAAACCTGGCGCGTTTTCCGGGAAAGGCCGTGGCGTGTTCCCAGGTGCGCGTGACTACAGGGCGAGCCAGGTCTTTTTGAGCACTGTGGCGTCGTGCTCCAGCGCCGGCGATTCGCAGATGACGCAGCCGCCCGCGCCGTGATCCTTCAGCGCCGACAGGCAGGCCGTATAATCGAAGTCGCTTTGCTCCAGGGGCAGATGGCGCTTTTCGCCCTTTGGGCCGTATTCGATGCCGCTTATGTGGATATGCAGCTCGCTCAGGGCCGCTTCGCCCAGGACGTCGGCCAGCTGGCGCAGCACCCGGCCAAAGTCGGCGCGGGTCTTGAGTGCGCCGTTGTCCCGGGCGTGGATGTGGGAAAAATCCAGGCACGGCTTGCAGGTCGGAATGTCGCGGCACAGGGCGGCCAGTTCGGCCGCAGTGCCGAACTGGGTGGCCTTGCCCGTGGTCTCCAGGCGGTAGCGCACGCCCGTGTCCGGCAGGCGGCGGAGGTTGTCGGCGATGGTCTGGAACACGGCCTCCGGCGGCTGGCCCAGGTAGTAGCCGGGGTGGAAGACCAGATCGCGCCCGCCGACCAGGGCAAGGGCCTCGGCTCCCTGGCGGATGCGGGCCAGGGAGGCTTCGAGCTTGTCCGGCTCGGCGGCGTTGAGATTGATGAAGTAGGAAGCGTGGGCGGTCAGGTGAAAATCGCACGCCGCCTTGGCGGCCAGGATGGCCTCCCGGTTTTTGGCCGTGACGTTGACCGAACGCACAAAGGGCAGCTCCATGGCGTCCAGGCCCAGGCCCCGCAAGTGGGGGATGGCCGTGGCGTAGGTGAATTTGCCTTTGCCGTCGCCGTGAGGCAGGCCGGAGATGCCAAAAAGCAGGGTGTTCACTGTGGGATTCCGCGATAAAGGTGGTTTGGGGCGTGGGCTGCTTGACGCCGCCGCACGGGCCGGCTATCGCCCGGTGAGCAACGCTTCTCCCAGGAGGTCTTTTTTGTCTAGCGCCACTTCGGACCTTGCGGCACGGGTTGTCGGCGAAAGCCGCGCCCGCTAGTCGCCCCAAGGACCAGCTCCGCCTTCCTCCACGGAGGCGGCCCATCCCCTGGGGCGGCCCGCCGCGCCCGCTTTGAGCCTGTTCCCTCGCCGAACCGGACTCTTCTTGCTTTCCCCGACACCCACTCCCTGACGACGGCCCTTCCGGGCCGGGCGCGTCTTCCGGCTTGGCCTTTGCCTGTTCGGTCGCGCCCCGGCCGTACCTTCGACCGTTTACGGAGTGTCCCATGGTTATCCGCACCGAACGCCCGGGCGACGAAACGCCCATCGCGCGTCTTTTGTACGCCGCTTTCCATAACCATCCCCAGCATCCGCCCGGGGCCGAACCCGTCGAACATGAGATCGTCGCCCGGCTGCGGGCCGATGCCGCTTTGGCCCTGTCGCTTGTGGCCGAGGCGGACGGCGACATCGTCGGCCATCTGGCCCTGAGTCCGGCCCGCGTCGGCGCGTCAGGTCCGGGCTGGCTGCTGCTTGGCCCCCTGGGCGTGCTGCCGGCCCGGCAGGGGCAGGGCATCGGCTCGGCCCTGGTCCGGCAGGCCCTTGGCCGTCTGGCCGACATGGGCGCGGCCGGCGTCGTCCTCGTCGGCGACCCCGGCTTCTACGGCCGCTTCGGCTTTGCCGCCGTGCCCGGCCTGGGCTGGCCGGGCGTGCCGGAACGCTTCGTCCTGGCCGTCAGCTTCGGCCCGGCTCGGCCCGGGGGCGACATCGTGGCCCACGCGGCCTTTGGCGTGGCAGCGTCGTGAATTGTTAGCTCATTAATCAAGGGTGTTATGGATTGTTTGTCGGAGCGGGACGCCTCCGGCGGCCGGGGGGGATGATCCCCCCCGGACCCCCTCGACGGGAAAAGTGGTCGAGGGTGGTTCGGCGATGCGACTTCAGGTGTCGGCCGGCCGCCCTGGACGGCGACGTTATCGGGCGCGGGATTGCCGCGCCGTGGAACATAAACGGTGGGCCGGCCGGACGGGCCGGCCCGCCTGGAGATAGACGATCATGGAAATGCATGTGCTTGGTTTTACGGCCTGGCATGAGGATAAGGCCCGATCCATGGGCTTGGAAATAAACGACATCGCCCGGGTTTCGGCCGTGGATCGCGGCCTGTGTCGGGTATGGGACCACACCGGCGAGACGTCGGCCGTCCTGGCCGGCCGGCTGGCCCATGAGGCCGGCTGCGGCGAGGATTTGCCCTGCGTCGGCGATTTCGTGGCCGTGCGCGGGCAGGATTCGCGGCGGGTCATCGAGGCCGTGCTGCCGCGCCGCACGGTGCTGCGCCGCAAGGCCGCCGGCCCGGGCACGGACAGCCAGCTCATCGCGGCCGGCGTGGATCTGGCCTTTGTGGTCCAGGCCAGCCGCTACGACTACAACCCTCGGCGGCTGGAACGCTACCTGGCCATGGCCGCAGCCGGCGGCGTCGCCGCCGTGGTGCTCCTCACCAAGGCCGATCTGGCCTCGCCCGGGGAACTGGCCGTGCAGATGGCCAGGCTTGAGGAAACGGCCAAGGCTCCGGTCCTGGCTGTGAGCGCCGCCAGCGGCGAGGGGCTGGACGCTCTGGCCGGCCTGCTCGCCCCGGGGGTGACCTGCTGTCTGCTCGGCTCGTCCGGGGTGGGCAAGACCACCCTGGTCAACCGGCTTTTAGGCCGGCAGGCCTTTGCCGTGCGGGAGACCAGCGGCACGGGGGAGGGCGTGCATACGACGACCCGCCGCCAGATGGTCCGGCTGGAGGGCGGGGCGCTGCTCATTGACACGCCGGGGATGCGCGAGCTGGGCGTACTTGGCGACGACGAGGGCCGCCTTGGCGGCTACGGGGACATCGAGGCCCTGGCCCGGGGCTGCCGGTTTGCCGACTGCCGCCACGAGGGCGAGCCGGGCTGCGCCGTGCAGGCGGCCGTGAAAGCGGGCAAGCTTGAAGCCGCGCGGCTGGAGTCCTGGGATCGGCTTGGCCGGGAAGCGGCCTTTAACGCCATGACCCTGGGGCAGCGGCGGCAAAAGGACAAGGCCTTTGGCCGGATGGTCAAAAGCGTGAAAAAAGGCCTGCGGAAATGACGTGGGCGTCGCCCACGCGCCGGGAAGCCCGGCTTTCCGGCGCGCGGCGGCACCTTGTCGGCGGCCGGGGAACGCTCCCCGGCCGCCGTTTTTTCTCCCGCGCCTACAATTCCACCCGCACATGGGCGGCGGCGGCGATGGCCTTGGCCTTGGCCTCTTCCACGTCCCGGCCCAGGGCCAGGGCCACGCCCAGGCGGCGCGTGCCGTGGAGCTCGGGCTTGCCGAAAAGCTTCAGCGCCGTGTCGGGCTGGGCCAGCGCCGCCGCGTCGATGGCAAAGCGCGGCGAGGTGGAGTCGCCCTCGCCCAGGATGACCCGGGAGGCGGCCGGCCCGTAGAGGCGGATGGCCGGGATGGGCAGCCCCAGGATGGCCCGCACGTGCAGGGCGAATTCCGAAAGGTCCTGGGAAATGAGCGTCACCATGCCGGTGTCGTGGGGCCGGGGCGAGACTTCCGAGAAGATGACCGCGTCGCCCTTGATAAAAAGCTCCACGCCAAAGATGCCGCGTCCGCCCAGGGCCTCGGTGACGGCCCCGGCCATGGCCTGGGCCTTGGCCAGGGCGGCTTCACTCATGGGATGGGGCTGCCAGGACTCGCGGTAGTCGCCCTTTTCCTGGCGATGGCCGATGGGGGCGCAAAAGCTCGTGCCGCCGGCGTGGCGGACGGTAAGCAGCGTGATTTCGTAGTCGAAATCGACAAAACCCTCGACAATGACCCGCCCGGCCCCGGCCCGGCCGGCCGTCTGGGCGTAGTCCCAGGAAGCCTCGGCCGAGGCGGCGTCCCGGGCCACGCTTTGCCCCTTGCCCGACGACGACATCACGGGCTTGACCACGCAGGGAAAGCCCACGGCGTCGCAGGCGGCCAGGAACTCTTCCCGGGTGTCGGCGAAGCGGTAGGGCGAGGTGACAAGGCCCAACTCCTCGGCGGCCAGGCGGCGGATGCCCTCGCGGTCCATGGTCAGGCGGGCGGCCCGGGCCGTGGGCACGACCGGATAGCCTTCGGCTTCGAGCTTTAAAAGCTCCTCGGTGGCGATGGCTTCGATCTCGGGCACGATGTAGTCGGGCTTTTCGGCTTCGATGATGGAGCGAAGGGCTGCGGCGTCCAACATGCTGACCACGTGGCGGCGATGGGCCACCTGCATGGCCGGGGCGTTGGGGTAGCGGTCCACGGCGATGACCTCGACGCCCAGGCGCTGGGCTTCGATGGCCACTTCCTTGCCGAGTTCGCCGGAACCCAGCAGCAATATCTTGGTCGCGGACGCGGTCAGCGGCGTGCCGATGGTGGTCATGGGGGCCTCCTGAAGTGGGGAATGTCGGGCGGCGACAACGTATAAGGGCGGCGCGGCCAGGACAAGGGGGAAGCGAGGACTTTAGGGCAAAAAACGGTGTTTCGCCTCAGGCCGGGCACTGTTCGGCTGCGGCCTGATCGCGTCCGGCGGCCTTGGCCCGGTAGAGTTGGCCGTCGGCCCGGGCCAAAAGATCGAGGGGCGCGCCGCCCGGCAGACAACGCGCCGTGGCTGCGCCGCAACTGACCGTGACGCGGCAGGCCGTGGGCGAGGCCTCGTGGGGAATGTCCAGGGCGGCCACGGCCTGCCGCAGGCGTTCGGCCATGGCGGCGGCGGCCGTCGCGTCGGTTTCGGCCAGGATGCAGGCGAACTCCTCGCCGCCGTAGCGGGCCACCAGATCGCCGGCCCGGGTGACGTTTTGGCGCAGCACGCCGGCCACCTGACGCAGGCAGGCGTCGCCGTGAATGTGGCCGTAGCAGTCGTTGAAGGCCTTGAAGTGGTCGATGTCGATAAAGATAAGGGACAGCGGCGCGCCCCCTCGGGCATGGCGGCGGTATTCCCGGGCCAGGGCTTCGTCGAAGCGGCGGCGGTTGGCGATGCCGGTCAGTCCGTCCATGAGGCTTTGCTCGGCCAGGCGCTTGTTGGATTCCGCCAAAGCCGTTTCCGTCTTCTTGCGGGCGTCGATGTCGGTGATGACGGAAAACGCCCCGGCGTAGTTTCCGGCGGCGTCCAGGACGGCCCGGGCCGAAATCTGCACCCATTTTCGGCTGCCGTCCCGACGCAGCAGGCAGCGCTCATAGACCCCGTCAAGGCCCCGGCTCCGCTCGGCCAGCTTGGTCGCGGCGTCCTCGAACTGATCCTCGGTCAGAAAATCCAGATACGGCCGGCCCAGGACCTCTTCTACCGGGTAGCCCACCATCTCGGCCATGCGACGGTTCAAAAACGTGACGCGGCTGTCCTTGTCCAGGGCGACGATGCCTTCCAGAGCGTTGTCGACGATGAAGCGGTATTGGGCGTCCTGCTCGCGAAAGGACCGCCGGGCAAGCTCCAACTCGTCGTCGCTCTTTTGTTGGGCCAAAAGGAGCAGTGAAAACCCGCTGACCAGGAGCATGACGTAAACAGCCGTCGGAACGACGGCGTCAAGGGGGGCGACAGGGGCGAGGCCGCACAGGGCCAAGGCGCTTTGGGCCGCGAACACGGCGGCCAGCAAGACGAAGCAACCGCCAAGGACGACGCGCAGGGACAGCTCCCGTTGCTGGTTTGCCAGCAAGGCCCAGGCGGGCAGACCATAGAAAACGGCGTGCAGCGCCGGCATCATGACCATGCGCCACTGTGGGTCCAGCCCGGCGCCGGCCAGGGTGAGAACAAGGATAATGCCGGCGGTCCAGAGGTGCGTACGCCGGCTGACGGGATGGCCGCAAATGGCGAAGAGGGCCCAGCATTCGTAAGCGCATCCCGTCAAGAGCAGGGGCGCGGCGACAATGGGGAAGCCGGGCGGGGTCGGGCTCAGGAAATAGAGGCATAGCGAGCCGGCCCCCTGGAGGCATTTGGCCGTGATCCAAAACGGGATGCGCTGTTCGTGGGGCTTGTTGCGCTGAAAGATGTAGAGCAGCCCGGCAAAGACGAACGAGCCGATGGCGAGGCTCAATATAAGCGAGCTTTGGTCCATGCAATGACGTCGTGATCCCATGCCGTGGGTGACGGAGGGCGGCAGGGCCAAGGGTACGGCTGGGGCCATGCCGCTCGAAAACAACAACGCGCCTGGAGGCTTTGCGCCCGATTCCGGCGTTTGGGGTTACTAGCCTGTGCCAGCAGGCGAGGCAAGGGCGGCCAGGAAGGGGCAGGCGTGTCGAGGGCGTCGCTGGGGCGTTGGACGAGCGAAACACGGCGCAATCCGGGCTTTGCGCGGCAAAACCGGACGAGACGCCTGTAAGGAGACAGGATCGCGGCGATTCGGGAATGTGATCGCCGCGCCAAACGTTTGTGGAAAAGTTCTTGACGCCGGCCCGCGCCCCGCGTAGACAGCCCCTCCCGCTGCGGGAAACCGCGCCGGGCCCGACCAGGGGTCGCAAGAAACCTGGGCGGGACTTGAAAAAAAGCGTTGACGGGCCGGGCGGGCGAGCGTAGACACGCTCCTCCGCGCCGACGGAAA
>DLGG01000104.1:11692-11866 GCA_002482565.1 Solidesulfovibrio magneticus
GGGCGAAACGGTGATTGAAAAAAGTGCTTGACGGGCCGGACGGGGACGCGTAGATACGCCCTCCGCTTCGGGAAACCGGAAAGCGGCCGCCGGCAAACGAGTCGGCGGGTTTTGAAAAAAAGTGCTTGACACGGGAACGCGGGCATCGTAGGTTGCCGCTTCCTGCTGACCGCC
>DLGG01000053.1 GCA_002482565.1 Solidesulfovibrio magneticus
ACCGGGCCGCCGCCCTGGCCCGCCGGGGCGAAACCCTGGCCCGCATCCTGCCGCCGCCGGAAACCGCCGATACGGCCGCGCTGTCCGGGCTGGGACGGACCGCCGCCGGCCTGCTGGCCGCAGGCCAAGCCCTGGCCGCCAAACAGGCCGAACTGGCCGACCGGCAGCGGGCGTTGACCACTTTTTCCGCCCGGGCCGCCGACCGGCTGGCCGCCCTGGGAGCCTGCCCCTTGTGCGGGGCGTCGTTGACGGCCGAGGCCTTTTTCGCCGGCGGGCATGTCCATGACGCGGCCGGGGACGGCGGAGGCGCGTCGTGACTCTGCCCGTTCGCCGCTGCCGGGGACTCCTGTGCATCCCCGACCCCCATGTGGCCGCCACGCCGCCCATGCAGCGGCTGGATTCCTACATGGACGACGTTTTGGCCAAGCTCGCCGCCTGCCTGGAGCAGGCCGCCGCCAGCGACTTGGTCCCGGTGATCCTCGGCGACCTTTTTCACTGGCCGCGCGAGAATCCCAACGTCGTCATGGTGGCGCTCATCGAGCTTTTTCGCGGCCACCATCCCTACGTCTTGGTCGGCAACCACGACAAATACCAGGCCCGGTTTACGGCCGACACCTCCCTGGCCGTGCTGCGGGCGGCCGGCGTGTGCCGGGTGCTGGACGAACCCGGGCTGTTTTTGCGCCTGGAAACGCCCACGGGCCAGGCCGTGGTCGGGGCCTCGCCCGACGGCTCGCCCTTGCCGACCTCTGTTGCCAAGGAGCCGGACGAGACCAGCGTGTGGCTGACCCACCACAACGTCGGGTTCCCGGATTTCGAGGAAAAGCAGATCAAGATACGGGAGATCGCCGGTCTGGATTGGCTCATTAACGGCCACATCCATCGCCCGCAGCCGACGGTCGCCGCCGGTGGCACGCGCTGGGCCAATCCCGGCAACGTCACGCGGCTCAAGTTCTCCCGCCGCTCCATGGCGCGTGGCCCCGAAGCCGCCATCTGGCGGCCGGGGCTGGGCGATCTGGAAAAATGGCCCATCCCCCACCGGCCCTTTGCCGAGGTCTTCCCGGACCAGGAACTGCCGCCCGAGGAGGCGGCCGGCCCGGCCGAGGTCCGCTCCAACTTCCTGGAGGGGCTGGCAAGGCTGGCCTGGAAGCGCACCCGTGAAGGGGCGGGACTCAAGGACTTTCTCTGTGCCAACCTCAACCCCGAGCATCCCGAGACAGCCCTTGTCTGGGAGCTGTACCGCGAGGTCACCGACCATGGCGACGCCTCTTGACCGTCGGGGGAGCGCCCCCGCCCCTGGCAAAGACGCCGACGCCCGGCTGCAAAACGAACTGGCCGGCCTGAAGGGCGAATACGAACGCCTGCGCGACGCCAAGGTGCGCGCCGAACAGGACTTGAGCCATTTGCAAAACCAGCTGGCCGAGCTGGAAGCCAAGGCCGTGGCCGAGTACGGCACTGCCGATCCGGCCGAGCTGACGCGGCTTCTGGAAGAGAAGCGGGCGGCCAATGCCCGGCTGGTGGCCGAGTACCGCGAGCATGTGGCGGCGGTGAAGGGCGAGCTTGAGGCCGTGGAGCGGAATTTTGGCGGCAATGGCTGAGACCGGCCCGGCCGTCGATCTGGCCGCCCTGACCGCCGAGCGCCGGGAGCTGACGCGCCGGCTGGACCGCTTGTCCGGTCAGGCGGCGGCCATTGTCGCGGCCCATGGGCAGGCGCGGCGGGAGCTGCTCGACGTCGAGGGTTTTCTCGACCTCGCCCCAAAAGCGGCGGCCCGGCTGGAGGAGCTGACCCAAGAGCTGTTCGGGCAGGTGCTCGATGAGATCGAGACCGAGCTGACCCATGCCGTGCGCGAGATTCTCGGCCAGAACCGCACGGTCAAGGCCCGGCGTTCACTCAATAAGGGCAAGCTGTCCATTGAATTCGAGATGGAGCAGGACGGCCAGGCCGAGGACATTCTGACCGGGCAGGGCGGCTCGGTGTGCAACATCCTGTCCGTGGGGCTGCGGCTTATCGCGCTGTCCCAGCTGGACCCGGACGAGCATCGGCCGTTTTTGGTGCTGGACGAACAGGACTGCTGGCTGCGGCCGGACCTTGTGCCGGGTTTTGTGCGGCTGGTGGCGGCCATTGCCGATCGCCTGGGCATCCAGGTGCTCTACATCAGCCACCATCCGGTCGATCTGTTCGCCCTGGAGGCGCGGCGCGTTTATATGTTGCGGCCCGGCCGGGAGCATGGCCCGAGCCTGGAAATCCTCACCGACCGGCCCCTTGAGGCGTCCGCCTCGGCCGATATTCCCATCTTTGAAGCCGCCGCCACCTCCCCCGGCGGCGAATAGTCTTCCTCTCCCCTTTGTCTCCATACGGGGGGTCTGGGGGCCTCAGGCCCCCAGCCGCCGGAGGCATCTTTTCTTCATCTTTCTCTTTTATTCTAGCTCATTACCCACATCGCACGCAGCTGCAGCTTGGGCAGGCCGGGCAGCCGCAGCCGAGGCAGCTTTGGGGATTGACGGCGAGTTCCTGGCTGTAGGCGGTGAAGGCTTCGGCGGGCATGGCCCGGGCGAGGACAAAAAGCGACGCGGTGAGCATCAGGGCCAGGGTGGCGCAGCAAGCGGCAAGACGCATTTTTTTCTCCTGGGTGCTTGGAGCCTTATCAGATCACAGGCTCACCACAGCATCCCCTTTACGACTTTCTTCAATCGGGGGGTCCGGGGGCCTCAGGCCCCCGGCCGCCGGAGGCATCTTCTCTTCTGTCTAGCGGTCCGCTTTGCGGCCGAGCAGTTCGAAGCCGGTTTCGGGGTCTTTGGCGCGGGCGAGGTCGGTTCCGGTGATTTCGATGACCACGACTTCGAAGATTTTCCAGACATCGAGGCCGGGGCGCACGCAGCCGGTTTTGGTTTCGCCGGCGCGGCCGAGCGCGGCGTGCATGTGCAGTCGCGGGGTGCCGTCGGGGCCAGGGAAGAGGGTGCCGATGGCGGCGGCTTCGTGGACAGCGTCGATGGCGGTGAGCATGGCGGTCGGGGGCATGGTGCGGCCGTCTTCGGGGCCGGTGACGAGGCGGCCGTTTTCGAGGCCGCCCAGGGCGGCGACGAGGGCGGCTTCGACGCCCCGGGTGCGGGCGAAATCTTCGATGGCGTCGGGCAGTCGGTCGCCGTCGCCCAGTCGCAGCACGAACACGCGGCCGAGGCGGCCTTCGGAAACGATCATGGCGGCTCCTTTAGCGGATGCGGGTGGTCGCCGGAGGTGGCGACGGGCTTTTGTAGCGCCGGGGGGAGCGGCGGGCAAGGGTGGGAAGCGACCATGAAAAAAGGGGCCGCCCCAAAGGACGGCCCCTGCCATTTCTCTTGACGCAAACGCGCGCGCGTTATTCACCAACGCGTTCGTTGATGAGCTTGCCGATGGTGCGGCCCATTTCCACGCAGACGGCGAGCTGCTCGTGGGTGGGCACGAAGAGCAGCCGCACCGGATCGACAGGCATTTCCATGCCCATGTCGCCCAGCCAGCCGGCGATGTCCTTGACCGCCTCGCCGCTCCAGCCGTAGGAGCCAAAGGCCGCGCCAATCTTGCCCTTGGGCTTGAGGCCCTTCATGTAGGTCAGCATGTCCGCCACCTTGGGCAACATGCCGTTGTTGTGGGTGGCCGAACCCACGAACACCGCCGCCGCGTCCCAGACCTCTTCCATGACGTCGGAATGGTCGAAGGCGTGGAGGTTCATGAGCTTGAACGACACCCCGTGCTCGGCCAGGCCGGTGGCGATGGCGTGGGCCATGTGCTCGGTGGAGTGCCACATGGTGTCGAAGACCAGCACGGCCTTTTTCTTCTGCTTCTGGGCGGCCAGTTCCTTGTAGCGCGAGACGACCCAGGCGACGTCTTCGGGCGTGCGGAACATCAGGCCGTGGTCCGGGCAGATGGCATTAATCTTCAGGCCCATGGACTCGATGGTCTCGATGGTCTTCTGGGCGATGGGGCTAAAGGGCAGGACGATGTTGGCGAAGTAGCGGTCGAGCTGCTTTTGGAGCAGGCTTCTGTCCACTTCGTCGGCGAAGCGCTCGGAGGTGGCCCAGTTCTGGCCGAAGGCATCGGAGGAGATGAGCACGCCGTCTTCGGGGATGAACGTGGCCATGTTGTCCGGCCAGTGGAGCATCCGGGTTTCCAGAAACTGCAGGGTCCGTTTGCCGAGCGAGATGGTGGAGCCGGTCTTCACCACTTCGATGGGCCAGTCGGCGCAGTCGAAGTGGGCCTTAAGGGCACGTTCGCCCATGGGCGAGGTGAAGATTTTTTCCGGCTTGGTGCGGGCCACGAGTTCGGGCAGCTCGCCCGAGTGGTCCATTTCCACGTGGTTGACGATGAGGTAATCGACGTCTTCGGGTTTGACCACATGGGCCAGGCGGCAAAGCATTTCATTGCCGTGGCCGGCCTTGACCGAATCGAACAGGGCGATTTTCTCGTCCTTGACCAAAAAGGCGTTGTAGGTCGTCCCGGTAGGGGCCGTCATGTAGCCGTGGAAATCACGGCATTCCCAATCGACGGCTCCGACCCAATAGACGCCTTCACAAATGGCGACAGGTCGCATGTACATCCTCGAATCGCCGCGCTGAAAAAGCGGCGCAGGGCGTGTTAGGCTTTGTTGAATTCGCTTTTGGGCGCGCCGCAGACCGGGCAGACCCAGTCCTCGGAGACGTCTTCGAACTTGGTGCCGGGGGCCACGCCGTTGTCGGGGTCGCCGGCGGCGGGATCATACACGTAACCGCAGATGCTGCACTCGTATTTATCCATGGTGTCCGTTCTCCGTCATTGAGGTTGGCCGGCTTGGCGATCCTTATTTGCCCTCAGCGCCGGGTCCGCCGTGGGGCGCCCTTGCCTGAGCGGCAACAAGGTCATGTTCCGGCGGCGCGACTGAAGCCTTGGGCCAAACGCCACGGAATCGCGTCACGGAATCGGCCATGCCGACAGGACGCGTGACCGAAAATAGCGGTCACGCACGGACAAGTCTATCCTTTAGTTTACCCCAAATTGTCAAGGCCGGCCGGCCCGGAGGACAGCCTTTTCCAGGCGTCGCTCCTGTCTCTCTCCGCCCTGTTGGGCCGCAGTCTGGCGACATGCGGAGCCTTTTCCCGGGCAGCGGTTAGATAGACGCGGTGTTTCTGGAAAATTCGATCCTGTTTTGGAGGTGACGCGGCTTAGCCCTCCCGGAACTGTTCCACGAGTTTGGCCAGATGGTTGGCCATGGAGCGGACTTCGCGGATGCGCTCGCCGGCTTCGGCGATGCGGCTGGTGAGATCCTGGGAGAGTTCGTTGATGTGGGCCACGCTGGACGACACTTCTTCGCTGGTGGCCGACTGCTGCTCCGAGGCGGTGGCGATGTTGCGCACCATGTCGGCGATGCGCCCGGCCTGGTCCACGATGCGCCCGAGCACCGCGCCGGAACCTTCGGCCATGTCGGCGGTGCGCTCCACCCGGGCCTTGGTTTCGTCCATGCCCGAGACGGCCTGCCGGGTGCTGGTCTGGATCTCGCCCACGGCGGTGGCCACTTCGGTGGTGGCGTGCATGGTTTTTTCGGCGAGCTTTCGCACCTCGTCGGCCACGACCGCGAANNAAGCCGCGTCCGGCGTCGCCGGCCCGGGCCGCTTCGATGGCGGCATTCAGGGCCAGCAGGTTGGTCTGGTCGGCGATGTCGCCGATGACCGAGAGCACCTGTCCGATGTTTTCCGCCCGGGTTTCGAGCTGGCCCAGGGAAGCGGCCAGATCGGCGGTACGCCGGGAAACCTTGCGGGTTTCCTCCACGGTTTGCTCCACCTCGCGCCCGCCCATGGTCGCCTCGCGGCTGGCCTCGTCCGAGGCCCGGGCCGTGTCGCCGGCGTTTTTCGCCACTTCCATGACCGTGGCGTTCATCTCCTCCATGGCCGTGGCCACGCGCTCGGTTTCCCGGGCGGTGTTGGCCACGCCCGTGGTCAGCTCCTCCATGCGGGCGCTTAAAACGTCCGAGGCGTCGGACAGCTCCCGTGCCACGGAGGTGACCTCGTCGGCCACGGTCAGGAGCTTCTCGCGCTGGGCCTTGATGTGGTCCTTGTCGCGCTCCTCCTGGGTGAGGTCGATGAGCACGCCGATGACGCCGACCACCGCGCCCGAGGCGTTTTTGAGCGGCGAGATTTCGTAGTGCAGGGGAAACACCCGGCCGTCGGAGCGGGTGAAACGGGTGAACCCGCTGGAGCATTCCCCGGTTGCGAGCACGGCGGCGCAGCCCGAGCGGCCGTCCTCGCGCATGAAGCTGTCGGTGACGGGCCGGCCGAGCATGGCCGAGGCGTCCTTGCCCAGGATGCCGGTCAGCGGCGAGTTGACGAACTCGAAGCGGCGTTCCCGGTCGGCCACGAAGATGGGGATGATGACGCCGTTTAAGATGCCTCGGTTGTATTCGAGCTGGTCCTTCATGGAACCGACCATGGCCGAGAGATTGGCGGCCAGGGCGGCGATTTCGTCCTTGCCCGGATCGGCGAAGGTGAGGTCCAGGGAGCCGGCGGCGATTTGCGAGGACAGGCCGGCGATCTTTCTCACCCGGCTGACCACGGCGAATTTCATGAAAAGAAGCAAGGCGGCGAGCAGGGAGACCAGCCCGGCCACGGAGACGCCGGCTGCCTTCCACTGGTCGCCGGCCAGCCGGGCCATTTCCGGGCTCACGTCCTGGACCACCACCATGGCCCCGAGGATGGGCTTGGACGCGCCGTGGCAGTGGTGGCAGGCTGGTTCGTTTGTCACGGAGCTGACGGCCACGAAGGAAGGCTTGCCGCCCCAGGGGAGGATTTCACCGCCGTGATAGTCGCCGGCCAGGGCCTTTTTGACCATGGAGGCGACCAGGGCGTCCGGGGTGAGGCGGTCCATGTCCTGGCGCGCGGCGGCGGGGTCGGTGGAATAGGTCACGTTGCCCTTGAAGTCGGTGAGAAAGGCCCGGATGTCGGCGTGGGCGCTGGCGGTCTTGGCGAATTGGGCAACGGTTTCGGCGTTCTTGCCCAGGCGCATGGGCTCTTCGATGGCCATGCGCAGCATGTCGCTGGTCCTGCGGGCCGAGCGGTCGATCAAGTCCACGGTCCCCTGGCGTTGCCAGTGGGCGTTGGCCAAAAACAGGCCGGCAAAGGCGGCGATGGTCAGACCCGAGACGAGGAGCAGCACCTTGAGGCCCAGGGAGCGCGAAACCACGTCAAACATTGCCGGACTCCTTGTGTGGCGGTCCCGGCCGGCGGCGGCCGACGGCGGGACGGGAACGGTTACGACAGCCATCGAGGGTCGGAGCGGCCGGATCAGTGCGCGCCGGCAAACAGCATGGGCTTGAAATTAAACGAGCGCACCCGTTCGGCGTTATGGCAGCGCTCACACTCGCTCATGGCCAGCTTGGACCGGATCAGCCCCGGGTCGCCGCCGGCATCGACATGGGCCGAACCTGGGCCGTGGCAGACTTCGCAGCCGGCGTCGGCCAGTTGGGGGGTCTTCTCGAAGCTCACGAAGCCGCCGGGCTGGCCGTAGCCCGTGGCATGGCAGGCGAAGCAGCCTTTCAACTCGTCAGGCGTGAGCTTGGGGGCCATGATCTTGACCGACTGGGAGGAATGGGCTTTTTTGGAATATTTGGAGTAGGACTCGTATTCCTTGGGATGGCAGTCCATGCAGGCCTTGGAACCGACATAGGTCGCCTGGGCCTGGGCGGCGGCGAGAGGGACAAACGTTGCAGTTCCGATCGGGCAGGCGCATAGACCCGCCGTGAGCAATGCCAGAGTCCAGGCACGCCAACGGACCATTGCGGTCTCCTCGTGTTGAGGTGGAAAGATTACCGAACAAGATAACAGATAGGCAGTAAAGAAGCAATACGGTTTTCAGAATGGCGGGGAAGTCATTGGCCGGCGGCAAATCGTGTGAGACCGCAGAGCTCCGTATCTCTGGGGAATGGCGGCAAACCGGGGACACGGGGACAAACGCTGGTCGGTTTGGAGCGCTGAGGGAAGCGGCTCAAGACAGCGTCACGCCGCCGGGAGCGCCGCGCACGAGACTATGCGCCGCCTGGGCCTGGCCGTCTTTGCCTGGCGGGGGCGCCGTTGCCGTAAAAAAACGCCGGGAGAGTGGCTCTCCCGGCGTTTGGCGTGTCATGGGGACCAGAAGGACGGGGACCGGCTACCAGTCCAGGGTGGCCTTGAAGGCCCGGGCCAGTTCCTCGGCCGGTTCGGCGCAAAGGACGGCCTCGCCCCGGCGAAGGGTCAGCTCCGGGGCGCTCGTGACGGTCCCGAGCAGTCCGTAAGGCTGGCCGGCAAACAGCGCCTCGAAGGCGGCCCGGTCTTGCGGCGCGACGGTGACCACCAGACGGCTGGCGGATTCGCTGTAGAGCAGCTCCAGGTCGGTGAGCCCGGGCGCGCCCGGGGCGGCGTCACAGTCCAGATCGGCCCCGAGCCGGCCGCCGATGGCCATTTCGGCCAGGGCCACGGCCAGACCGCCGTCGGAGCAGTCGTGGCAGGCCGAGACCAGACCCGCCATCATGGCGTCGTGCAGGGTCTTGTAGCGCCGACGGGCCGAGACGGCCTCGACCTGCGGCACGTCGGGGGAGGTGAACCCCAACTCGCCGGACAGTTCCGAAGCGCCCAGCTCGGCGGCGGTCGCGCCCAGCACATAGACGAGGTCGTCGGCGTTCTTGAAGTCGGAGGTGACCACCCGGCTGACGTCGGGCACGAAGCCCATGACGGAGAACAGCACCGTGGGCGGAATGGAGATCTTGGCCCCGCCGCCGGAGTAGTCGTTTTTCATGGAGTCCTTGCCCGAGACGCAGGGAGTTCTAAACGCCCGGCAGAAGTGGGCCAGGGCCTTGTTGGCCCGCACCAACTGGGCCAGCTTGTAGCGGCCGTCCGGGGTTTTTTCGGACTCGACGGGGTCGCACCAGCAGAAGTTGTCCACGCCGGCCAGCCGGTCGGGGTCGGCCCCGACGGCAACCGCGCCGCGCACGGCCTCGTCGATGGCCGCGGCCATCATCCAGTAGGCGTCGATGTCGGAATAGCGCGGGCAGATGCCGTGGGATAGGGCCACGCCCTCGGGACGCGACAGCACGGGGCGCAGCACGCCCGCGTCGGACGGGCCGTCTCGGCGCACGCCGACCATGGGTTTGACGGCCGAGCCGCCCTTGACCTCGTGGTCGTACTGGCGGACCACGTATTCCTTGCTGCAGATGTTGAGCCGGCCAAGCATGCGCCGCAGCAGCGCGCCGTGGCCTTCGGCCGGAAGTATCGGCTCGGTGCGGGCGATGACCGGACGGGTCCATTCGGCGGTCAGCGCCATGCGCGGGGTGCCGCCGTGGAGGAAGTCCATGTCGATGTAGGCCACCGTGCGCTGGCCGTAGTAGACGCGCAGGTAGCCGGAATTGGTGAAGTTGCCCAGTTCCGTGGCCTCGACGCCCATTTCCTTGGCCAGGCGCATGAAGTCGGCGAACTTGTCGGGAGGCACGGCCAGGGTCATGCGCTCCTGGGCCTCGGAGGTGAAGATCTCCCAGGGGACCAGGCCGTCGTACTTGAGCGGGGCGCGGTCGAGGTAGAGCTCGCAGCCGCCGGCGTCCTGGGCCATTTCGCCCACGGAGCTGGACAAGCCGCCGGCCCCGTTGTCGGTGATGGCGTTATAAAGGCCCATGTCCCGGGCGCGCATGAGGCAGTCGTACATGCGGCGCTGGGTGATGGGGTCGCCTATCTGCACGGCCGTGGCCGGGGAACCTTCGTGGAGTTCCTCGGAAGAAAACGTCGCGCCGTGGATGCCGTCCTTGCCGATGCGGCCGCCGACCATGACGATGTAGTCGCCGGGCAGGGCCTTTTTGACGTGGCTGGGCTTGCCGTTGATGGTCGCCGGCAACATGCCGACGGTGCCGCAGAAAACCAGCGGCTTGCCGAGGAAGCGTTCGTCAAAGACGATGGAGCCGTTGACCGTGGGCACGCCGGACTTGTTGCCGCCGTGCTCCACGCCCTCGCGCACGCCTTCGAGCACCCGGCGGGGGTGGAGCAGGCGCGGGGGCAATGTCCCCTCGTGGAAGGGCGAGGCGAAGCAGAAGACGTCGGTGTTGCACAGCAGATTCGCGCCGATGCCCGTGCCCATGGGGTCGCGGTTGACGCCGACGATGCCGGTGAGCGCGCCGCCGTAGGGGTCCAGCGCCGAGGGGCTGTTGTGGGTCTCCACCTTGATGCACAAATTGAGGTCTTCGGTGAATTTGACCACGCCGGCGTTGTCGGAAAAAACGGACAGGCAGAAGTCGTTTTCGCCCAGGGCCGCCCGGATGTCGGCGGTGGAGCGCTGGATGTAGCTCTTGTACAGGCTGGAGATGACTTCGGTCCGGCCGGTCTCGTTGTCGATGTAGGTGATGTCGGCGCTAAAGATTTTGTGCTTGCAGTGCTCGGACCAGGTCTGGGCCAGGCATTCCAGCTCCACGTCGGTGGGGTTGTGGATAAGCCCCCAGGACACGCGGCGGACCTTGAAGCCGGGCAGGCCGAAATAGGCGCGGATGGCCCACCACTCGTCCAGGGACAGGGCCAGCGTGCGCTCGCGGCCCAGGGTGAGCATCTGCTCCTCGGTCATGTTGAACAGGTCAGGCACTTCCACGGTGGAATCGGCCTTGCCCGTGACCTTGGCCGTGCGGGCCGGGAAGCCCGGCTCGGCGGTCCACTGCGCGGCGGATTTCACGTCATGGCGCTGGAGCAGGTCGTTGGCCAGAAGGTCCAGGGCCACATGTTCGGCGGCGGCCTGGTCGGCCAGGCCGGCGATGTGGTACTGTACGCCGGTGTAGACGGCGAGCCCCTGGCGGCCGGCCTCGTCCAGGCCAAGGGCCAGGGCGATGGCTTCCTTGGCGGTGCGGGCTTCGTTGTCGGTGACGCCGGGCCGGAAACTCACCTCAATGACCCAGTCGGCCGGGACGTCGGGGGTAATCGGCGCGGCCGAGGCGGTCTGGACCACGGGATCGTGGAGCACGCCGGCGGCGATGACGGCCTCGACGGCTTCGGCATCAAGGCCGTCGATGGTGAAAATCTTGACGATGGAGACGGCGCTGACCGGCAGGTGGAGTTCGCTTTGGATCTTGCCGGCCACGCGCTGGCCGACCACGTCCCGGACGCTTGGGCGCAGGCCCACGGCGACGCGACTGAGCATGGCGTTCCTTCCGTTATGAGGTCAAAGGTGAGCGGACAGGCCGGCGGACGCGGTCCTATTTGTCCCGGGCGAGCATGGGGGCCAGGACGTCGCCGATCAGTTCGGCTTCGGGCGAAGGCGGGAACTTGGCCAGGGCGGCCTGGGCCTTGGCCAGGGATTCGCCGGCCATCTCCCGGGTCTTCTCGGCGTGTCCGCCGGCAACGACGTTGCCGCGCAAATATTCGATGTCCTCGGCCGACAGCTGGTCCTGGCGGAAGTCCTCGGCCAGCCGGCGGCGTTCCTCGAAGGGCAGGCCCTGGAGGTAAAGCAAAAGCGGCAGGGTGACCTTGCCTTCCTTGAGGTCGCCGCCCGTGGGCTTGCCCGAGACCGTGGCCGGGGAGGTGTAGTCCAGGGCGTCGTCCACGAGCTGGAAGGCCACGCCGATGTGCTGGCCGAGGTCGGCGGCGGCCTGGATCAACTCCGGCGAAGCGCCGGCCAGCACCGCGCCGCACTGGCACGAGGCCTGGATGAGATAGGCGGTCTTGCCGGTGATGATGGAAAAGTAGGTGGAAAGCGGCAGATCGACGTCGCGCAGGTGGGCGATTTCGAGGATCTCGCCGGTGGCGGTCTGGAGCAGGGCTTCGGAAAGGAGCTTGGTCAGCTCGGGATTGTCGTATTCGGCGACCAGACGGTTGGCCAGGGCCAGCAGCACGTCGCCGGCCAGGATGGTGTGGGTGGAGCCGAAGCGGACATGGGCCGATTCGCGGCCCCGGCGCAGTTTCGCGCCGTCCACGATGTCGTCGTGGAGCAGCGTGGCCGAGTGGAGAAACTCCAGGGAGCAGGCCAGGGGGTAAACGTCGTCGCCCCGATAGCCCATGGCCCGGGCGGTGAGAATGGTGAGCAGCGGACGCAGGCGCTTGCCTCCGGCCAGCAACACATGGCGCACGACCGGCTGGACCATGGGATTGAGCGTCTCTGTGGCGCTTTCCAGGTACCGGTTGATGGCCGGGACTTCCCGACTGACAATGTCCGCGATATCGCTCATCCGCCGGGCTTTATCAGCAATCCTCCGGGGCTGGCAAGGGGGTCGCGGCCGGGAAATGGCGTCATGACGCCCTATTTGCCCGCTTCGGCCAGCCCGGCCAGTCGGGTCAGGGCGGCCCGGCCCAGCTCGCCCATGTCCAGGCTCAGTTCGCCCACATAGGCCTTGATGTGGGCGTCGATGACCTGCTGGTCGATTTCCCGGGCGAAAAGCCGCACCAAGGGCGCGACCAGGCTCGGCTCATCCCGGGCCGCCAGCAGGCTTTGGCGAAGCAGTCCCCCCAGGGCCGCGATGCGCTGCCCTCCCAAGGATTTTTTGGCCAGGATGACGCCCAGGGGCACCGGCACGTCGGGCATCTGCCCCTGCCACCAGACGCCCAGGTCCAGGGCGACGGCCAGGCCATGGCCGGCGGCGGCCAGGGCGGTTTCGTGGATTAAAAGTCCGGCCTCGGCCCGGCCAGTAGCCACGGCCTCGACAATGCCGTCGTAGCGCACCGGCACAAACGCGGCGTCGGGCACGGGCAGCCCGGGCCGGTCCTCGGCCAGGGCTGCCCGCAAAAGCGTGGCGGCGGTGGTGCGCAGCCCTGGCACGGCCACGGTTTTCGGCCGGCCGGCAAAGCCCTTGGCCGTCACGAGCTTGGGGCCGGCCCCGAAGCCGAAGGCCCCGCCCGAGGGCAGCACGTCGTAGTCTCCGGCCAGGGGCGCGGCCATGGCCGCCGAGACCTTGACCACGTCGTAGGTTCCAGCCAGGGCGGCCTCGTTTAGGGTCTCCACGTCTTCAAAGGCAAAGGTCGCCCGGCGGTCGGGCAGCCCGACCCGGCCGAGGATGACGGCCCCGAAGATGACCACGTCGTTGGGGCAGGGGGAAATGGCGAAACTGACGGCGTCCATGATGGCCTCGTGTCGGACCCCTTAAAAAATACGACCGTATTTTTTAAGAAAAATTAATAGTTTTAGTCTGTTGCCTGTGAAACGCGCTGTGCGGTTTTCGTGGACGCGCCGCTAGCCAAGGAGAGCGGCGGCGGCCCGGCCCAGGGCGGCGAAGGCTCCGGGCAGGTCCCAGCCGTCCGGCGGGCGCGCGCCCACCCGGTTGGACACGCTGCGCAGCTCCACAAAGGGCAGGCCGGCGGTCGCGGCGGCCAGGGCCGCGCCAAAGCCTTCCAT
>DLGG01000082.1 GCA_002482565.1 Solidesulfovibrio magneticus
GCCGCCGCCGAGGAGGCCGCCGCCGCCGCGCTCTCGGCCATCAAAAGCCAGCTGGCCGCCGAAACCGCGCCCTCGACCCTGCCCGAACCGGGAACCGGCCGCGCCCGACGTCTCGGCGTCATGCTGAGCAAGGGCGGCGTGGGCAAGACCACCACCGCCGTCAACCTGGCCGCCGGCCTGGCGACCCTTGGCAAACGCACGCTTTTAATCGACGCCGACACCCAGGGGCAATGCGCATACGCCCTGGGCGTCACGCCGGGCAAGGGACTGGCCGAATACGTGGACGGCTCGGTGAGCGCCGAGGACGCCCTGACGCCGGTGCGCGACAACCTCTGGCTGCTGGCCGGCGGCAAGAGCCTGGCCGGCCTCAAGCGGCTTATCAGCCGCAAGGATTTCGGCGGCGAACGCACCCTGGACGACGCCCTGTCCGGCCTTGACGACCGCTTCGACGTCATCGTGGTGGACAGCGCCCCAGGCTGGGACGCGCTCACCGTCAACGTGCTGTTCTACGTGCGCGAACTGCTCGTGCCCGTGGCCCTGGAAGCCATGTCGCTGCAAGGGTTCTCGGAATTCCTGCGCAGCTTCGCCGCCGTGTCGCGCTACCGGCCGCAGCTGGCCCTACGCTACGTCGTGCCGACCTTCCTCGACAAGCGCGTGCGCGGCCCCGCCGCCCTGGCCGAGGAACTGGCCGCGCTGTATCCCGACCGGATTTGCCCGGCCGTGCGCTACAACGCCAAGCTGTCCGAAGCGCCGGCCGAAGGCCGCACCATCTTCGAATTCGCCCCGCGCTCACCCGGCGCCAAGGACTACCAAACGTTAGCCGAACGCGTCGCGGCTGATGGGTGAATATTGGAATAGCCAGAAAAGATTGAAGATGCCTCCGGCGGCTGGGGGCCTGAGGCCCCCAGACCCCCCGAATGGAGAAAAGGTAAAGGGGGGTCGGCGTGGATTGCCCCGCTGTCGGCCAGGAAGCCAAAGAGGCTTTGGAGGAGCCTGACGGAAACCGCTACACGGACCGTCAAGGGGTGGCGTGGCCGATTTGGCGGGCGGCAAAGGGCGCAAGAGAGGCGAAAAAGCCTGGCCGCCAGACCCCGAAAGCCTCGGCAGCCTTGCGCAGCGATGCCCTTACGACGCCGCGACACAAAAAAGTTACGAATAATTTTGTCCCGCTCCGAAAACGCCGGACGGCCGCGCCACGAAACGTGGAATGCGGCCGTCCGGTTCGCGTTTTTGGCGAAGGCAGAAAAAAGTATGGCGGCCAGATGCGTTACGCGTCGGCCGGCCCGGCCTATTCCACGGCTCGTGGACTGAGGTCGGCCGGAGCAGCGGCGCTGGCCAGGGTGGGGTCGGGGCCGGGCGCGGCGGCGGCCGGGGCCGGGGCCGGGGTCGCCTTGGCCTTGGCCATCATGACGGCATGGTTGCGCAGCACCGTGGCCAGCACGTTGACCGAAAGCTTGTTGGCGGCGATGCGCGGAATGGCCGTGACCTTGGTGGTGGCCGAAACCGGGCTGTCGCCGGTGACGAACAGGTATTCGTAGCCGGCCTCGCGCAGGGCCCGGGTGTAGGCTTCGCTCACCGCGCCGTAAGGATAGGCGAAGTACTTGGTGTCAAACCCCAACACCTGGCGGAAACGCTCGCGGCTTTTGCGCACGTCGTCGCGGGCGAACTCCTCGCTCTTGGCCAGCTTGGGCGAATGGCTGAACGAATGGTCGGCGAAAACGACCTTGGGATAGGCCCTCAGCTTGTCGATGTCCGCCTGGGACAGCGTGACCTTGCAATAGGGATTGGCCGTGTAGGCCATGGGCAAGAACACGGCAAAGGGCAGATTGCGGCGCTTTAAGACCTCAAAGGCGGCCATGACCGTGGCCCAGCCGTCGTCGATGGCGATGACCACCGCCCCGTCCGGGGGATTTTTCCCGGCCGCGATGGTGGTGACTAGTTCATCGACGCCGATGACCTTGTTGCCGTTTTTTTCCAGAAAATCGAGCTGGGCCTCGAAGGCCGGCAGCGAGATGGACATGGAGGAGCGCACGCCGAAACTGTGGTAGACGAGAATGGTGGCGGCCTGGGCCGGCAAGGCGGCGAACAACAGGCCAAGGACCGTCAAAACGGCGCAGCACAAGGCTTTGGCGCGCATAGGCACCCCCGATCGGACGGCCCGGCGGACGCGCAATCCGCCGACCCCACGCCGGCGGCGCGAGGCGGGGCCGCATTATGGTTTGGTCGTACCAGAGCCGGACGCGTCACGCAAACGTCTTGCCGCGTCCATGATCGTGTTCACGTAAACTTGGCTGTGGTTGTAGCCGTAAAACACCTTGCGCATGGCCTCGTCGGCCATGGGCTCCCGCCAGCCCATGGCCCGCAGGATGTTGCCCAGGCTGGCCACGGCGTCGTCGGGATCAAAGAGGTCGGCCTTGCCGTCGCCGTTGCCGTCCACGGCGTATTTGAGGGCATTGGACGGCATGAACTGGCAGATGCCGATGGCCCCGTAGATGGACCCGGGGATGGACAGCGGATCGATGCCCTGGGCGTCGGCGTAGCGCAAAAGCGCCCGCAGCTCGCCGTAGGCCCATTCGCCCTTCTCCGTGGCCTTGGCCTTGATCCAGGCCAGGCGGTCCGGGGTCGGCTTTTCGTAGGCAAAGGCCCGGGGCAGGCGCGAGACGTCCTCGCCGGCCACGAGACTGGCCAGATTGACCACCGCCACCTCGTCGCCGAGATAGCGCCCCACCCGGGTCTCCACGGCCAACAGCGCCACCATGTATTCCTCGGGCACGCCGAAACGCTCCCGCGCCTTGGCCAGGGCGGCGCGGTTGCGCTCGTAGAACTCCCGGGCCTCGGCCAGCCGCTCGGGGGTGAGCACGATGTCGTGGACCTCGGCCTTGGGAAACTGCGGGAAGACCAAATCGGCTGGAGCGTGTTTGGGCGAAGCGGCGAGTTCGGCCAAGAGCGCTTCCGTGGCCGTGCCGAGCTGGGGCAGGCCCTCGGCGGCCTGATAGGCTTTGATGGACCAGCGGGTCATGCGGTCGAGCTTGCCGTCGGCCGGCCCGGGATACCAGCCCAGGGCGGCAAGGCGCGTCTGGATGTCGGCCACAAGCCGCAGGCCGTACTTGCGCATGTACAGGGCGGTGAGTTTGTCGGACATGGCCTTGGGGGAAAAGGCCATCTCGGCCCGGGAAAACAGCCGACGGATTTTCGCCTCGGGCAGGCCGTCGGCGGCCAGCCGGGAAACAAGGGCCTCGAAAGCCGGGTCCACGGTGGAGGCGGCCACCGCCCCGCCAAGGGCCAAGGCCGCCGCTCCCAGCCCCACGGCCAGGGCCAGCCAGGCGAGATATCGCCCCATCGCCGGTTTCGTCATGGCAACCGCGCCTCAGGCCAGCCGGGGCCGGGCCAAACCCGCCGCCAGTCGGGAAAGCGCCGCCACCACCAGCAGCGAAAAGAGCAGCCGCCCGACAAAGGTGCCCCACATGGTGGCCCCGATGAGGTACATCAAAAGCGTGTCCTCGATGAGGGCATGGGACAGGCTCATGAGGCTGATGGCCGGAAACACATCGCGCCGCTCCACCTTGCCCTTGTGGACGTCGTGCATGATGAGCCCGCCGCCGTAGGCCAGGCCCATGACCAGGCCGATGACCGTGATGGTGGCCGCGCCGCCGCCGATGCCCATGAGCCGCAAAAACGGCAGCAGGGCCGCTTCGAAAAGCCGGGTCACGCCCAGGGCGTCCAGCGCCCTCATGAGTCCGACCAGACAGGCGATGACCACGTAGATCATGCCGAGATTCTTGATTTCGCCAAGGCCCCAGGTGACGAGGCTCCCGTCGTCGGCGGCCGGGGTGAAAAGCAGCGGAGCCGGACTCGTGAACAGCCCGAAAGCGCTGAAAATGCCGTTAAGCATCATGCCGCAGGCCATGGCGCAGACCAGGCGCAGGGCGGCCTGTCCCCAAAACCCCACGCCGCAGCGCTTGGCGATGGCCCCTTCGACGAAGATATTGTGGGCGATGAGCATCATGGTGGCGATGACCGTGGCCTGGGCGATGGTCAGCGGCGACATGTCCGGGACCAGGGCGGCGTGGACGGCCAGGGCGGCGTAAAGATTGTTGGCGATGGCCGTGGCCCAGGTCAGCCCGCATTCCGGCGGCAGCCCGACCAGGCTCATCAGCGGCCCCAGCGGCTTGGCCAGATAGGTGATCCAGCCGAGTTCCTTGAGGATCTTGACGCCTATAAGGATCGGCACCATGACCTTGAACAGGTCCAGGCAGATCTTGGCGGCGTCAAGGGCAACGGTGCGCGCGGCGCGCGGCAAAGAGGAAAGCGCGATGTCCATGAAGCAAACGTCCTGCTGCAGCTCGTGTCGTCTCCTCGAAAAGAACCTTGGCCTTTCGTGAACAACACGCTAAAATTATACATTTTCCTAGAAATATACTCGCGTAGACTCCAGAGCGCGCGCCTAGGGCAACACTTTGCCGCCCCGGGCCATATCGACGTAGGCGGCGTAGGCGGCCTCGGTCATGATGCCCGAGCCGACGTAGACGGCGCGCCAGTCCTCGGCGGAAAGGCTCGTGCCTTCCATGGCCGTCTGGAGCTGGATGTCATAGACCATGATGGTGAGGTAGTCCCGGGCGGCCTGGTTGCCGGCCTTGGCCTGGGCCAGGGCGACCTCGGTGGTGGCGGCGGCGTTGTGGCCGGCGGCCCAGGGGGCGACGTAAACGGCCCGGGCCAGCCGGACGTAGTCGTCGCGGGTTTCGGCCCGGGGCGCCTTGGCCTTGGCTCCGGCCACGGCGGCGCGCACCATGGCCACGTTGTCGGCGGTCAGTTCCATGGCCGCCGGAGCCTTGGCCTTGTCTTCGGCCTTGCCCTGGCCAAAACCGGCGCAACCGCCAAGGGACAGGGAAAGGATGAGCATAAGGGCGGCAAACGCCGAGTGGGCCTTCATGATCGCCTCCGGAGGTGAAGGCCGAGACAAAACCATGTTCCGGTCCGTTTGTCCATGGCGGCGGCCCGCCGTGGCGCGCCGCCGCTCGGGATGCGCCTATTTCTTCGAGAACGTGTCGTAGGCTTCGAGGATGCGCGACGAATAGACGAAGGCCGCCCCGGTGTTGAGGGTGATGGCCACGGCCAGGGCTTCCAGGAGTTCCTCGCGGGAAGCGCCGGCTTCGGCGGCGGCCTTGGCGTGCACCGCGATGCAGGTGTCGCAGCGGGTCGTGGCGGCCACGGCCAGGCTGATGAGCTCACGCGTCTTAAGGTCCAAAGCGCCGTGGGCGCTGCCCGCGCCGTCCAGGGCCTTGTATCCGTCCATGATGCCGGGATTGCCCTTGGCCAGCGCGCCAAGCGCCTTGACGGCCTCGCCCAGGGATTCCTGCCAATTCACAACCATTTACGGCCTCCTGAAGTTTGCCGCAGGTAGCGGCGTTGCCGGCGGCGCGGACCCCTCCGCTGCCGGATGCTTCCTTGGTGGCCGAGTTCGGGTTGCCGGTCAAGGGTGCGGCGGCCACGCGCGCTGTCAGGGGAGACGTCGCGTTGTCAGGCCGGCAGGGACTACCCGCCGCTTTCCGCCGAGGAGCCGCCCGCAGGCGCTCGTGTCGCGTCCGCGACAAGCGCACTTGGGGATTTGTCGTCAAGCAACTACAAGAATTTTTCCTTAAAAATACTCTCGTATTTTCAAGGGATGCGACGCTACCGCGCGCCGCGCCGGGCCAGGACCTTTTCCACATAGGCCTGGGTCTCGGGAATGTCCGGCACGGTGCCGCCCTTTTTGACCCGTCCGGGGCCGGCGTTGTAGGCGGCCAGGGCCAGGCGCACGTCGCCATAGGCGTCCATCAGGGCGCGCATGTAGCGGATGCCGGCCTCCAGATTGTTGGCGCCGTCAAAGGCGTCGGCCAGCCCCAGGTCACGGCCGGTGCCGGGCATGATCTGCATGAGTCCGGCCGCGCCCTTGGGCGATACCGCGCGCACGGCAAAGCCCGACTCCACCTCCACCATGGCCCGCACCAGTTCGGGGTCCAGGCCGTGGCGACGGCAGTAGTAGCGGATAAACGGATAGACCTTGGACTGGTCCGTGCCGGCCGGCAGGCGCATGTAGTCAAAGGGCTGGAATTTGTCGTCGAGTTTGCGGTTGCTCAAGTGGATCGCGCCCTTGGCGTCGCGGTATTGGTAGATGGCGTCTCCGGCCGCAGCCTGTCCGACCGGACAGCAAAGCAGCAGCAAGGCGACAAGAAGGGCTTTCATGGGCCGATTGTGCGCACTCGGGCGGGCTTTGGCAACCCGCGTCAACGCCGGAAGTCCAGGGAAAAATCATAGACCGCCACCGTCTGGACCGAACCGCCCGTGCCTTCGGTCCAGCCGAAGCGGATGACGTCCAGGCCGGTGTTGTACCGGCCAGCAAGGGTCGTGGTGTGGTCCAGAAGCGGCATTTCGGCGGCATAGTCGGCGGTGACGTCGTCTTGGCCGGAAGCTTTGGGATCGACCCACACCTTGACGCGGTAGGTGCCGCTGGCCGCGCCCTCGCCGGTGCGATGCAGCTCCAGGCGCAAAGCATGGGGCTCGCCGTCCTCCAGCCAGTTGGGGCCGGAAGCGGCCTTGGCCTTGGCGACGTAGCCGGCGGAGCCGGCGGGTGGATTCGTGCCGACGCCGTGAGCGTTGTCGTCGTAGCTGGCGTTTCGCCCGGAATCGTCGCCCCAGTAGACCACGGCGACATGATTTTCGTTTCCGGCGTCATGCCGGTTGTTGGTTTCGGTTTCCTTGCCCTTGCCCTTGTTGGGGTAGGTGTCCACCTCGACGGCCAGTTTTGGCGGGGCAATGCCCAGGCCCGAGGGGCCGGGACCGGCATAACCGAGCAGTTCGCCCAAGGACCCTGAAGCCGGACCGCCGGAAGCTGTCGCCGCACTGTTGTCGGCGGATATGACGGCAAAGGTGTAGCCGTCGGCGCAGGACGTGGAATCGGCGGAAGCGTCATAGCAGGAAAACGTGAAGCGGAAAAAGGCGCGCAGCCCTTTGCCCAGGGTGCAAGCGCCGTCCTTGCAAGCGCCGCTTGGACAAGGCGTCGCCGAACAGGCGCCGTAATCGCCGCCATACCAGATAGCGCCGTTGGTGTCGGCGGCATTGCCCCCCAGCCGCACCCAGCCGCCGGCATAGCGATTGGCGTTGGCGGCCCACAGCGTGGCCCAGTCCGCTTCGGACCAGCCGCTTTGGGCGTCGGGCAGGTCCTTGTCAAAGACCAGGACGGCGTATTTGGAATTGGCGGTTTTGCCGACAACCGGAAGAACGAAGTCCTCGATGTCGTCGTCAAAGGTGATGGGCTTGGTGGACTGGCGTTTGACGGTCAGGCGGTAATTGGCGTTATCGGCAGTGCTGCCCAGGCTGGTGACCGTGTAAAAGCCCTGGGCGTCTGGCCCGGATTGCATGATGGTAAACGTGCCGCCGGCCAGGGAGTAGGCGCCTGTTTTGCCCACCGACCAGAAGTTCAGGCCGGAAAGCGCGAGGTAGTAAGCCCGAGCATCCTGGACGCCGGCAAGGGAGGTGGAGAGCGTGCTGGAATAGAGCTTTGTTAACGCGACGGCAAGTGAGCTTACAATCACTAGCCACGCCGCAACAAATACAAGCGAGCTGCCTTTGTTTTTTGATAATTGGATTGTGCGTAAAACTGATCTGCACTTATCCGGCATCCGCACACCAAACAAATATTACAAATTTTTTATTTATTCACACTTATTCTCCCTCTGAAATAAAAAGGCAAGAAAAAATAGCATAAATATACTTATATAGGAATGCTTTGAAAAGCAATTTTGCTAACACATAGCACTAAGGATTAGCCTTGCAGATTGTTTCTGTCGAGTGTCCTGCCTTACAATAAGCAGCACGAGTAGTTTTAAAATGATTCTTAACTTCTTCCGCAGAAAGAGCTCTGTTATATATCTCAAGATCATCCATGTATCCATTATAAAAAGTATTCTGATCTCCTGTATCATTGTCCGACTGACCGCCAACGACAAGATCAGCTGTGTTTCGGCGCGGGATAAAACTACCGACCGTCGTTGTACTATCCAGACTACCGTTTATGTAAAATTTCATGACTAAGTTGCTTGAAGAATTTTGTTCCCAAGTAATAGCAACATGCTGCCATTTATCGCTCGTAACTTTTGTTTTTGAGGATGCCTCTACATACCGCCAAGAGCTCGAACCGGCACACAAACAACTTTTATTCGAAGAAGAGCAAGAAGTATTTTCAGATCCTTCAATAATAAACATCTTATAAACATGCCCACTCCCGGATGGCCAAAACTGAAGCGTATACACTTCATCTGCGAAAATCCCATTATCACAGACGATTTTAGATATCCCTTTATGAACTATTCCAGCATAATCGCCAACAGGAGACGTCGGATACAAAAAAACCATTATCGTACCCTTGTAAAATATATTATAATCTTCAACAAAGCTATGCACAACCCTTCCTCGATAATTACTTGAAAATTTATAAGCAGACCCCGCTATCGCCGTCGAATCAACAACAACACCATTCTTGTTTGTGCCCTTGACACTACCATCATTGTTTGTATCGGATGAATCATCCGTTTTCCTCAATGATCCTTCTGTAGAAATAGCGTCGAACAAATCCACAAGGATCGGCGTATTTTTTTTGGTCGTACGACCAACAACGACTTCCTTCAACACATAATGAGATTGCATTCCACCAGATCCGCCAGCATTTCCGACAACATCGATATACCAACTGTCAGAATCTGAAGCAATATTTGTAATAAAAAAAGAAGCATCTCCCATTTTCACGACGCGTGCATCATCTGTTCGCAATTTAAACAACTCTCGTTCGTCATCTTGCAGCGACACAAAATACTGAACACCGGAGAACGCTGCGTAGTATGCTTGCGTACTCATCTCCCCTGAAATCTTCTCCTGGACGGCCGTCGAATTCATCCTTGAGACGCCCGCAGCCACGCCTCCCAAAACAACGAGAGCCGCGATAGCCCACAACAGCGAAGCCCCTGAGACATTCTCAGAAGCCAAATGGTTCTTAATATTTGCAAAAAAGCAAGCGACTGCCCGATACATAGCCGACTCCTACTGAAGCTTATTTACCTTCACGCGGGTCGAATACGCTTGGTTCATGCCAACAGAAGTATCATCACCTTGCATATTAAAGGAAACGCCAATCAGATTGATGTTTGGACTATTATTCGAGAACGATGTTAAAGCCGTCGAAGAATAATTAGCATAATATCTAAACTGTAGGCTTCCGGCAGCCACTCCGTCAACCAACGTATAATTCACTCCAGCATAGCGATAGACAATAGCATTCCCGTTTTGAAAAATGAAACAGTTTGTCGAATTATAACTATATGTTATATTGGCGGCATTTCCAATTGCCCCAGCTGGGTCCAACTGCGTAAATTCTATCGTCATCCGCTGCAAAGCCATCTGGGCCTTCTGAACCACCTCGTCCGCGTTACGGGCGTGAGTATATCCCCGAGCGACATTCGTCAGCAGACTGGTGCCAAACGCGGCAATGATGCCCATGACCACAAGAGAGGCCACGATCTCGATCATCGTGAACCCCGAACACTTGCGTCGGAGACAGCGTTGTTTCGACATATCAACTCCCGCCGGCATTGCAATTCCCGGCATTCGAGCTAAACAGATATGTCAACTTGGCCCCTGAATTCGCATTTGCCGCTATTGTTACCAACAGAAATTGATTTATCGCACTATTTACAAAGACGTTTGAAGCATTCGGACAAACATAACGACGTTCAACGACATAGTAGCTTGTTCCGTTGCCATACGTGCTCTGAACGCCAACATTGATATTCGCGCAAAGTCCATTCAAATTATTGGCAAAAGACGTCTCTTTATCGGCGATCATGTTTTCCATGACGAGCTGCAAAAACGCGTCGGACTGCAATTGCTGCACCGGAACATGAGTCATTGTCGTGGAAGGCGCAAAAAAGGACACCGCCATGACCGCGACGATGCCAAACAGGACAATGGTCATGATCAGCTCAAGCAGCGTGAAACCGGACGAACGTTCCGTATTCATGGAATAAACCCCGTGTACGGCGTGACGGAGACCGATTCAACCTTGGAAGATTCCGTAACACTGATCGTTTGTGTCCCCGTAACGACCGCGGCGCTGCCGCCTGGCGTTGTGATATTCCCGGAAACCGGCTGGCCCCGGGAATCGAAAAGAATGAAATTCGCGCCGGACAGGGCGACATTAGCCGGCATGGCGCGCGTATTTGTCCCTTGCCCAGGCAATACGGCGTTGGCGGTATCCGGATTGTCGGAAACTAATTGATACGAACTTGCCGTGAAGCTGATGCCCCAGGTATAGACGTCGCCCATTGCACGAGACTGGGCATATCGCAGAGCCGAGCGCAAGGCGTCGGCCTCGGCCATGGCCTGAACCCCTTGCGTGCCGGTACGGTTCACCACCGCAATGGCCATTATGCCCAGAAGGACCAGGACGGCTACAACTTCAATAATCGTAAAACCCAACGTTTCCGAGAGGTTTTCTGCAATTTTCAAGTAGCGGCGTCCCCGAAGCATCGGTAAGCGACTGCGCATGCGGCCTCCCTGCCTTCACCCTTCTAGCGCAAACGCCATCGGGCGTGAAGAGCTTTACCAGGTCAAAAGCCGTATTGTAGCCCAAGCGTCGCATGTTCCGGCAACACAGTGAAACTACCAACGCCCTTGCTGCATGGGCGGCAGCATGGCGGCCATCTCGTCTATTTGGCGCAACAACTCCGCATCGGTCTCGGGAGTTTTCAGCCGAGCCAATTCCAGAAGGACCTTGCCCTTGTACTGCTGGCCGGAAGCCACGGCCGTAAGCGACAAGTCGTAGAGATCCTTGGCGCTGGTCGCAGGACGCATAGGGTTGGCGATATCGAGCAACGTTTCATAGGCTGCCTTGAATTGCTGCAACCGGACATGGCAGGCGTAGATATTTCGCTGCACGGCTTCCCTTTCCGAGGGCATTGCCCGCGCCAGCGCCCGCTTTTGCCAGGCCAGCGCTTCCTGGTAGCGCTCCTCCTTGAAAGCCGCCAGCCCGCGCAAGGCGTACCCCATAAAGCGATCAGGGTAGGCCCGTATGACGACGTCTGCATGAAGCGCGGCCTGGGCCGGCTGGCCGGCGGCCAGAAAGAGCTTGGCCGCGATGGTGTTGGCCGTCAGGCCTTCGGGAGCGGACTCCAGAAGCCGCTGACATTCCATGGCCGCCTTTTCCCGCTTGGCGGGCTCCATGCCTTCGAAATCAAGCTGTTGCCAACCGGCGTGGTCCAGAACTTCAAGGCCGAAACGACGCGCCAGCTCCGGTTCCTTGTCCGCATCGACATACACGGCCAGCACGTCATCAAAGTAGATCGGGACAAAGCGGGTCGGTTCGCCCAGATTTTTCTTGAACTCCTTATCCGTGACATTGGGAAGGAGATACGTCGGGCGGTATTCCTGGACGACTTTCGCCAATACCGTTTTGTCGTTAAACGACACGCTGGCGGCGTACAAATCCTTGGCGGCAAACAGCATGGTCTGCATGTCCATGCCAATCAGGTACTTGGGATAAAGCCGCCATTGCAGATACCCGCCAGGATTGGGCACGTTGTAGATGCGCCCGCCGTGGCCATGGGCCATCAAGAAATTGCATGATCCCTCGGGCAGACGCGAGCGGTCCACCGGATAGGACGGCCGATTGCCCAAAAAGGAGAATGTCGCCCACAGCGTAAGCCCCACGCACAAAAGCGACATGGCCCACAAGACGCGGGAATCGCCCCGATCCCTTTGGCGCTCGGCCCGCAAGGCGACCACATCGCCGAAAATGGGCAACGCCAACACCATGAATTCAAAAGTGAAACGGACCATCATAGGCAAAAGGACGAGTCCGCCGGCCAGGAGCATGATCCTGTCCAGGCGCAGCCGTTTTTGCACGGCCAGCCACAAGGCGCCCAGCACGGCGCCCAGCACCAGGGCCACGGTGGCCCCCTCCACCAGGCGACCGTCCGGGAAAAACTGCAGGGCAAAAAAGCGATCCCAGGGCTGGGCGGCCAGCTCTATGACGGTCAATTCATGAAACGGCGGCGCAGCGAACGCCTTGGCCAGCAGGTCCAGGCCGGCCGGCGTGGCCAGCACGGCGTAGAGCGAGAGGATAAGCGGCCAACGCACCGGCCGCATGGGATTGGGCCTGGCTTTCAAAAACAGCGTATTGAGAAAATGCAGGGCCAGATACGACCCCAAAACGAGCAGGACGACAGGATATTCCACGCCGTGGATGTTGACCCAGACGACGGTCAGCACCGGCAGGTCCCAGGCCCAGCGCTGGCGGTAATTGACGATGTAATGGATAAAAAGAATGAACAAATAGGTGATGGCATGAGGGCGCAACAGGATGTCGCGCGGCTGCAAGGCCAGGGCGTAGGCGCACACAATGGCCAGGGCCATGAGCTTGCCGCCTTCCTCGCCGGCCTGGCCGGCCCGCCGCAAATAGGCGAATACGCAAAAGACGGAAGCCAGAAACACCAGCGCCCGGAAAATCGTCAGCGCCGTATACCCGCCCAGGGAATACAGGTGGTGCACGATGACCTGGTAGAGCCAGTAGTAGTCGAGCCAGGTGTTTTCCGTCGGCAGATAGGAAAAAAAAGGCCCTGTCGGCAGGGCCAGATGTTCGGCGATGTAAGCGCCGCCGAGCAAATGGTACCAGAGGTCAAAGTCCAGGGCGATGACGGGCCAGCGACACCATAAGACGGCAAGGCCCGTCACCAGCAAAATAAACGTAAACGGCAGCCAGTTGGCTGCCCCAAACAGTCGTTGGCGCATTCAAGCCTCTTTCTGCAGGATGGCGTCAATAGTGGCGGGACGTGATGAAAAGGTCAGGAACCCGAAGCTACGGGACTCGACCAGCTCCCCGTAGCCTGAACGCCGTCAATGTCCGCTGTAATCGCAACGTTGCCGTCTAGATTTCCGCTACAACTCAGATTAGCTGTAACGCCTGAACCATGCGACACGACGACATTACAGGCCTCCTGACTGACGACAGCCAAGCTCAAACCAGACAGAATACGTCTTGAGAAGTCAAGTGACAGCTGCGATTGCGCCGAAGCAACCATATTACGAGCGCCTTGCAGACGACTGTCATTTTGCATTGACAAATATTTCGGAACCGCAACAACAGCGAGCACACCCAATAGCACCAGAACAGCAATGATCTCCAGAAGCGTGAACCCCTGGGGAATGCACCGCGATGCGCGGCATTGACCACATCCTTGCCTGTGCTGCCTAGACAAAACAACCTCAAAGGGCGGCAAAGGCCAACAGCCCTTGCCGCCCGACAGAGAACTAGTTTCCGTCCGGGTTATTCCAAGTAGCCGTGGCAGTCTGAAGAGAGGTCCCTGTCCCCACTGTCGCCGTAATCGTGATCGAGTTACCAGTGCCAGCACACGCAAGCGTAGCGGGTTCCGACGTAGAGTTTGACAAGGATATTTTAGCACATTCCGTAGCCGGAGCGAATGTATAGGACGAATTCAGCTTGTTATTGGCATACCCCAGACTCAACTGCGACTGCGCCGAGGCAATCAGTCCGCGGGCGGCCTGAAGCCGCGCCTGATTCTGCATGTCAAAATACTTCGGCACGGCAACCACGGCCAGGATGCCGAGGATGACCAGAACGGCGATGATTTCGATGAGGGTGAAACCGCGCTGTTCACGTTTGCGGTCGTGCTGTTCTGCCATTGCTTTTTCCTCCAAAGGGGGTTGCGCCGCTCCAGGGCGGCCTTTTCTGAAGACAACCTTAGCAAAAACCATGTCACCGTTTCAAGGCGCTTTAACCACAAGATATTGCAAACAAAATATCTACCACGCCACAGTACCCCGCACCGGTTCCCGGCCTAGCCTCCATAATTTGATGCTTCAACCATCAGGATTTGATGCCTGCTGCCCGGCTGGACGGAAAAGCCCCGGCGAAATGCCGAGTTTTTTGACCCGATGCCACAAGCTGCGCTCCTTGATGCCCAAAAGCGTCGCCGCCCGCGCCTGCACACCGCCCGTGCGGGCCAGGGCCGCCTCGATAAGGGATCGTTCATAGGCGGCCAGCCGGCTGTCCAAATCGTCCGCCCCGGCCTGGACGGCCTCGCCGGGGCCGGTCTCGGCCAAGGCCGGCAGATGGCGCGGCTCCAAGACCGCCACGTCTCCGGCCAGCAGCGCCGCCCGCTCCAAGGTGTTGCGCAACTCCCGGACGTTGCCCGGCCAGTCATGGGCCAAAAGGCGCTGCATGGCGGCCAAGGAAAGCGTCGCGCCGGGCTGCAGGGTTTCCAGGAACCGCCCGGCCAGCAAAGCGATATCCTCGCGGCGCTCCCGCAACGGCGGCAAATGCACCGGAAACACATTGAGGCGGTGAAACAAATCCTCGCGAAACGCTCCCCGCCGGATCATCTCGCCAAGGTCGCGGTGGGTGGCGGCGATCACCCGCACATCGGCCCGCAGCGTCGTGGTCCCGCCAACCCGCTCGAACTGGCGCGTTTCCAACACCCGAAGAATCTTGGCCTGTATCTCCAGGGGCATGTCGCCGATCTCATCGAGAAACAGCGTCCCGCCGGCCGCCTGTTCGAACCGTCCGACCCGCCGGGCGACCGCACCGGTGAAAGCGCCCTTCTCGTGGCCAAAAAGCTCGCTCTCCAGCAACCCCTGGGGAATGGCCGCGCAGTTGACGGCCACAAACGCCCCAGCCGACCGGGGGCTTTTGTCATGGATGTTTCGCGCCGCCAAATCCTTGCCCGTGCCGGACTCGCCAAGCAGCAGCACCGAGGCGTCCGAGGCCGCGACCTTGAGCACCTGGGCAAAAACCGCCCGCATGGCCCGGCTCTCGCCGACCATATTGGGGAAAAGCGCCCGGGCGTCCAGAGCCCCGAGCACTTCGGCCATCTGGTCGGCCACCACGCCCAGCCGCCCGAAATCATCCAGGCCGGCGGCCTTTGCCGGACCGGCCGCCAGCGGCAGGGCCGGGGCCGTGGTGCGCAGAAGACGACGGATGGGACGCAGGGCCGCGAACACGAACGCGGCCGAAACGCATCCCACCGACACTCCGGCCGCCAGGGCCATGGTCACAACGGGCTCAAACGAAGAAAAGCGAGGAAAATGCCCCTCTAGGGAATCGGCGCTCAGCACCGCCAGCACGGCCACGCCCCCCAGAATCAGGGGCACAAGCACCGCCAGGCTCACGTCGATCCGTCGCCGCATGGCTTAGTCCCCGCACGTCAGCGTTTGAAGGCGACCTGGGACATGTCCCACATGGGCAAGAAGATGGCCATGGCGAAAAAGCCGACCACGCCGGCCAGACCGACAATGAGGATGGGGCCGATGGCGTCGGACAGGCGCTTGACGGCAAAGGCGACCTCGGCGTCGTAGTGTTCGCTTATGGCCGAAAGCATTTCGTCGAGATTGCCGGACTCCTCGCCCACGGCCACCATGGTCACCACCATGGGCGTGAAATACTTGGCCCGGGACAACGGCCCGGCCAAGCCCTGGCCGGATTTGATCATCTCCTGGATGCGGCGGAATTCCTTGGCAATGGCCGCGTTGCCGATGGTGCCGACCAGAATGTCGATGGTGGTCAGCACCGGCACGCCGCTGGCCTGGAGAATGGAAAAGATGGAGGCGAATCGCGACATGGCCGCCTTGCGCAAAAGCATCCCGACGATGGGGATGTGCAGGAAAAAGGCGTCCCGGGCGACCTTGCCGTTTTCCGTGCGAAACCACAGATAAAAGCCGATGATCACGGCCGCCATGAGGCCGAAGGTGAGGTACCAGTATTTGTCGATGAGCTCGTGGAGCAACAGCGCCATGCGGGTGGGCCAGGGCAGCTCGATCTTGGCGCTGGCGAAAATGCCGGCAAAGGTCGGCACAACGAATTTGAGCAGAAAGAAAAACGCGCCGAAAAGGGCGACGACCACGGTAATGGGATACTGCAGGGCGGACTTGATGTCCGTGCGCACCTGATGTTCGTGGGAAATAATGTAGGTCAGCCGCTCCAGCACCGCCGGCAGCGCGCCGGCTGCCTCGCCGGCCCGCACCATGCTGATGTAGAGTTCGTTGAACACGCCCTTCTGGGCGGCCATGGCCGCCGAGATGGACGAACCCTTTTTCACCATGTCCGACATGCGGGAACACACCCGGCGCAGTTTTGGGTTTTCCGACTGCTGCTCCAGCACCCGCAGGATTTCGAGCATGGACAGGCCGGCCCCGAGCATGGTGCGCAGCTGCTTGGTGAAAAGGATCATTTCCTGGGCGCTGATGCTGCTCAGCGCGTCTTCCAGGGATTCGCCGAAACCGCCGGTCGCCGCCGCCGCCACGCCCTTGCGCACGGCCACGGGGATGTAGCCCATGCCCAGAAGCCGCGACCGCACCGCGTCGGCGGTCTCGGCCTCAAGCACGCCCTTGACCGGATTGCCGGCCTCGTTGATGGCTTCGTAGGCGAATTGCGGCACCGTTGTCTCCCCAAGTCCCGTGCGCTGTCCGATCCGGCCGGAAAGCCCGGGACGGCTTGCCTTACTGCCGTTTGTGCGCCAAACGCCGGCCGGCCGTCAAGGCAGGATTGCCAAGGGTCTCCAAGCAATACCACAGACGCAGGAACGCGGGCCGACTTGGAGCCAAAGAACATTTCCCGGCCAGGACAGTGTGTGGGAACGGCTACATTAGACGAGCACGGCCGAGGAGGCTTCCTCGAAGGTGGTCTTGCCTTCCAGTATCTTCAGGCGCGCGTCGTCCTGCAAAAGCTTGAGCCGCCCCGAATCGGCCGCGAACCGGGTGATCTCCCGGGAGGTGGCCCGGCGCGCCACCATCTCCTGGATCTCCTCGTCCATGACCAGGATTTCGAAAAGTCCCAGCCGTCCCTTGAAGCCCGTGTCGCCGCACATGAAGCAGCCCCGGCCGCGCATGAAGACCGAGCCGGCCGTGTCCTCAAGATTCCAGAAACGCAGCACTTCCGGCCGCGGCGTGTAGGGTTCGGCGCAGTTGGGGCACACCCGGCGCACCAGGCGCTGGGCGATGGACACCATAAGGGTGGAGGAGACCAGAAACGGCTCGATGCCCATGTCCATGAGCCGCATGACCGCGCCGGCGGCGTCGTTGGTGTGGACAGTGGAAAGCACCTTGTGGCCGGTAAGCGCGGCCTGGGTGGCGATGGCCGCCGTCTCGGCGTCGCGGATTTCGCCCACAAGCACCACGTCCGGGTCCTGGCGCAGGGTGGAGCGCAGGGCGCTGGCGAAGGTCATGCCGGCCTTGCGGTTGAGCTGCACCTGGCGCACGCCTTCCATGCGGTATTCGACCGGGTCTTCCAGGGTGATGATGTTGATGTCGGGCCGGCTTATTTCGCGAAGCAGGGCGAAAAGCGTGGTGGACTTGCCCGAGCCGGTGGGGCCGGTGGACAAAAACAGGCCGTAGGGCTTGTCCACCACCAGCTTGATCTTGGCCAGATCGTCGGCGGTAAGCCCCAAATCCTGGAGAAAAAGCCCGCCGCCGCTCATGTCGAGCAGGCGCAGCACGAGGTTTTCGCCGTAGATGGTCGGCAGCGTGGAGACGCGGATGTTGATCTCCTTGCGGTCGATGGCCACGGAGAACCGGCCGTCCTGGGGGATGCGGCTGACGGCGATGTCGAGGTTGCCCAGGATTTTGATGCGCGAAATGATGGGCAGGATCATGGGCTTGGGCGGCGAGGGCACGGCCTTGAGCTTGCCGTCGATGCGCATCCGAATCTGCACCTGGTCGCGTTCGGGGCTGATGTGCACGTCGCTGGCCCCTTCGCGCACGGCCTGGGACAGCAGCGAATTGACGAAGCGCACCACCGGCGCTTCCCCGGCCCGGTCCTCCAGGGAACTGAGCTGCATTTCGTCGGTGACCGCGACCGAGGGCGTTTCCTCGCCGTCGCGCATGGACTCGATGCTGTCGAGCACGCCCTCGCTGCCAAGGCCCATGCCGTAGACGGCGCTGGTCAGGTAGCCCAGTTCGCGCTCGGTGCAGATCACCGGCTCGATCTCGCAGTTCTTATAGATCTCGATGTCTTCGATGGTGGTGATGTCCAAGGGATCGGGCATGGCCACGCGGATGAGGTTGCCGACCTTGGACAGAGGCACGAGCTTGGAGCGCAGCGCCATCTCGGCCGGCAAGAGTTCGGCCAGGTCGGAGGTGACCGGGTAGCGCTCGGGCGTATACTTGGCCAACCCCATCTGGCGGCTGATGAGATCGACGATGTCGGCTTCCTTGACCGTGCCCTCGCGCACGAGCTGTTGCCCCAAACGCAGGCCGCTGCGTTTGCCGGCGGCCAGGGCCTGGCGCAGCTGGTCCTCGGTGACAAGCCCGGCGGCGACGAGCATCTCGCCCAGGCGCAAACGTCTTCTTGGCTCCATGATCCGTGTATCCCGTATGGTTATGGGCGCGATCAGGGCCGGGCGGCCTCGGAGACGACCATGCGCTGCTTGGTGTCCTGGCTGCCGCCGGCCGGTCCGGCCATCTTGGGTCCGCCCCGCAATCCCGGCCAGGGGCCGAGATCCGTGAAGGCCACGGCGTCCGGGCCGTAGCCGGAGACGATGGCGGCCCGGGAAGCCAGTTCGCGCGGCAGTTCGGCCAGGGCGGCCTCGGCCGAAGCCCGGTCGCCGAACAGGGAGCCGAGCACGATGTCGTAGCGCAGCCCGGTTGCCGGAGCATAGGTGCAATACATGGAAAGGTTCATGTCGGCCCCGGCATGGCGGCCGAGATAGGCAAAGCCTTCGTCGAGGCTGGCCACGGCGGCCACCCTGACCAGACATTGCCCCGCTTCCAGGGGGGCGGCCGCAATGGCCGGGAAGACCAGGGTGTCGCCGGCGCGTACCCGGTCGAAATTGACTCCCGGATTGGCCTTGGCCAACTTGGCCATGACGGCCCGGCCGCCGTTGCCGTAAAGCCGGGCGGCCTGGCGGGTGACGGCCCAGCCCGAACGCACCACGGACTGGCCCAGGGTCTCGGGCGCGGCAGAAGCGACGGCGCTCGTCTTGACCGCGGCGGCCATGGCCGGCGCGGCGGTTTCCACGGCCACGGCGCG
>DLGG01000022.1 GCA_002482565.1 Solidesulfovibrio magneticus
CCGGCCTCGGCGGTCAGCATGGCCCGGATGGCGGCCACAAGGCCGGTGAGGCCGTGTCCGGTGCGCGCCGACACGGCCACGCCCCGGATGCCGCGCCCGGCCAGCATCGCCAGCGGCGCGGGCTCGGCCGGCGGCAGATCGGCCTTGGTCGAAACGGCCAGCACCTTGCCCGGCCCCAGCTCGGCCAGCACGGCCTCGGCCTCGGGGTCAGGCGCGTAGGGCCTGGAGCCGTCCACCACGTACAGCCCCAGCGTGGCCCGCCGGGCCTTTTCCAGGCCGCGCTTTTTCCCCATGTCCTCGATGGCGTCGTCGGTGGCCCGCAGCCCGGCCGTGTCGGTCAGGCGCACGGGCAGGCCGTCGAGGTCGAGGGTTTCTTCCAGATAATCGCGGGTGGTGCCGGGCAGTTCGGTCACGATGGCCCGGTCCGTGCCGAGCAGCGCATTAAACAGGCTCGACTTGCCGGCGTTGACCTTGCCGAAAAGGGCCACCGTCGCGCCCTGTCGGTAGGGCGCGGCCCGCTGTCCGGCTTCGAGCAGGGCGTCGATGCGGTCCACGGCCGCCCCGACGCCGTCGGCAAAGGCCTCGCGCGGCAGACATTCCACTTCTTCCTCGGGAAAATCCACGGCCAGACAGATGCCGGCCTGAAGTTCGGCCAGGGCCTCGCCCAGTTCACGGGCCGCCTCGCCCATGCCGCCGGCCAGGCGACTCAGGGCCAGATCGGCCTGGACCGCGCCCCGGGCGGCGATGAGTTCGGCCACGGCCTCGGCCTGGGACAGGTCGAGGCGGCCGTTTAAAAAGGCGCGCTTGGTGAATTCCCCGGCCTCGGCCGGCCGCGCGCCCAGAGCATAAGCGGCCCCGAGCACGGCGGCGAGCACGGCCGGGGAGCCGTGGCAAAAAAGCTCGGCCGTGTCCTGGCCGGTATAGCTGCCGGGGCCGGGCATGAAGGCGGCCATGCCTTCGTCGAGGAGCCTGCCCCCGGGCGCGTGAAAGGTCCCGTGATGCAGGCGATAGGGTTTGAGGCCCGTGAAGTCCGGTCGCGGTGAGCGAAAGAGCTTTTCGGCCACCTCCCGTGCGGCCGGGCCGCTTAAGCGGATAATGCCGACGCCGCCGCGGCCCGGCGGGGTCGCGACGGCGGCGATGGTGTCGGAAGGCGTAGGGCGCATGGAGCGTTACGCGCCCGGTCCGGCCGGACAGGCGGGCGTTTCCAGGAGCTTTTCGATGGCCCGGCCCATGCGGCGGATGCCTTCCACGATGCGCTCGGGTTCGGCGTTGGAGAAGTTGAGCCGCATGGTGCGCTGGCCCGAGCCGTCCACGAAAAACGGCTCGCCGGGCACGAAGGCGACCTTTTCCTTGATGCACAGGTCAAAAAGGGCAAAGGCCGAGCAGCCCTCGGGCAGGGTGACCCACAGGAACATGCCGCCCTCGGGTTCGGTGTAGGCCACGCCCTCGGGGAATTCGGCCTTGATGCGTTCGACCATGAGGTCGCGCTGGGCCCCGTAGGCGGCCTTGATGGTGGCGATGTGGGCGTCGAGGTCGTTGTCGGCCAGGTACTGCACGAGGATGCGCTGCACCAGGGTCGAGCAGTGGAGATCGGACGCCTGCTTGGCCGTGACGAGCTTGGGCAGGGAGTCGGGATCGGCCACCACCCAGCCCAGGCGCAGGCCCGGGGCGGCGATCTTGGAAAACGTGCCGAGCAGATAGCGGTCCTGGGTCATGAAGGCCGACACCGGCGGCAGGGCTTCGCCCATAAACCGCAGTTCGCCGTAGGGGTCGTCCTCGACGAACACGGCGTCGGACACGCGCATGGCCTCGGCCACGGCCCGGCGGGCGGCCAGGGAATAGGTCAGGCCCGAGGGATTTTGGAAGTTGGGCACGGCGTAGAACATCTTGGCCTGCTGGCGGGTGAGCACGTCCACGAGCCGGTCGATGTCCGGGCCTTCGGGCGTAAGCGGCACGCCGGCGAAGGTCGGTTCGAAAACGGAAAAGGCCTGGATGGCCCCGATGTAGCCGGGCAGTTCCACGCCGACCACGTCGCCGGGGTCGAGAAAGACCTTGCCCAGCAGATCAAGGCTTTGCTGGGAGCCGTTGGTGATAAGGATCGTGGCCGGATCGACGTCCAGGCCGCGCTTGGTCTTGTAGCGGTCGGCGATCCACTGGCGCAGGGCCGGTTCGCCTTCGGTGACGGAGTACTGCAGGGCGGCGGGGCCGTTGTCGGCCAATACGCGGGCGGCGGCGGCGGCGATGGGGCCGGTGGGAAACAGGTCAGGCTTGGGCAGGCCGCCGGCAAAGGAGATGATGGACGGATCGGCGGTGACCTTGAGGATTTCCCGGATGAACGAGCGGCGCACCTGGGACATGCGTTTGGCGAAAGCGGGCACGGCGTGAGCCTCCTTGGGTTGGTGGAGGGCCGCGACGTTCTGGCGGGCGACAGGCCGCCAGACGCGGCCGGTCGCCCCATGATAGCCTGAAAGGTTGCCCGAGGAAAGATTTTTCCGCGTCCCGGATCAGGCTCCCGGGATGGGGCCGCCCAGAACGAACTCCAGCCGGACCAGGGCTTGCTGTTCGGCCAAGAGCGCCTGGTTGTGGCGCAGCCGTTCGCGCAAAAGCTCCAAGGATGCCTCCAGGGCGGTCAGCTCGGAAAGCTGCATGGCCCCGGCATAGGTTCCGGCCCACTTGGCCGCCCGGGCGGCCGGCGGCAGCACGCCCGTTTCCAGGGCCTCGGCCGTGGTCCGGGCCAATCCGGCCTCTTCCAGGGCGCGCAGGGCCTCCTCGGCGGCCCGCCCCCGGGCCTCCTCGACCAGCCGGGCGGCCTGCCGCCGCAGATGGTCGGCCTTGGCCTTCTGGGCCTGATTCTGGTCGAAAAGCGGCAGCCGAACCGATGCGCCGGGGCCGACGGTGCGGTTGCTCTCGATGTCGAGGTCGTAGCCCAGGCCAATGTCGAAGTCCTTCAGCCACCGGATCTTTTCCAGGGCCACCCCGCTTTGGGCGGCCTGTTCGGCGAAGGTCGCGGCCTGGACGGTCAGATTGTGGGCCTGGGTGTAGGCCACGGCCTCGCCGGGCGCGGGCAGGGGCACGGCCTTGGCCGGAACCTCGCCGTCGATGTCAAAGGGCTTAGCCGGATCAAGGCCGGTCAGCCGGGCCAGCCGGGCCTTGGCCACCTGGAGCCTGGCCCGCAGTTCGGCGGTTTCCAGGCCTGCCTTGGCCGTGCCGGCCTCCAGGGCGGCCACCCGGGCGTCGTCGGCCAGTCCGAAAGAGCGGTAGTATTTGGCGGCCTCGGACAGTTTCTTCACCTGTCCGGCCACCTCGCCGCCAAGGGTCAGGGCGCGTTTGGCGTAGGCCACCTCCAGCCAGGCCAGCCGGGCTTCCCGAGCGGTTTCGCAGGCCCTCAGCCCTACCAGCAGGATGTCGCGTTCGAGTTCAGCCTGGGCCTTGGCCGTGCGGTCCTTCACCTGGGCCAGATCGGAAACCGAGGTCATGGCCGTGGCCGCGATGCTGCCCAGGGGGCCGCCGGCAAAAAGCGGGAACCCGAACAGCACGGCCAGGGACGGATTCTGGGGCAGCCCGGCCTGGACCACCTCGGAGCGGGCCACGCCGATGTCCTCGAACCGGGCCTGGACGCCGGGGTTGTTGACCAGGGCCAGGCGCACGGCGTCGGAGAGCGTCATGCCCCGGGCGGCGATGGCGGCGGCTTCCCTGGCCACGGCCGCGTCGTCCTCGGGGGTGCGCCGCCACAGGGGTTGGGCCCCTTCACGCTCGGCCACCACGGCGGCCATTTTGGCGAAATCGGCCGCCGGCTCCACCTTGGCGCAGCCGGCGGCCAGGAAAACGAGCAGCAGGGTCAGCAGGGCGCGTCCCATGGCTAGTTGCCTCCGTGGCCTTGGTGGCCGTCGTGCCCGGCGTTGGCCGGAGCTTTTGCGTCATGCCCGCCGTGGCCGGCCTGGGGCGGGGCGTGCCCGGCGTCGTGGCCGTCCTGGGCCGGGGCCACCTCGAAGAGCATGGTCATGCCGCCCATGGGCATGACGCCCATGGGCACGGCGGCGTGGGCGTTCACGGTGTGGTGGAGCTTGTGGCAGTGCAGGTGCCAGTAGCCGGGATAATGGAAGGTGAATTCCACGTCGCGCACGGTCCCCGGAGCCACGTTGACGGTGTTGCCCGGCCACTGGGCCGATTCCGGGATGGGGCCGCCCTCGGTGCCGGTGACGCGCCAGGTGACGCCGTGGAGGTGGATGGGGTGGGCGTGCATGTTGGACAGGTTGGCGATGCGCAGGCGCACGGTCTGGCCGACCCTGGCCGTCAGGACGTCGGTTGAGGGCGCGGCCTTGCCGTTGATGGTGAACCAGTTGGGGTCGGTGGAGGTCACGTCCACGTGCTCGTTGCCGGGATAGAAAAACCATTCCTGCAGGAGCAGGCCGTAGTCACGGTCCACCCGGCGCGTGCCGTCGGCCGGATGGCTGATAAAAAAGCCGCCCAGGCCCATGCCCACCTGTTTTTTCTCGTTAAACGAGGAATGGTACATGAAGGTGCCGACCTGATTGACGGTGAATTCGTAGACATAGGTCTGGCCAGGGCGGATGGGCGGCTGGGTCAGGCCCCCGACGCCGTCCTGGTCGTTGGGGATCTCCAGGCCGTGCCAGTGGATGCTGGTGGCCTCGGGCAGCTCGTTTCTGACGATGATCCGCACCCGGTCGCCCTGGATGACCTCGATGGCCGGACCGGGCATGGAGCCGTTAAATCCCCAGAGCTTGACCGGCTTGGGGATGTCCATGCCGTGCATGGCCCCCTTGGCCTTGTGCCAGCGGTCCCACAGCGAGCCTGGACGCGGCGGTCCGTCCAGCAGCAGCCGGGTCACGGGCTGGGCCGTCAGGCGAAAGACCTTGACGTCGCCGTCGCGCTCAAAGCCAAGGCTCGGGATATGCGGCGTCATGACCTCGCCCTGGCCCTTGCCGGTCAGCGGCGGGGGCGGGGTGATGGCGACGGCCGGATCGCGCCAGGGAAAGATGACGCCGCCGTGGCCGCCGTGTCCGCCTGAACCGGCGGGGCCGGCCGGCAGGGCATGGCCGGCGTGGGGATCGGACTTGGCCAGGGCCGGGGCGGCGGCCA
>DLGG01000023.1:0-8204 GCA_002482565.1 Solidesulfovibrio magneticus
CTGCCCCCCCCCCGGTCGTGATCGTCCCCCTGGAAAGCCTGCCCGACCCGGCCGGCCGACAACTGGCCCTGGTTCCCCTGGAAACAGGCTACAGCCTGTCCTACGGCCCGGACGAACATTGCATCGATCCTACGCCCGAAGCCCTGGCCGCCTTCCTGGCCCGGGCCGGCCGGGCGGCCGTGCCCTCGGTCAAGGCCCTGCTCACCGCCAGCCCGGCCTTTGCCGCCGTGCCCCTGGCCGTGTGGTTCGACCTGGGGCTGGCCGCTTATCTGCTCAATCCCGAAAGCCGGGCCTACGCCTTCGACCGGCTGCGCGACAGCCTGTTTGCCGACCCGTCCGTGGACACCGAAGGCGTCTCTCCTGCCGATCATGCCCGGGCCGCCGCCCTTCTGGCCGAGGTTCTGGCCGCGCGTCTGGAAACCGCCGGCTTGACCAAGCTCGTGGCCGAACTGGAGATGCCGCTTGTTCCGGTCCTCGTGGCCATGGAACGGGCCGGCATCGGCATCGACAAGGCGGCCTTTGCCGCCTTTGCCGACGAGGTCGCCGGCCGGCTGGCGATCCTGGAAACCGACATCGTCGCCCTGGCCGGCAAGCCGTTTAATCCGCGTTCCAGCCAGCAGCTGGGCGAGATCCTCTACACCGATCTCGGGCTCAAGGCCCACGGCAAGACCCCGGGCGGCGCGGCCTCCACCTCCCAGGACGCCCTGGAGCGCCTGGCCGGGGCGCACCCGCTGGTGGACCGCATTCTGGAATTTCGCAAGCTCGAAAAGCTCAGGTCCACCTACCTCGCCCCCATGCCGGCCCTGGCCGACAGGGACTCACGCATCCACACGACGCTCAACAACATGGCCACGGCCACCGGGCGGCTCTCCAGCTCCAATCCCAATCTGCAGAACATCCCCATTCGCGGCGAATTCGGCCGGCGGATGCGCGACTGCTTCACGGCCGCCTCGGGCAACCAACTCGTGGCCGCCGATTATTCCCAGATCGAGCTGCGGGTGCTGGCCCATCTGTCCGGCGAACCGGCGCTCCTGGACGCCTTTGCCCACGGAGCCGACATTCATGCCCGCACGGCATCGATTTTATTCGACAAGCCCGAAGCCAACATCGCCCCGGACGAACGCCGGCAGGCCAAGACCATCAACTTCGGCCTGCTCTACGGCATGGGGCCGCAAAAACTGTCCCGGGACCTCGGCATCAAACTCGACGCGGCCAAGGCCTTTATCGCCCGCTACTTCGAGCGCCTGCCCGGGCTGTCCGCCTTTTACGAAGGCATCGTGGAAGCAGCCAGGCGCGACGGTTTCGTCACCACCCTGGCCGGCCGGCGGCGGCTTTTGCCCGACATCGACTCGGCCAACAGCCAGCTGTCGTCCCAGGCCCGGCGGCAGGCCATCAACACCGTGGTCCAGGGCGGCGCGGCCGACATCATCAAGATGGCCATGCTGGCCGCCGCCGGCGACGCCGAACTGGCCGGCCTAGGGGCGGTGCTCGTGCTCCAGATCCACGATGAACTGTTGCTGGAGACGCCCGAAAAAGCGGCCAACGACGCCGGAGCCCGGCTGGCCGGCCTCATGACGGGCGTGATTTCCCTGGCCGTGCCCCTGGAAGTGGACTGGGGAACCGGCCGCACCTGGGGCGAAGCCCACTGATCGCCGCCAGGCGCACGGGCCTGTCCACAAGGGGCTTTTCAACCCGGGCAAAGTGCCCTACCATCGGCGAGATTCGGTTTTTTCAAACCACCAACTGGAACTACGAGGAACCGTCGGGATGCCGCCATCCGCCAAGTCCATCAGGGAAGACCTGGCCCGGGCCAAGGCCGCCTACGCCAAAAACGACGAACTACGCGCCGTGCAGCTTCTGGCCGGGGCTTTTCGTTCCTTTACGGCGGTCAAACTGGCCGGCAGCGACCGAGCGCCCATCGAAAGCCTTTTTCGGGAGTGCCTGACCAACATCGGCAAGCTTGACGGCGTCAAGAAATACGCGCCAAACGGCGTTCCCTACCTCAAGGGGCAGGAACCCAAGCTGGCCGCGTTCATGGCTACCCTGGCCAAGAAAATGGAGGCCGACCTGGCCGAGGAGGGGCTGGAGGCCATGCGCCAGCGCAAGCTGCGCATCGACCATGCCGTCATCAAGGGCACCAAGCTTCTGGCCGACGGCAATCTGCTTGAAGCCCAACGCAATTTCCGGGCCGCCGTGGAAGAATATATTGACGAGACGGGGCTTTTTCCGCTCATTGCCGGCCGCCTCATCGACGCCGGCCATTACAAGGCTTCGCTGGAGTATTTGAAACGCGCCCTGGAAGAGACGCCGGACAATCAGCGCATCTACGACTTCCTTCTCCAGGTTGGCGGCAAAGGCGAGGAATGGGCCGCCGTGGAGCGCGTCCTGCTCGACGCCAAGGGCAAAACCAGCGTGCCGGCGCTGTTCGACCAGACGCTGTCCCTGGCCGCCGCCCGTCTGGGGCATTGGGAAGTGGCCAAGGCCGCCGCCGCCCAAGCCCTGGCCGCCGACCCGGGGCTTACCGACGCCAAGCGCGTGTACGCGGCAGCGACCCAAAAGCTGGCCCAACCGGCCGCGCCGCCCCAGTAAGCCCGCCGCTCCAAGACCCAAACGACCGGGGGATCGGGCTTGGTTTCATCTTCGCCCCCCTGTGTACGCTTCCCAAAGGCCAAAGCGCGGTTACGCCAACGGCTGGCCTCTTTGTCGAGGCCGCGGCGCCGATACGGCCAGCGTGCCGAACGCTTCTATCCCTGGTCGTTTTCCAGGCCGCGCCCCAGGGCCGCGACCACCACGGCCGCATGGTCCGGCCAGGCCGCCGCCAACAGCGCCGCCTCGTCGTCCGGACAGGGCCAGGCCAGGCCTTCTGCGGCCCGGGCCAGTTCCTCGGCGCTAAACGAGCCCAAAAATTCGAGCAGCCCGGCGCGACGAGGCGCTTCCAGCTCCAAGGCCCCCAATCCATCAAGAAAGCCTTCCACCGCCGCCTCGGCCACCTCCGGCCCGGCCACGACGAATTCTCCCACGCCTTCCACCCGGTCCAGGCGCAGGCGCATGGTCAAGTTGGTGAAAAAGCCCAACGCCGCAAACTTCTCGGCCAGCTCGCCGGCAGCGGAAAAATCCCGGGACGCGCCGTAGCCGCGCACGGTGATGAGTCGTACCGAAACCCCTGTCGCATCGACCCGAGCCACGAAATCGCCGGCGGCATGATGCCACGGCCCGATGCTCGCGCCGGTGGCGACATGGTAGTAGCGGGTGAGAATGGCGGCGGCCTGACGGTAGAGTTCCCGGGCCTGGCCTGGGGAGAGGGTCCGCGTCCCGGCGTCGTAGTCCCAGAGGTGGACCTGTCCCGCCCCGTTCTGGTGGAATTCGTGATAGCCGGCGAACCAGTCTTCGAGCAGAAAGGCCAGGCCGTCGTGCTCGGCGAAAGCATAGGGGGCGGGCAGGAACTCCGGCGTGAAATTGTCGCGAAGCCCGGCCAGCAACCCGGCTTCCAGTTCCAGCATGGCCCGGGCCTCGGCCGTGGCGGCCACATTGACGCACAGCTTGGTTTCATGCCCCCCAGCCACCAGGGTGAGGCTGGATGGATGATAGAGCGCGCCGTGTTTTTCCGCCCGCAGCAACACCGTCTCGGGCTCGCCGCCGCCCAGGCCGGCCAGGATCGAACGCGCCGGCTCATGGGTGACGAAGGCTTCCAGCCCGTCGAAATACCGTCCGTAGTCCAGCCCTTCGGCCCCTTCCACGGCCACGCCGGCCAGTTCGGGCTTCCAGGCGATCAGCCCCCCCGGCGAAGCAATCTGCCGCACGACACGCATCGTTAACTCCTTCTCCCTCCTCCCCCAATTGGGGGGTCCGGGGGCCTCAGGCCCCCGGCCGCCGGAGGCATCTTAACTCTTCTTCCCGCTCCGCGCCCGGTAGGCGCAGGCGGCGGCGACAAAATTCGGGGCCCAGTGGGGCGCGCCGTCGGCATGGATGTGGGTGTAGGCGGCGAAGGTGTTGGCGGTGACCAGCCCGTCCAGGCCGGCCAACATGCCCACGCCCCGTTCCATGACCAGGGCGAAGGCTTCGGGGCCGGGCAGCGGGGGGACATCGCCGGGGCAGGAGCCGATGGCCGCCTGGCATTTGGAATAGTGGAACTCGTGGCCGCGCAGCACCGTGCCCACGGGATGGAAGGGATTGTCGCGGGTCACGGCGGCCAGACTATAGCCCAGCCCCTGGGGCCGGGCGCACAGGGTGGTGGTCACGGGAAAGACGCCGGCCATGGGGTGGACCGTGCCGGCCACGTCGAGTCCCTGGCAGAGGTACATGAAGCCGCCGCATTCGGCGTAGATGGGCAGGCCGTCCCGGGACAGCCGGCGCACCCGCTCGCGGGTGGCGGCGCTGGCGGCGATGGCTTCGACGTGGGTTTCGGGGAAGCCGCCGCCGAGGTAGAGGCCGTCGAGTTCCGGCCAGGGCGCGTCGTCCAGGATGCTGACCGGGACCAGGCGCGCCCCGGCCCGTTCCAGGGCTTCGAGATTTTCCGGGTAATAAAACCACAGGGCGGCGTCGCGCACCACGCCGATGGCCGGCTGGCCGGCGTCGGCCCGGGCCGGGGCGAAACAGGCCGGGGGCAGGCTGTCGGGCAGATCCGGGGCGCTTTTGGCGATGGCCAGCAGGCGGTCCAGGTCCACGTGGTCGGCCACGACCTTGGCGATGCCGTCGAGGATGGGGTCCACGGCGTCGTGTTCGCGGTTGGAAACCAGCCCCATGTGGCGTTCGGGAATGGGGTTTTCGGCGATCTTGGGCAAAAGTCCCAGGACCGGCACGTGGGCCAGGGTTTCGATGGCCTCGCGCAGGATGTCGCGGTGGCGCGGGCCGGCGGTGCGGTTAAGGACCACGCCGGCGAGATTGAGGCCGGGTTCGAAGGCGGCCACGCCGGCCACCACGGCGGCGGCGGTGCGGGTCATCTTGGTGGCGTCGAGGATGAGCACGACCGGCGCGGCGAGGCTTCGGGCCAGGGCGGCGGTGGAACAGGAGCCGGCCACGTCCATGCCGTCAAAGATGCCGCGGTTGCCCTCGACGATGCTGATGTCGCAGCCGTCGGATTTTTCGAGGAAAAGTGAGGGGATGCGCTCGGGAGGCAAGAGAAAAGGGTCCAGATTGGTGGCGTCGCGGCCGGCGGCGAGGCCGAGCCAGGCGGCGTCGATGTAATCCGGACCCTTTTTGAACGGACGGACGCGAAGACCTGTCTGGGCCAGGGCCCGGCAGACGCCGAGGGAGAGGATGGTTTTCCCGGCCCCCCCGGAGAGTCCGGCCAGGACCAGACGCGGACGATAGTTCACGGCGCGTGTCTTTTGGCGCGCTGTCGCGCGTCGGAAAGTTCGGGTTTCACGAAGCGGTCCCGCAAGAGCCGCTGGGGCATGTCGTAAACGGCGAGGTTCGGGCCAGGCCGTCGCGGCTTGCCGGTCGGGGTCGCGAAACGCAACGCGCCGTCGGCGACTATTCTTCCTCGGCCTTCTGCTTGCCGGCGCCGGTCATGCCGTACATGGTGGTGGAGCCGCTGGACCAGAATTCCAGCTTGCCCTCATTGACCAGCTCGGTGAGGATTTTTTTGACTTCGCGCTGCTTTTTGTCCGGGAAGATCTTGCAGAAATCGCTGAAGTAAAACTTGGACTTGCCCGTCTTCCCCGTGAGGAACTCGAGAACTTGCTCTTTCTCGGAAGGCATGCCGTGCTCCCTTTGTTTTGATCCGGGCGGGGAGGATTCCCCGCCCGGAAGTTATTGGCTCTAGGCTTCGATGTGCTTGGTGAACTTGAACTGGGTGCTCTGGCGCCACGTGTAGTAGGCCGGATCACGGAAGTCATCGATGCAGTGGTGGGTGAACTCCAGATCGCACAGCTCGAAGAACTTTTCCCAGCCGATGCGCTCGGCCCATTCGCCCAGGCGCTCGTACTTGCGGGCTTCCTTGGCGTAGACCTCGACGATCTGCTTGATCATCTTGGTCAGCGTCGGCCAGCGGGGCGGCTCGTTGGGGATAAAGGCCACGACGACCTTGGAGAACTTCGGCATGGAGATGCGGTTGGACACCTTGCCGCCGACCATGAGCACGATGCCGTCGCCCTCGCCGGAAGCGAGCGGCATGGCCGGGCACATGGTGTAGCAGTTGCCGCAGTACATGCAGCGCGAGGCGTTGACCGCAACGGAGTTGACCTTCTTGCCGTCGATTTCAACCTTGGCCGGCTTGATGGCGCCGGTGGGACAGGCGGAAACGGCCAGGGGCACTTCGCAGATGTTGTCCAGGCGGTCGTGCTCGACGATGGGGGGCTTGCGGTGGATGCCGACGATGCCGATGTCGGAGCAGTGCACCGCGCCGCACATGTTGAGGCAGCAGGCGAGCGAGATGCGGACCATGGCCGGCAGGGTCATGGACTGGAAGTACGTAAACATCTCGTCCATGACGGCCTTGACCGGGCCGGAGGCGTCGGTGGCCGGGGTGTGGCAGTGGGCGTAACCCTGGGTGTGGACGATGTTGGAGACGCAGGCGCCGGTGCCGCCGACCGGGAACTTCTGGCTGCCGCCAGCGAACTTGCGGGAAGCGAGGTCGGCGATCAGGGCGTCGACGGCGGCTTCGGTCTCGACCATGAACTCCACGTTGTTACGCGTGGTGAAGCGCAGGTGGCCGCCGCAGTGCTTCTCGGCGATCTCGCAGATCTCGCGGATGTGCGTGACGCTCATGAGGCGGGCAGCGCCGACGCGCACGGTGTAGACCACGTCGCCGGACAGGCCGACATGCTTGAGCACGCCGGGTTTGACGATCTCGTGGTAGTCCCACTGACCTTTGTTTTTCTTGATGACCGGCGGATAGAACTCCTCGAAATGACGAGGACCGATATCCGTGATCCGGTTTTCCATGGGCTTGTCGGGATTGTATCCGGAAGAGATGAATGCCATTTCTTGTGTCCCCCGCTTATCTCATGTGTCTCTGGCGATAGGCCTTTTCGTCATGGGCAAAGCCGCCGGGCACCTCTTCTTCCTTGAAGAAGATGTACGGGTTGGAGCGCGGCTCTTTGACATGCTGCGGCATGGCCTTGATGTTGGTGACCTCAAGCAGCTTCTGGAAGGAGAGACGCTTCATGGTCTCGCCCACGCGCTCGCGGTTCTTGCCTTCTTCCATCCACCAGTCCCAGATGTTCTCGATGACTTCCTTGATCTCGTCGTAGGGCTGTTCGACCACGACGAAGGGAACGAGCAGGGAGGACATCTGCGCGCCGTCCAGGATGGGGGCCTTGGCGCCCAGCAGGATCGAAGCGCCGGTCTCGGCGCCGATCTTCACGGCGGCGGGCATCGTGTTGATGCAGTGCATGCAGCGGGTGCAGTTGGCGTTGTCGATGGACAGCTTGGCGCCGTCGTAGCTCATGCAGCCGGTGGGGCAGCGATCAACGACTTCGGCCACGATGTCGAACTTGCCCCAGTCGCGACCGGAGTGGGAGCCGCCGCCCGGCTTGAACTCGCCGGCGACATAGGCCTTCACGCGGTCCTGGTCGATGCGGATGTCGTCCTTCCAGGTGCCGATGACCGAGAAGTCGGAGCGGGCGATGGAAGCGACGCAGCCGTTGGGGCAGCCGTCGAACTTGAACTTGAACTTGTAGGGGAAGGCCGGGCGGTGCAGCTCGTCCTGATAGTCGTTGGTCAGGGTGTGGCACAGATCCTGGGTGTCGTAGCAGGCGAATTCGCAGCGCGAGGAGCCCAGGCAGTCGGCCGGGGTGCGCAGGTTGCCGCCCGAGCCGCCGAGGTCGGTGTTCATCTTGTGGGTGACGTCGAAGAAAATTTCTTCGAGCTGCGGGGTGGTGGTGCCCAGCAGAACGATGTCACCGGTGGAGCCGTGCATGTTGGTCAGGCCGGAACCGCGCAGGTCCCAGATGTCCATGATGCCGCGCAGGTATTCGGCGGTGTAGTACTTGCCGGAGGGCTGGGCCAGACGCACGGTGTGGAAGTGCGCGACGCCGGGGAACATTTCGGGCTGGTCGCAGTAACGGCCGATGACGCCGCCGCCGTAACCGAACACGCCGACGATGCCGCCGTGCTTCCAGTGGGTCTCNNTTGTCCTTGAAGGAGAGTTCCAGAACGCCGAGCAGATCGTCGGGGCAGTCAACGGGAACCTGGAAGTCCAGGCCGTCGGGGTTGGCGGCCCGGTGAGCGGCCTCCTGCTTGATGTCGGACACGAAGCTGGG
>DLGG01000023.1:8254-8662 GCA_002482565.1 Solidesulfovibrio magneticus
TTGAAGAGTTACCGCCTTAACCAGCTAACACGCGCTCCGGCGGGACGGGCCTCGCCTTGCGCCCTCCCCACCGACCGACCCTGCTCGCCGACGTGTGGGGTGTTATTCAATGGGGATTGCAACACAAAACGTGAAGTTTTGAACAATCGCTCTCGATCTAAAATGAGAACAGTCGCCGTGTCAACGGCAAACCAAGCTTGCGCCGGGTCCCCCCGGAACATTTCCCCTACCACGAGAGCTTTTTCCTTGCAAAGCCTATTTCCATCCGCCGCCCCTGCCAGGGGCTTGCAAAAGCACCGTTTTTGTCCCATTTCCCGCCCATGGAAGCCATGTCCGCCGCCCCCCGCGCCGCCTGTCGCCGCTGCGGCCGCTGCTGCCGCCTGGGCGGTCCGGCCTTGCACGCCGCCG
>DLGG01000066.1:0-636 GCA_002482565.1 Solidesulfovibrio magneticus
GCCGCCGCCCCCCCCGCCGGCCCCGACGCCGGCCCCGGCTCCGGCTCCGGCCGTGGTCGAACCGGCCAAACCGGCCAAGAAGGCCGACAAGCCGGCCGAGGCCGAGAAAAAACGCCGCAAGCCGGCCCGGACCGAAGGGCAATGAGACCGGCCCGCATTGTCTTCTGGACCTTTTTGACGCTCGGCGGGGTCTGGCTGCAAAACATCGTTCCCGGGGTGGACTTCCTGGCTCCAGGGCTTATCCTGGCCATGCAAGAGGAGAAATGGACCGTGCCGGTCTGGCTGGGGGCCATCTGGCTCTTCATCCAGGAGGGCACGGGTTCCATGCCTTTTGGCGCGGGCATCCTCTGGTACGGCGCCTTGGCCGGCCTGTATTTTTTCGGGCATTGGCTGTTTGAAGCCCGAAATTTCCTCTTCATGCTCATTCTGGGGGCTTGTCTGGGCGCCATGCATTTTCTTTTCATCAACGTCATGGCCCTGCTCCAAGACTGGTCCATCTATCTGGACCGGCTGGGCGTCGAGGCCGTGCAGCAGGCCCTGATTTTCCCCATCGAATGGGGCCTGCTCTATCTCATTCACCACCACCTGCCGGGCGATCCCCATGCGGCTTGAGACCGAAACCCCGCAACAACACGC
>DLGG01000066.1:727-6370 GCA_002482565.1 Solidesulfovibrio magneticus
GGACAACCAGCTGCGCCAGGTGCTCATCGGCTCGGCCCGGGGCCGCATTCTGGACAAGAGCGGCACGCCCCTGGCCGTGAGCGAACCCTCTTTTGCCCTGGGCCTGGTGCGCGAGGATTGCGAAGACATCGACGGCACCCTGGCCAAGGTTTCGGAGTGGACCGGCGTGGACAAGCACGTGCTGTCCGAGACGGTCAAGCGCGGCAAGAAGCGGGTCAAGCCCTTCGAACCGCTCATCCTCATCACCGACCTGCCCTACGAGGCCCTGGCCCGCATCGAGGCCAACGCCATGCTCTATCCGGGCCTGGAAATCGTGGTGCGCCAGAAACGCTACTATCCCACCGGCGCGCTCATGTCCCACGTGCTGGGCTATGTGGCCGAGGCCAACGAAGACGAGCTGGAGAAAAACCCCCAGCTTTCCCTGGGCGATTCCGTGGGCAAGCAGGGGCTGGAACTCACTCACGAGGACGAGCTGCGCGGCTCCAAGGGCCGTAAGCAGGTGGAAGTCGATGCCTTTGGCCGTCAGCACAATGAATTCATCCTGGAGCCGCCGCGCGCCGGGGCCGACCTCAAGCTGTCCATCGACATCGGCCTGCAGCGCGAATGCTCGCGGCTGCTGGAGGGCCAGGCCGGGGCCATCCTGGTCATGGAGCCCGACACCGGCAAGATCCTGGCCATGGTCAGCCAGCCGAGCTTTGACAACAACATGTTCGTGCTGGGGGTGCCGGCGGACAAGTGGCGGGAGTTGCGCGACAACCCGCGCCACCCCATCCAGAACCGGGTGACCCAGGGCGTCTATCCGCCGGGTTCGGTCTTCAAGCTCCTCATGGCCGCCGCCGGCCTGTCCGAGGGCTTTGTCCGTCCCGGCGACGTGGTGGCCTGTCCCGGGGTCTACAGGGTCGGCAACCGCGACTTCCACGACTGGAAAAAGGGCGGCCACGGGGCGCTGGATCTGCGCGGGGCCTTGGTCCATTCCTGCGACATCTATTTTTACAAGCTCGGCGACCGCATGGGCATCGACCGGCTCCACGACTACGCCGTGGCCAGCGGTTTCGGGACCCGCACGGGCATCGACCTGCCCCATGAAAAGGCCGGGCTCATACCCTCCAAGGAATGGAAGAAAAAGCGCTTCGGCGCGGCCTGGTCCAAGGGCGAGACGGTCATCGCCTCCATCGGCCAGGGCTACGTGCTGACCTCGCCGTTGCAGATCGGGCGCTACCTGTCGGCCCTGGTCAACGGCGGCAGGCTCATGAAGCCCGAACTGGTGGAGACCGAGGCGCCCCAGGTGGACGCCACGCTGCCGCTCAAAGACGGCGACCGGCAGGTGATCCTCGACGCCATGGTGGCCACGGTGGAAAGCGGCACGGCCAAGTCCTTGCTGCGTTCCGACGCGGTCATGGCCGGCAAGACCGGCACGGCCCAGGTGGTCAAGCTGATAAACGCCGACATCCGCCGCAAGACCCACGAAATGCCCTACGAGCAGCGCGACCACGCCTGGCTGGCCAGTTGGGGCCGCAAGGACGGCAAGACCTACGTGGTGGTCTGTCTGGTGGAGCACGGCGGCCACGGCGGCGAGGTCAGCGGCCCGCTGGTGCGCAAGGTCTACGAATATTTGTTCGGGCCGGCTCCGGGCAAGCCGCCCCGGGCGGCCGGCGCGGCCCCGGCCGGGGCGCCTGGAGAACCGGCTGTCGACCCCGGCGACGTCGGGGATTAGCCGGCCCGGTTTGCGGGCCATTTCCAACAACAAGGCGAACGCGGCCCTCGGCCGTCGCGGGGCGGTCCCCACGACGGGCCAAGACGCCGCCGCCGCGCCGGGGTCGTTCCATGCCCTTTGACAGACGCCTCATCTTGAGCGTGAACTGGCCGCTTGTCATCCTGACCGCCATGCTGTTCGGGGTCGGGGTGCTCAACCTCTATTCGGCCAGCGGCTTTCGCATGGGCGACGAACTGTCCATGCAGCCCTTCTACAACCGCCAGCTCATCTGGGGCCTGGCCGGGCTTGGCTGCATGTTGGCCATGGTGGTCTTCGACTACAAGTATCTGGCCGCCATCGCCTGGCCCCTGGTCATCTCCACCTCGGTACTGCTGGTTTTGGTGCTGGTCATGGGCAAGACCGTGGGCGGGGCCAAGCGCTGGCTGCCCATCGGCGGTTTTGCCTTCCAGCCAAGCGAGGTGGCCAAAATCGCCTTGCTGCTTTTGGCCGCCAAGATCCTGTCCAAGCGTTCCGAGCGGCTGGGCTGGCTCGATCTGGCCGGCATCCTGGCCGTGTCCGTGCCGGTGGCCCTGCTCATCATCGTCGAGCCCGACCTCGGCACGGGCTTAAACGTCCTGCTCCTGGTGGCCGGGCTCATCCTGTACCGCGGACTCGCCGCGCCGGTTTTCAAGACCCTGGCCATCGCCGGGCCGCTGCTTATCCCCTGCGGCTGGTTTTTCCTCAAGCCCTACCAGCAGGGGCGCATCCTCACGCTGTTCAACCCCCAGCGCGACCCGCTCGGGGCCGGCTACCACATCATCCAATCCCAGATCGCCATTGGCTCGGGCCAGATGTGGGGCAAGGGCTTTCTGGAAGGCACTCAGAGCCAGCTGCGTTACCTGCCAGAAAAGCACACCGACTTTGCCGTGGCGGTTTTCGCCGAGGAGTGGGGCTTTGTGGGCGGCATTGCGCTGCTGACCCTTTTCTGCCTGTTTTTGCTGCAATTCTACGTCACGGCCAAGAACGCCAAGGACCGCTTCGGCAGCTATCTGGCGGCGGGCGTGTTCTTCTATTTCTTCTGGCAAATCCTCATCAACATGGGTATGGTGCTCGGCATCATGCCGGTCGTTGGCATCCCCTTGCCGTTTATCAGTTACGGGGGAAGCGCCACCATCGTGAACTTCACCCTCGTGGGCATTGTCGTCAACGTCTCCATGCGGCGCTACCTGTTCAAGAAAGGCTAGCGCGAAAAGGACTTGCGGCCACGGAGGGAGCGTTCCCCGGCGGTCGGAGGGCCTTGTGGGCAAGCACGACATCAACGCCTTCCTGGGGGTCGGCACGTCTTTTGTGGGACGGCTGACCTTTGGCGGCGTGGTGCGCATTGACGGGCATTTCGAAGGCGAAATCGTCTCGACGGGAACCCTGGTGGTCGGCAGCCAGGCCCACGTGGCCGGGCGGGTCGAGGTGGCGCGTCTGGTGTGCGACGGGGTCGTGGCCGCCGAGGTGGCGGCGTCGTCGTCGGTGGCGGTGCATGGCCGGGGGCGGCTTTGCGGCGCGGTGCGCACGCCGTCGTTGTCCGTGGCCGAAGGGGGCCGGGTGGACGGGCTGGTGACCATGGGAACCGGGGAGCAGCCGCCCCGTCAGGCCCTGGCCGCAGGCTGTTCGGCCAATTCTTCACAAACCCCGCCAAGCTAGGCGGGGCGCGGTTTTTAGGGGTGCGGGGCAGTACGGAATTTGTCAAAAAGGGCTAGACAGGGCGGAGTAAATTCGCTACAGCCGCTTGCTGACTTTGCAACAATTTTCACAACCTCCCGGAGGGCGCCGATGATTGACTTAAACGCCACGTTTTTCGTCCAACTCGTCAACTTTGTGCTCATCCTGATCCTGCTCAACGTCATTCTCATCGGACCCATCCGCAAGGTGCTCAAGAAGCGGGCTGAATTCGTCGCCTCCCAGATGGAAGGCATCGAATCCTTCACGTCCTCGGCCGACGCCAAGCTCAAGGACTACGAACTGTCCCTGGACGCCGCCCGCGCGGCCGCCACGGCCGGCCGCATGGCCATGAAGGCCGAGGGGCAGGCCAAGGAAAAGGATCTGCTCGAGGCTGCCGGCGCTGAGGCGGCTTCGAAGCTGCAGGCGGCCCGGGCCGAGATTTCCGCCCAGTCCGCCGCGGCGAAAAAGGCCCTGGAGGGCAAGGTGTCGGGGTTGGCCTCCAAGGCCGTTGCCAAGGTGCTGGCGGCGTAAGGCCGAAGGTTCCAGGATTTCTCAAGGAAAGGGAGGGTTCAATTGAAAAGGCTCCACCTCATCGCCACCGTGGCCCTGGTGTTCGGCCTGGCTGCCGTGGCCTACGCGTCGGGCGACGCCGGGGGCGCGGAAGCCCACGGACTGAACTGGAAGGATTTCCTGTTCCGCGTGGTCAACTTCGTGTTGGTGTTCGGCGTCATCGCCAAGCTGGCCGGGAAAAAGATCGTGGGCTTTTTCCGGGGGCGCGGCGAGGCCATTGAGAACCAGCTGAGCGAGCTCGAGTCGCGCAAGGCCGAAGCGGCCAAGCGTCTGGCCGAGATCGAGGCCTCCATCAGCAATCTGAGCGACGAGAAGGCCCGGATCGAAGACGAATACCGTCGCCAGGGCGAAGCCCTTCGCGACTCCATCGTCGCCGCCGCCGAGGCCAAGGCCGTCCAGATCAAGGAGCAGGCCGCTTCCGCCGCCGCCGCCGAGGCCCGGGTCGCCATGCAGGAGCTGCGCGCCCAGCTGGCCGACTCCGTGGTGGCCGCGGCCAAGGCTTCGCTGGAAAAGAAGCTGACCGCCAAGGACCAGGACAAGCTCGTGGATGAATACTTAACCAAGGTGGTGTTCAATTGACCGGCAACATCGTCGCGCGCCGTTACGCCAAGGCGCTTTTCGCGCTGGCCAAGAAGGCCGGCAAGAAAGCCCCGGCGGAGTACGGCAAGGACCTGGAGGCCTTCGCCTCCGTCCTTGAGGGGTCTCCGGATCTGCTTAAGGTCTTTGCCAACCCCATCATCAGCGCCGATGTGAAGAAGTCGGTGCTGTCCGGGGTTGCTGGCAAAATCGGCCTCAAGCCCATGGTCGTCAACTTCCTGTCCCTTCTGGCCGACAAGGACCGCCTGCCCTTCGTCCTGGAAGTGTCCGCCCTCTACCGGACCCTTCTGGACGAGGCCGAAGGCGTCATGCGCGGCCAGCTGGTCACCGCCTTCGCCCTGGCCGACGCGCGCCAGGACCAGATCAAGGTCAAGCTCGAAAAGCAATCCGGCAAGAAGCTGGTGCTGTCTTTCGCCGTTGATCCCTCCATCATCGGCGGCGTCGTCCTCAAGGTCGGCGACAAGGTGTTGGACGCGAGCCTTCGCGCCCAGCTCGAAATATTGAAAGAACAAATCAAGAGGGGTGAGTAGGGCCATGCAAATCAAAGCGGAAGAGATCAGCCAGATCATCGAACAGCAGATTCAGCATTACGAGTCTCGCGTTGAGATGAGCGAGACTGGCACCGTGCTGTCCGTCGGCGACCAGATTGCCCGCGTGTACGGCGTCCAAAACGCCATGGCCATGGAGCTTTTGGAGTTCCCCGGCGGCGTCATGGGCCTGGTGCTCAACCTGGAAGAAGACAACGTCGGTGTGGCGCTTCTCGGCGAAGACACCCACATCAAGGAAGGCGACCCGGTCAAGCGCACCGGCAAGATCTTCTCGGTGCCCGTCGGCGACGCCGTCACCGGCCGCGTCATCGACCCCCTGGGCAACCCCATCGACGGCCTTGGCCCCGTTGAAGCCAAGGAGACCCGTAACGTCGAAATTAAGGCCCCTGGCATCATCGCCCGTAAGTCGGTCCATGAGCCCATGTACACCGGCCTCAAGGCCGTCGACGCCATGACCCCCATCGGCCGCGGCCAGCGCGAGCTGATCATCGGCGACCGCCAGACCGGCAAGACCGCCGTGGC
>DLGG01000066.1:6391-6544 GCA_002482565.1 Solidesulfovibrio magneticus
TACGTCGCCATCGGCCAGAAGAAGTCCACCGTCGCCCTGGTCGCCGAGACCCTGCGTCGCCACGGCGCCATGGAATACACGACCATCATCTCGGCCACCGCCTCCGAGCCCGCTTCGCTGCAGTTCATGTCCGCCTACTCCGGCTGCACCATG
>DLGG01000208.1 GCA_002482565.1 Solidesulfovibrio magneticus
TCCGGCGGCCAGGGCCGCTTCCAGTTCGGCGGTTCGGTCCAGGGCCAGTTCGATGGCCGGCAAGGGGGAAAGTTTGTCAAGAGCCAGGGCATGGCCGCCCAGCGCCTTGTCCAGGCGCTTTTTCTCGGCTTTCTTCTGGGTCGTGCGCTTGGACAGGGCGGCCTGCATGGCGATGAGGTGCGCGGCTTCCGAGGCGGCGGCAAAAAAGGCGGCCAGCTTGGGTCCGGACTTGTCCGAGAGCAGAAACACCGGCTCGCGCTGGTTGCCCAGGTGCACGTCCACGGTCTCGCCGCCGTCCACGGCCACCGGCCCCAGGCGCAAAAGCTTGCGCACGTCTTCAGGCACGACGCCGCGCCCCATCTTGGCGTAGGTGTCCGGCTCCTCGGCCCCGGGCCGGCGCACTTCGTACAGGGCGTACTTGGGCCGGCGCACCCAGGCGATGACCGTGCCGTCCGAAAGCTCCGCCTCGACCCGGGCCTCGGCCGCGCCGTGGCGGATGCAGTGCTTGGGCGGCGGGTTTTCGGTCAGGCAGCGCAGGGCCTCCACCACGGCCGACTTGCCGGAGTTGTTGGGGCCGGTGAGCGCCGTCAGCCCCGGCGGCAGGTCGATGACCGTGCGGCCGTGGGCCATGAAATCCACCAGCGTCAGCCGACGGATCACGCCTCGCCCATCCCCGGTCCGGGCGTGCCCAGGGAGGAGCCCAGGTCGTCGTTGACGGCCTGGCGCTTGACGTCGATGACGGCGTCGAGCTTTCGCAGGCGTTCGATGGTGCGGTAGAGGTGGCTGGCGTCGCGCACCTCGATGCGGAAGACCAGGGACGTGGTGCCGTCCACGTTGGAATGGATGGCCCCGGAGTCGATGTTGACCCCTTCGTCGGCCAGCCGCAGGGAGATCTTGCCCAAAACGCCTTTCTCGTTCTTGGCCAGGATGGACAGGCCGGCCGGATAGGGCTGCTCTTTTTCGCCCTCCCAGTTCACCTGCATGAGGCGTTCGGACTCGAGGTTGCGCACGTTGGGGCAGTCGTGGGTATGCACCACCACCCCGCGTCCGCGCGAAATGTAGCCCACGATGGCGTCGCCGGGCACCGGGTTGCAGCACTGGGCCAGGCGCACCAGCACGTTGTCCACGCCCTGGATGCGCACGCCCTCGCCGGGCTTGCCCTTGGGGCCGGCCCCGGTTTCCGGCGCGGCGTGGGCCTCGGCCTTGGCCTGGGCGGCTTCGGCCTCCTCGCCCTCGCGCTTGGGCATGAGCCGGCCGATGATCTTTTTGGGCGTGATGCGCGAATAGCCCACGGCCGAAAGAATGTCGTCCACGCCGACTAAGGACATGTCGTGGGCCAGGGCCAGCAGCGAGCCGTCTTTTATGGCCTTGTTGATGTTGACGCCGTCTTTTCGGCCCTGCTTTTCGAGCATTTCCCGGCCAAGGACGATGGAGCGTTCGCGCTCCTCGGTGCGGATGAAGTGCTTGACCCGGGTGCGGGCCTTGGCCGTCTTGACGAACTTGAGCCAGTCGCGGTTGGGCCGGCGGTTCTTGTCGGTGATGATTTCGACGGTGTCGCCGTTTTTGAGCGGCGTCTCCAGCGGCACGAGCTTGCCGTTGACCTTGGCCCCGGCGCAGTGCTCGCCCACGGCGGTGTGGATGAGGAAGGCCAGATCCACGGCCGTGGCCCCTTCGGGCAGCTCCTTGACGTCGCCCTTGGGCGTGAAGACGTAGACCTCGTCCTGGAACAGGTCGAAGCGCAGGTTGGTGACGAACTCCCGGGAGTCCTTGAGTTCGCGCTGCCAATCCATGATCTGGCGCAGCCACTGGAAGCGCTCCACGTCTTTCGGATTGAACTTCCCCTTCTCGCGCTCCTTGTACTTCCAGTGGGCGGCCACGCCCTCCTCGGCCAGCCGGTGCATCTCCTCGGTGCGGATCTGGATCTCGATGCGCTCGCCGCCAGGCCCCACCACCGTGGTGTGCAGGCTCTGGTACATGTTGGCCTTGGGCATGGAGATGTAGTCCTTGAAGCGCCCCGGCACGGGCTTCCACAAGGAGTGGACCAGCCCCAGCACGTGGTAGCACTCGCGGATGGTCTCCACGATGACCCGGAAGGCCACCAGATCGTGGACCTGGTCGATGGTCAGCCCCTGGACGCGCATCTTGTTGTGCACGCTCCACAGGTGCTTGCGCCGGCCCACGATGCGGGCCTTGATGTTGTTGGGGCCAAGCAACTCGTTTAGATGGCCGATGACCCGTTCGATGAAGGTCTCGTCCACGGTGTGGTGGGTGGCCACGCCTTCCACGAGCTGGGCGTAGATGTCGGGCTTGAGGTATCGAAAGCTCCAGTCCTCCAGCTCGGTCTTGATGCGGTGCAGCCCCAGGCGGTTGGCCAGGGGCGCGTAGATGTCCATGGTCTCCTGGGCAATCAGCGCCTGCTTGTGGGGCTTTTGGAACTCCAGGGTGCGCATGTTGTGCAGACGGTCGGCCAGCTTGACCAGCACCACCCGGATGTCCTCGGCCATGGCCAGGATCATCTTGCGGATGTTTTCGGCCTGGGCCTCTTCCTTGGTCTCGAAGGGAATGAGGCTTATTTTGGTGACCCCGTCCACGATGTCGGCCACTTCCTCGCCGAAAAGCTCCTCGATCTCGTCCACGGTGGCCTTGGTGTCCTCCACGGTGTCGTGGAGCAGGCCCGAGGCGATGGAGGCGGCGTCCAGGCGCATGTCGGCCAGGATGCCGGCGGCTTCCAGGGGATGGGACAGGTAGGGTTCGCCGGACAGGCGCACCTGTCCGGCGTGGGCGGCGGCGGAAAAGACGTAGGCCTTGGTGATGAGCGCCTGCTCTTGTTCGTTTAAGTAGGCGCTGGTCTTGTCGAGTATTTCGTTGATGCGGATCATGCTGGTTGCGGCCTCGCGCACGGGCGGCGGTGATGACGGGTGATGTCGGGCGCGCCGGCCTCGCCGCCGCGCCCGGAAGAACTATTGTTCCAGACGAAAGGTCTGCTTGTCGCGGGGAATCCACCACTTGGTGAAATTGTAGCTGATGCCGGCCGGGGCCGGAACCACGCCCTGGATGCGGGCGGTGAGGATGGGCAGACTGTAGGGCGTGTAGAGGAACATGTAGGGCTGGTCGTCGTGGAGGATCTTCTGGAAGGCGTCGTAGGCCTTCTTGCGCTCGGCCTGGTCCAGGGTGCGCCGGCCGCGCTCCAGGAGCGCATCGACTTCGGGGTTCTTGTAGCCGATGAAGTTGAGGCCCCCGGGCACGGCGCTGCTGGAGTGCCAGACGCTGTAATTGTCCGGGTCCTGGGCGATGGACCAGGCCAGCACGACGGCGTCGAAATTGCCCTTGTCCACGAATTCCTTGAGAAACGAGGCCCATTCCACGGTGCGGATGCCGACCTTTATGCCGATGGCCCCCAGTTCGCTTTGCAGGATGGTGGCGGCCTTGATGCGCTGTTCGTTGCCCTGGTTGGTGAGGATGGTGAAGGAAAAGGGCCGCCCCGTGGCGTCTTCCAGCACGCCGTCGCCGTTGCGGTCGGTCCAGCCGGCCTCGGCCAGAAGCGCCTTGGCCTTGGCCGGGTCATAAGCATAGTCGGCGATGGTGGTGTCGTAGACCCAGGAACCGGGCTTGTAGGGGCCGATGGTGGGCACGCCAAGGCCTAGCAGCGCGCCCTTGATGATGCTTTCCTTGTTGACGGCCTGGGCCAGGGCCCGGCGCACCCGGGCGTCGGTGAAATACGGGCTTTTGAGGTTGTAGGCCAGATAGGTGTAGCCAAACGACAGATACTTGTACTTGCGCCAGTCGGCGTCCCAGGCCTGCCCCGTGGTCTGGTAGAGGTACTGCTGGGGCGTCAGGCCCATCATGTCCAGGTTCCCGGCCTTGAGCTCCAGAAACATGGTCGAGGTGTCCGGGATGATGCGGTAGACCACCTGATCGATGTTGGGCCGGCCTTCGAAATAGTCGGGATTGTAGCGCAGAGTCAGGCTCTTGCCCGGCTCCCACTTGTCCAGGATGTAGGGGCCGCAGCCGATGGGCTCCCGGGCGTACTTGGTGGTCATCATGTCCTGGCCGGACAGCAGGTGCTTGGGCAGGATGGAGCCGGCCCAGGTGACCAGGGCCCGGGCAAAGGGCTCATTGTAGCGCACCTCGAAGGAGTATTTGCCGGTGACCGTGAAGCTGGAGATGACCTTGTAGTCCTCGGCATAGGCCGTGGGCGTTTTGGGGTCGATCATGAGCTTGTAGGTGAATTCCACATCCTGCGCCGTCAGTTCCACACCGTCGGTCCAGCGGATGCCGGGGCGCAGCCAGAACTTGAGCAGCTTGCCGTCCTCGGCCACTTCATAGCGCTCGGCGGCGAAGCATTCGAGCTGGATGTCCTTGTCGTAGCGCAAGGGCGACACGTAGAGCAGATCGGCTACCTCGTGGGAGGCCGAATCCGAGGCCAGATAAGGGATGAGGTTGGACGGCTCGCCGATGGTGGCCATGACGATGCGCCCGCCGGTTTCGGGCTGGCCGGCTGGCGCGGGCGAAGACTGGGGCGCGGCCGTGTCGGCCGGAGCCGAGGCCGCGGCCGGCTTGGCCGCCTTGTCCTGCGGCTTGGACGGGCCGTCGCAGCCGCCAAGCAGGAGCAATCCCAGGACCAGGACGAAAAATGCCGCGTGCGCCGGACGCATAGTTCTCCTTTTCGCTTGCAACCACCGCCCAAAACACCGTATTGGTGCGGATGCGCAAGGCCTCGTGCACCTACTGCATATACGGAGCCACCCAAAAACAAAAGCGCTTTTTCCCGCGCCCCACGACCCGGCCCGGCCCTTGGGGCGTCGGCAACATTTCCGTTCCAAAACGGTCTGAAATCGGGTAATCGGCCCGAACCCGTCCGCCCCGCGCCGGTCTGCACGACAGCCGACGCAAGATTGGCGCGCGGCAAGTCGCACCAAGGAGTCCAAGGCCCATGGCCACCGGAAACGACGAAACCAAAATCAAAGCGTTGCTTGGGGAATTTGTTCGCGAAACCGTCCCCGAGTACATCCTGGACGGCGCCCACGCCATCGTGGCCGGCGGCGGCATCCAAAAGCTCACCGTCAACCGGCACGACCAATTCTGGGATGTGGAAGGCCAGGTCCAAGGCGACGATTTCCAGGTCTACGCCTCGGAACTTTCGGTCAACCTGCGTGAAGGCAACATCAACTTTTTCTGCAACTGCCCGGATTCCTTCTCCGGCGTGTGTCGCCATGTGGGGGCCACGGCGCTTAAGTGCCTGCGCACCTTGGACGAAGAATCCGGCGAAGGCGACACCGGCGACAGCGCCGCCCTGGCCTCGCGCGGGGAATGGCGGCAGACCTTCCGCACCTATTTCTCCACCGAGCCCGAGCCCGAACCCGGCCGCCACTACCTCATCTTCCGCTTCCACCCCGAGCCCGGCCGGCTCCAGGTGGCCTTTTTCCGGGCCAGGCAAAACAAGTCCGGCATCTCCCAGGTGCATTCCGAGATCACCCTGGAGCAGATCATCAAGAACCCGGACTGGTCCGAGCTGTCCCCCACTCTGCCCGTGGTGGCCGAGATGCTCGAACACCACCTCGACTACGCCGGCCACCGGGTGGAAATCCCGCCCGGGCTTCTGGCCTGGTTTTTCTGGGCCATCGGCAAGGAATACTACCTCTACTGGCGCGACACCGAACAGCCCGTGCGCATCGAGTCCAAGACCATGCGCCTGCAGCTGGCCCCCAGGCTTCAGGAAGACGGCCTGTCCTTTGACATCCTGCTCGGCAGCCCGGGCAAGTCGCCGTTTTCCATCCTCGGCCAGGAGGTCTATTTCTACGGCCAGATGCCCATCTGGGTGTGCTGGAAAAACGCCTTCTATCCGGTCCAGACCGGCCTGCCGCCCCAGCTCGTGTCGGACATGACGCAGAATCCGCCCTTTATTCCCACCGCCGACGTGTCGGAATTCCTCGACCGGGTGTGGACCCATCTGCCCATGACCGACCTGTACGGCCAGGAAGAGTTCCTGGTCAAAATGCAGCCGTTTTTCGTGCCGGCCAATTTCGATCCGAAAATCTTCCTCGACGAGGAAGGCAGCCTGCTGACCCTGCAAATCCAAAACGTCTACCAGACCGAGCACGGCGAGATCACGGTCCCCGGCCCCAACCCCGATCTCATGACCGCCTCGTATCTCCACGACGGCAAGTCCTATCTCATCGCCCGGGACTGCGACCAGGAGCAGGCGCTTATTACCATGCTGGTGGAAATGCGTTTCCAGGCCAGAAACAACGCCAACTGGTTCCTGGAGACCGAGGAAGCCATCGTCTTTTTGCTCGACGCCTATCCCAAGCTCATTGAGAAGTACCGGGTATTCGGCGAAAAGAACCTGACCCGCTACAAGGTGCGCCTGTCCACCCCGGTCATCGTGGCCGAGGTGGAGTCCAAGGAAGAGGAGAAGTGGTTCAACCTCGATCTGCAGGTGCAGTACGACGACCAGCGGGTGCCCATCGAAAAGATCTGGAAAGCCTGGACCCAGGGCAAGCGCTATGTCCAGCTCAAGGACGGCTCCTATACCAGCCTGCCCGAATCGTGGCTGGAAAAGCTCGCCCACAAGCTGCGGGCCCTGGGCTACGACACGGACAAGCCGCCTCAGACCAAGTTCAAGCAGTTCGAGGCCCCGGTCCTGGACAAGCTTTTGGAGGACATGCCCGAAGCCCGCACCGACTCGTTTTGGAACAACCTGCGCCAGAAGATCCACAGCTTCCGCGAGATCGTCCAGGTGCGGCCGCCCAAGGGCCTAAACGCCACCCTGCGGCCCTATCAGGTCCAGGGGCTGTCCTATCTCAACTTCCTGCGCGAATACGGCTTCGGCGGCATCCTGGCCGACGAAATGGGCCTGGGCAAGACCGTCCAGACCCTGTCGTTTATCCAGCACAACGTCGAGCGCGGGGCCATTGGCCCCAACCTCATCGTCGTGCCGACCTCGGTGTTGCCCAACTGGGAGCGCGAGGCCCAGAAATTCGTGCCCGACCTCAAGCAGCTCATCATCTACGGGGCGCGGCGCGAGAACATGTTCAGGCGCATCGCCGAATCCGACCTCGTCATCACCACCTATGCGCTCCTGCGCCGGGACCTCGACGAGCTGCTCAAGTACGAATTCGCCTCCATCATCCTGGACGAAGCCCAGAACATCAAGAACCCCAACACCATCACCGCCCGGGCCGTGCGGCGCCTGGCCGGCAAGACCCGGCTTTGCCTGTCCGGCACGCCCATCGAGAACAACCTCTTCGAGCTGTGGTCGCTGTTCGAGTTCCTCATGCCGGGCTTCCTCGGCGGCCAGAACGCCTTCCAGCGCGGCATCGTCAAGCCCATCAAGGACGGCGACGGGGAGACGCTTGATTACCTGCGCGGCCGGGTCAAACCCTTCATCCTGCGGCGCACCAAAAACGAGGTGGCCAAGGATCTGCCGCCCAAGGTGGAAAACACCTACTACTGCAACCTCTTGGACGAGCAGCTGGAGCTTTACGCCGCCCTGGCCAAAAAGCTCAAGGAGCAGGTGCTGGCCACTGTCGATGAAAAGGGCATGGCCAAGTCGCAGATGTCGATCCTGGACGCGCTTTTGAAGCTGCGCCAGATCTGCTGCCACCCGCGCCTGCTCAAGCTCGACCTGCCCGGCGTCAACACCAACCTGCCCTCGGGCAAGTTCGACGCGTTTAAGGACCTCATCACGGACTGCATCGAGGAAGGCCACAAGGTGCTGGTCTTCTCGCAATTCGTGCAGATGCTCCACATCATCCGGTCCTGGATGAGCATCAGCCAGATGCCGTTTTGCTACCTCGACGGTTCCAGCAAGGACCGCTTCGACCAGGTGGACAAGTTCAACCAGACCGAGGACATCAAGGTGTTCCTCATTTCGCTGAAGGCCGGCGGCACGGGGCTTAACCTCACCAGCGCCGACTACGTCATCCACTACGACCCGTGGTGGAACCCGGCCGTGGAAAACCAGGCCACGGACCGTACCCACCGCATCGGCCAGTTGCGCCAGGTCTTCTCCTACAAGCTCATCTGCCAAAACACGGTGGAGGAAAAGATCCTCAAGCTCCAGGAACAGAAACGGGATGTGGCCGAGGCCGTCATCCCCGGCCAGGACGCCTTCAAGTCGCTCACGCGCACCGACCTGGAATCGCTTTTTGACGTCTAGGCCGACGGCGTCGGCATCACAACAAAGACCAAGGGGGGCCGGAGCCCCCCTTTTTCTTGTCGTCAAGCCAGCCTGCAGCGGCCGTTGCGTTTGTTTTCTTCTCTCATCATTTCCCGCCGACATGTCTTCACCCAGCAAAAGATCCTTGGGAAATGAAGCATATTCCCTGACTACCGCCAGAACATAACTTGTATATCCGCCTCCCATTGCCCGTTCAACCGCAGCATATGTTTTCGCTTTTCGTCGGCCAGCATTTGGCTTAACAAAGGCCTAAGAACGTCTTGCGGCGACGGCGCAGATGCGCTCCTTTCCCTTCCCTGCGCCAACAGCCGCGAGCAAGCAAGTAACCTCCGCCCTCCAGTGAGGACACGTCCATGCCCCCCCTCTGCCGCAACTCCAGGGCCATCCTGGCCGCCTTCCTCGTCTTTTGGCTGTTTGGCGTCAGCTCCCCGGCCCTGGCCGGCAGCAAGGACCTCGACTGGAACGCCCTGCCCGCCGCGAGCCTGACGGAAAATGGCCAAGCCAGAATCATCGTCGGCTTCGCCGTAGCCGACTATGACGAACTGGCCGCCGCATCGCGCAGCCACAAGGTGGTGACGCCCGAGGAAGCCGGCCAGTCGCGCACCGCCGCCCTGGCCGCCGACGCCGCCCTGGCCGGGGCCATGCGGCGCGGGGCCGACGCCATGCTGGCCGAGCTGCCGGCCAAAGCCTACACCGTCCATCGGACCTATTCCGCCCTGCCCTACGCCGCCCTGTCCGTGACCCCCGAGGGTCTGGCCGCCTTGCGGGATAATCCCAAGGTCACTTCCATCGAAGTGGACGAGGCCGTGCCCCTGCCGTTGCCTGTCACGGAAAAGCGCGCCAAGAGCGGCGAGGCGGAGCCGGAAAGCGCCCTCACCGACCAACCGGCCTCCAACCTCAACTGGGGGCCGCCCAAGATCGGGGCGGACACGGCCTGGGCCCGGGGCTACACCGGCCAAGGCTGGCATGTGGCCATCCTCGACACCGGCATCCGCCGCACCCACGAATTTTTCGCCGGCAAGACCATTGTCGAGGCCTGTTTCAGCGCCGACAGAAACTGTCCCGGCGGCACGACCACGGCCTACGGGACCGGCAGCGCCGCCCACTATTCGAGCAGCCTCACGGGCTGGGACCACGGCACCCACTGCGCCGGCATCGCCACGGGCAAGAAAGCCGACGGCTCCGTGGCCGGCGTGGCCAAGGACGCCAACCTCATCGCCGTCCAGGTCTTTTCGATCTTTACCAGTTCAGGCGACGTGCGCTCCTATTCCAGCGACCAGCTGGCCGGCCTCAATTACGTCTATTCCTTGCGCAACACCTACAGCATCGCCGCCGCCAGCATGAGCCTCGGCGGCGGTTCCTACTCCAGCGCCTGCGACAGCGACTCCCGTAAAACCGCCATCGACAATCTGCGTTCCGTCAACATCGCCACCACCATTGCCGCCGGGAACGACTACTCCTGTTCCGGCATCGGCGGTCCGGCCTGCATCTCCACATCCATCGCCGTGGGCTCATCAACGTCGAGCGACACCGAAAGCGGCTTCAGCAACTGGTATCCGGGCATGGTGACCATCTTCGCCCCGGGTTCGAGCATCTATTCGTCCACAGGCGACTCGGACACGAGTTACGCGTCCTGGAACGGCACCTCCATGGCCACGCCCCACGTGGCCGGGGCCTGGGCGCTGTTGCGCCAGAACCGACCCAATGATTCCGTCAGCGCCATCTTGACGCGACTCTTGGCCGGCAGCCCCTCCGTCTCCACGACCTGCCCGTCCGGCGGCAGCCGACCCAGGGTCTTCATCCCGGCCGCCCTGCAAGCCACCGCCAGTTTGCCGCTGCTGCCATTACTGTTGGGCCAGTAGACGGCCACAGCCGGCACGCTTGGCAAAACCCTGGCTCGGCGTAAACACCGTCCGCGCCGTTCCATGCGCCAACCGGCTCCTTCGTTGAGAGCCTGCCCCCCCGGAGCCAAGCTTTCGCCACCCGCCTTGGCCTTGGCCGGCCTGGCGCGAAACCCCGCACGCCCCCGTTGCATTCCGGCTCCGCTCGGGTAGTATGATTCCGTGGCCCCAGGCCGCGCCCTCACCCCCAACCCCAAAGGAGTCCGCCATGCGTATACGCCGCGCCTTGCTCGTCCTTGTTGCCTTGTTGCTGGCCGTCCCGGCCGTTTCCGCCCAGGCCCAGAGCCAGGGCATCCCGCAACTCGTCGGAACCTGGGAAGCCGCCGGCTTCGCCCTGCACGACACGAAAAACGGCTTCGTCACCGGCGACAAACAGTCCGCCACCCTGGTCATCAAGGAACAACACGGCCGGGTGTTTACCGGCGAGGTCAGCTGGACCGGCAAGGTCACGGGCAAGGACACCTTCTCCGGGGTCATCGACAAAAACGGCGAGGAATTCTACTTCGTCGGCCACAAGGACGCCCTGCGCCTGGGCAAGCTCGAAGGCCCCGACGCCATGGTCTTTTATTACCTGTCCTCCGGCGGCGACAATCCCCGGGCCGGCTACGTGGAATACAAGCGCAAGCAAAAGTAGGAGAAAAGGAAGAAATGCCTCCGGCGACTGGGGGCCGCAGGCCCCCAGCCCCCCAACTGGAGAAAAGTCTAGGGGACCGGCGTGGACTGGCTCGCTGCCTGTTGGGGAGCCAGAGCGGACGTCGAGGTGCATTGACGAGAAACACTATTGCATCGTCGGTCGGGAGGAAGGCCTTTCGCGCCGCGCCGCAGGCTCCCGGCCGGCGGCCGGCGTCTTAGAGCCGCTGCTATTGGGCGATGGCGTCGCGGGCGGCCCAGGCGGCGTCGGACACGGCGGCCACTGCGGAACCTAGCTCAAGACGGCGTAGCCGATGAGCACGGCCACGAGGCTGGCCGCCCGAAGGGCCTGGTTGTGGACGATGAGCCGGATCGCGACCTTGGGCTTGAAGATGCCGGCATAGTAGGGAAACTGATGGCGAAAGGCCCGCATGGGCGTGGACAGGATGTTGCCGATCAAAAGGGCCAGCACCACCTGGCGATGGTCGAGGTCGCCGGCCCCGAGCATGGCGCCGGCGGCGGCCAGCCCGGCCGAGGTCTCGGCCGCGATCTGAAAAACCACGATGCTGACCGCTTGGGGCGTCATCCAGGACAAAAAGCCCAGATGGGCGGCCAAAAAGCGCTCTATGGCCGCGAAGGCCCCCCACACGGCCAGATAATGAAAGAGCACATAGACCGGCACGGTAAAAAGCACCATGGTGCGCAGCCGGCGCTTGAAGCGTTTCCAGGCCTTGCCCAGGGCTTTTTTCCAGGAAAAGGCGTCGTCGGTCAGATGGCAGACCACGCAGCCGTCGGGCAGCGCCGGCAGGACAAGCCGGCCGTAGACGAGAATGGCGGCCGAGCGGGCCACGGCGGCGGCCAAGGTCAGGCCGACGTAGGTCGCGGCGGCGCGCGGGCCGATAAAGGGCACGGTGATGAAAAACATCTGCGGCAGATGCAGGAAATAGGTCGGCAGGCTGTTGAAGAGGTTGGCCAGGACGAGTTCGCGGTCGTTGAGCTTGCCCTGGCCGTAGGCTTCGGCCAGAAGCGAGTTGGCGGCCACGCCCGAGAAAAAGGCCATGGAAAAACTTGCGCCGATGACGTCCTTGAGATGCCCGACGCGGATGATGGGCGCGGCCAGCCTAGCCAGGAACCGGGTCCAGTTGAGGGCTTCGATGAGGTTGGCGACAAAAAGCCCGAGGGCCAGGGAACCGAGCAAACGCAGGAGCGGCCAGCCAAGGGCCTGCCAGATGTGGGCGATGTCCATGGGGCGTGAGGTATAGTCCGCCGGCGTCGGTTTGGGAAGCGGGCTGGGCGAGGATGGCCGTTTTGTCGGCAAGGATGGCTTTTTTGGAGGGGCGCAGAGATACCGCTTGACAGAAGCGACCCTTGGGCATAGAGACATTCTTCCCGTGTGGGCCGTTAACTCAGTCGGTAGAGTATCTGCCTTTTAAGCAGAGAGTCGCTGGTTCGAGCCCAGCACGGCCCACCAGCCTCGCATTAGGTCCCCATCGTCTAGTGGCCTAGGACGGCGGCCTCTCACGCCGCTAACAGGGGTTCAAATCCCCTTGGGGACGCCAAGAAATTCAGCGGGTTAGGAAGATCTCCTAACCCGCTTTTTCTTTTGTTCACACGAAGTCCACATTTACGACTTCCCTGGTCGTGTATTGCGGTTCACTCGGTGGCTGCTTTCTACATGCTGATCACCTTCCCCGGACCGCGTTTATCATGGCTCATCACACCTCAAGCACCCCTGCTTTTCAGGATAAATCCCGCCCTCCCCGCCTTTCGGCTCCTTCCTAGAGATATTATCTTAATTTTATTTATTTTTCTTTTTCTTTTCACGATCGATGAACCCGGCTGGCCTGGCCTTTAGGGGAAATGGCGCGCTCTTGCGGATAAGGAGCCTCGATTGTCAGGAGAAGTTTGCTCTCTGGAGATAATTTATTGAACATGACAATCACAATCAATAGAAGACTGGACATCGACACGCCTGCCGCGGTCCGGCCCCAGTTGTCGGATCACGGCAAAAGGACTGCCCAAACGGTCGTCCGGGCAGACGAAACACGAACCACAGGCGGACAGGGAGGAGTATTGTGTTCATTCGCCCGCTACTGATAACCACGTTGGCCGTTGCCTGCATCATGCTCGGCGCGCCCCTTCAGGCCGCTGACAATGCCGAGGAAACGACCAAGGCCAAGACCAAGTCGTACACGCTGGACAGCGTGACCGTCACTGCCGAGAAAACGCCCCAAAACCCCCAGACCATTCCGGTCAGCATGACGCCCCTTGGCCAGGACGCCATCGCCGACAACGACATCGACGACACCAGCCGCATCTTTGAAACCGTGCCCAACATGTACATGGTCAAGTTCGGCCCCTCGGCCGCCTTTGGCGCACCGGCCTCCATGCGCGGCATCACCAGCTCCATGACCGGCAACCCGGCCATCGGCTTTTACGTTGACGACGTCTATTACCCCAACTTCGACATCGACCTCTATGACCTGGAGCGCATCGAGGTGCTGCGCGGCCCCCAGGGCACGCTTTACGGACGCAACACCGAAGCCGGCGTCATCAATGTGGTCACCAAAAAGCCCGGGCAAGAGTGGGAAGGCAAGGTGACGGGAACGGTGGCCAACTACAATACCCAGAAAGTGAGCTTCGCCACGGGCGGCCCCCTTGTGGCGGACAAACTGGCCTTTCGGGTTTCGGGCAATGTGTTTCGAACCGACGGGTTTTTCAAAAACGCCTTCGACGACGACCGCGCCGTGGACAAGCAGGACAACCTCGACGGCCGAGCCACGGCCCACTGGACGCCGTCCGACGCCTTCAACATGACCCTGTCGGCCGACATGCAGCATTATCGGGGGAATTATGCCGAATTTGCCCGTCTCGACACCCTGACCGACAAGCCCCACGAGGTGGACGTCGATTACCCGGGCAAGGCCGACAAGGACGCGGTGGGCGGATCGCTGCGCGCGGAATACGACGCCGGTCCGGTCAAGGTGACGTCCATCACCGCCGCCAGAAACGAATACAACCTGACGGATCAGGATCTGGACTTTACGCCCTACGATCTCATGCGCCTGAAGCTCATCAAAGACGTCACGCTGTTAAGCGAAGAGGTGCGGCTGGCGTCCAACACCCCGGATTCCCCCTTGCGTTGGCTGGCCGGGACCTACCTGTTTTATGAATACGACGACCAACGCTACACCACCCAGCTCATGCCCGACTCCGGCATGGCCGGGTTCCTCAAGCAGGAAGGCAAGACCGGAACCTTTGGCGCAGCCGTCTTCGGTCAGGCCACCTACACCCTGTGGGACCAGCTCGACATCACGGCCGGCCTGCGTTTTGACAATGAAAACAAGACCTACGACTACAGTTGGACCGGCGGAGCTTACGGCATAAGCGACGCCTCCGGCTCTTCAGGCAAGAATTTCGACGCCTGGCTGCCAAAGTTCGCCGTGGACTGGCGGGCCACGGAAAACCTCATGCCCTACGTCAGCGTGTCGCGAGGCTTCAAAAGCGGCGGCTTCAACCTCAAGGCCAGCCCCGGCCAGGCCTACGATTCGGAATTCACCTGGAACTACGAGGTCGGCGTCAAGAGCCAGTGGTTCGACAAGAAGGTGCTGTTCAACATCGCCGGTTTTTACATCGACTGGACCAACCTTCAGGTCGAGCAGCCCGACTATCCCGATTTCACCATCGTCAACGCGGCCTCGGCCACCAGCCGGGGCCTGGAGGCGGAACTGCGGCTGCGGCCGCTGACCGGCCTCGAACTGCGCGGCAACCTCGGCTACACCGAGGCCACCTTCAACAGCTTCATGTACAACGGGGTCAGCTATGCTGGCCACCGCGTGCCCTCCGTGCCGAGCGTCACCTATCTGATCGGCGGAACCTACCGCTTCCTGGACGGTTTTTTTGCCAACGCCGAGCTTGTCGGCACGGGCGAGATCCAGTGGGACGCGGCCAATACCCGCCACCAGGACCCCTATCAACTGGTCAACGCCAAGGCCGGCTACGAAGGCAGCCATTACGAAGTCTATCTGTGGGGCAAAAACATCTTCAATCAAGTTTACGCCACCCGCGCCTTCACCATGAGCGACACCTGGTACGGCCGGGCCGGCGATCCGGCCACGGTCGGCGTCAACCTGAGCTTCTTCTTCTAGAAACAGTCCCAAAGCCGGCTCCCCCCTGCCGCCAGCGGCAGGGGAAGCCGGCAAACAGGCGTTGCCCGCCGATGTATCGGAACGTTGGCGGCGGGAGGTGGACAATGCGCCCGGGCATGGATTTTCGCATCAAGCTTTTGCTGGCCCTGGCGGCCGGGGTCAGTTCCCTGGTCGGCGTCGGCATCTGGTCCCTGGCCGTGCCTTTTATTCTGGCCACGGTGTTCCTGCTGGTTTTGGGGCAGTTTAAAACCCTGGCCTGGGGAGCGGCCGGGGCCTGCGCCTTGCTCCTGTCGGTGCGCCACCTGCCCGACACGGCCCCGGTGGTGTCGGGCATGGTGGCCTACCTGCTCTTTTTCTCGCTCAAGATGACGCCGCTGCTCATGATTTTTAGCGGCATAGCCTGCACGAGCACCCTGACCGAACTGTTTTGCGCCCTGGATTTCCTGCATTTCCCCAAGGGGCTGGCCATTCCCGTGGCGGTGACCGTGCGGTTTATGCCCACCTTGCGCCGGGAAATCGGCCACATCCGCGACGCCATGAGCATCCGGGGCATCCGGGTCGGGTTGCCCGGTTTTTTCGTCAACCCCATCGACCTGTTTGAATACCTGACCCTGCCCATGCTGGTGCGCTGCTGCCGGTTGGCCGACGAACTGGCCGCCTCGGCCATGACGCGCGGCCTGGATGCGCCCGAACGCCTCTCGCCGCCCGCGCCGCCCCTGGGCCTTGGCGGCTACTTGTGGCTGGCCGGCATCGCCATGGCCGTGACCGTGGGTTTTGTCCCCGTTGCCTGGGTGGTTGCCCGATGATTACCCTGGAAGGCGTTTCCTGCCGGCTGCCCCAGGCGGCGAAGGCGGCCCTGGACGACGTCAACCTGCACGTCGCGCCAGGCGAGGTGCTGGTGGTGGTCGGACCAAGCGGCGGCGGCAAAACCACCCTGGGAGGGGTCGTCAACGGCGTTGCGGCCAAGCTGCGCCAGGCCGTGGTCACGGGCCGGACGGCCGTGGCCGGCCGGGACATCGCCGGATTGCCGCTTCATGCCGTGGGCCGCCATGTGGGCACGGTGTTCCAGGACTGCCGGGCCCAGTTCTTCATGACCCACGTGGCCGAGGAACTCGTTTTCGCCAGCCGCAACTTTGGCCAGCCGGATTCGAGGTCCCTGCCCCGGCTGGAGTGGATCACAAGGCTTCTGGGCATCGGCCATCTGCTTGCCCGCAGCGTCTTTGAGCTGTCCAGCGGCGAACGCCAGCTCGTGGCCATCGCCGCCGTGGCCGTCCACGGTCCGGAGGTGGTCATCCTGGACGAGCCGTCCTCCAACCTCGACATCCCGGGAATGCGCCGGCTGGCCCGGCTGCTCGCCTGGCTGCGCGACCAGGGCACGACGCTTTTGGTCATCGACCACCGCCTGCACCATCTGGGCAGCCTGCCGGACAGGATCGTCCATGTGGACGCCGGCCGGCTGACGGTTTTTACCCCCGAGGCCCTGCACCGGCTGGACGCAGACGCGCGCCGGGACTTGGGGCTACGGCGGTTGGCGGCCCCGGCCCCGGCCCGACCTTGCCATGCGCCGCCCTGCGGCGGCCCGGTACGGCTGGCGATGGAAAACGTCTGGTTTTCGCGCCAGGGCCGGGCGGTCCTGGCCGGGGTGACCTTCGAGGCCCGGCCAGGCGAGGTCATTGCCCTGGCCGGACGCAACGGCGCCGGCAAGACCACGCTGGCCCGCATCCTGTGCGGCCTGGCCCAGCCGGTCAGGGGGACGGTGCGCCTGGATGGAGCCAAAACCGGCAAAAGAACCCGGCAAAACCGCTGCGCCTTTGTCATGCAGGACCCGGACTACCAACTCTTCACGGCCTCGGTGCGTCAGGAGCTGCGCATCGGCCTGGGAGACTGTCCGGCCGTGGCCGCCCGGCTGGAGGAAGCCGCGGCCCGGCTGGAACTGACCGGGCTGCTTGACCGGCATCCAGGTTCCCTTTCCATGGGCGAAAAGCAGCGCACCCTCATTGCCGCCGCCCTGGTGGCCGACCGCGACGTGGTGGTCATGGACGAGCCCACCAGCGGCATGGACGGAACCCGGATGCGCGCCCTGGCCGAGCTGGTGGCCGAATTGGCCGCCCGAGGCCGTCTGGTTGTGGTCATCACCCACGATTTCGAATTCATCCGCACCGCCTGCACGCGCCTGCTGCTGCTGGCCGAAGGCCGCCTCGTGCGGGACTGTCCGGCGGCCGAAGCTGTCGAGGACTTGCTGGCCGCCGGCGCATCCGAAGAACAAGGAGCGTATTCATGCGACGTTTGTTGGACTTAGACGCCAGAGACGGCATCACCCTGGGCATTTTCAACGCCCTGATCCTGGTCGTCGGCTTTGGGGTGCTCACCCTGCTGCATTTTCTGCCCGGGGTGCTGGTGTTGTTTAAGGAAGCCGTCGTGGCCGTGGCTGTCGGCCCCATCTTCCTGCTCCTGGTGGAACGGGTGCGAAAACCGGGAGTCTTTACCGTCTGCGGCGTGGCCCAGGGCTTTTTCTTCATGCTGCTGGGCTTTTTCACGGTGGGCTTTGCCAGCGTCCTGGGCGGTTTGGCGGCCGATCTGGTCGCCTCCCGGGCGCGCTACGCCTCGCCTGGGGCCAACATCGCGGCCTATGTCGTCATGCGCCTGTTCTACGTGGCCGGCACCTATGTGCCGTTTTACTTCTGGTCCGAATCCTTCATCGGCGATCTGGTCGCCTCGGGTCGGGTGGGACGCGCCTTTCTCGACTTCCTGGAAGCCAGCCTCGATTGGCACATGGGGCTGGCCATCCTGGCCGCCAACATCGTCGGCGCGGTGGTTGGCGGACTGCTTGGCCAGCGCATGGTCGAGCGCCATTTCCGGCGGGCCGGCATCGCCTGAGGCCCCTTGCGCGCACGGCCCGCGGCCTCGGACCGCAGGCCGCCTGGTGTCGAGTTCGGGAAATGCCGGGCCATTGCCGGACGCAACAACAAGCCGTAATCATTATTTTATTCGCGAAGACATAAATGTTGTTTCGCAAACGCCACACTCGGCGGAGGTATTTCGCGTGGCTCTTTTTGGAAGCAGCTTTTTGGCCCTCTTGCGCCTGGCTGGCGAACGGCGCTGGAAAATGGCGGCGGCCGTGGCCCTGGCCGTGGCCAGCGCCGTGCTGTCCCTGGCCCCGGCCCTGGCCGTCTACGCCGCCCTGGCCCTCATCCTGGCCCCGGATTTCGGTCCGGACGCCGCCGGCCGGTTGTGGACCATCGGCCTGTGGGCCGTGGCGGCCGTCGCCGCCCAGTACGTCCTCTATTTCGCCTCGACCATGCTCAGCCACATGGCGGCCTACGACATCCTCTACCAGTTGCGCCGACGCATTCTGCGCCACATCGCCCGGCTGCCGAGCGGCTTTTTCACGGCCCGCACCTCGGGCGCGACCCAGAAGGTGCTTTTTGACGACGTGGAGGAAATAGAGGTCTTCATCGCCCACCACCTGCCGGATCTCGTGTCCGGCCTGGTCCTGCCCGGGCTGGTCTTTTGCCTCCTGGCCTGGTTCGACTGGCGTCTGGCCCTGGTCGGGCTCCTTCCGGCCCCCGTCTGTCTGCTGCTCCAGGCCCGAGCTTTCGCCGTCGGGCGACAAGACGGCCTGTTTGCCCGTTACCATGACGCCATGGAAACCATGAACGCCGCCATCATCGAATATGTGCGCGGGATGGCGGTCATCAAAATCTTCAACCGCTCCGTGGATTCCCTGGCCCGCCTGACCTCCTCGATCCTGGCCTTTCGCGATCTCCAGTGCCTGTGGAGCCGCCGGGCCGCCCCGCCCTGGGCCATGTTCATGGCCTTGACCGGCGCGCCGCTGTTTGTGCTGCTGCCGGCCGGACTGTGGTGGTATTTCGCCGGCAGCCTGGAATTGCCGGTGCTGCTCCTGTTTCTCCTGCTTGGGCCGGGAGCCTTGCGGCCCCTGGCCAAGGTGGCCCTTTTGGGCGGCTCGCTGTGCCGCATGGGCGAGGGGCTTGCCCGCATCCAGGCTGTCCTGGCCGTCCCGGCCATGGACCAGGGCCAGGGCGGTCAAGCGCCCCGCGCCGGCTGCGACCTGGAATTTGACCGGGTGGATTTTGACCATGGCCCGGTCCCCATCCTTCGGGACATAAGCTTCACGGCCCGGGCCGGAACGGTGACGGCCCTGGTCGGGCCAAGCGGGGCGGGCAAGTCCACCATGGCCGGCCTGGCGGCCAGACTCTGGGACGTGCGCGCCGGCAGCGTGCGCATCGGCGGCGCGGATGTGCGCGAGCTGTCCCAGGCCGCCTTGGTGCAAACCGTGTGCGCCGTGTTCCAGGACCCTTTCATCTTCACGGAATCCGTCCACGACAACATCGCCATGGGCCGGCCAGACGCCGCCCGCCGGGACGTCGAAGCCGCGGCCCGGGCGGCCCGGTGCCACGACTTCGTCGCCGCCCTGCCCCAAGGCTACGACACCGTGATCGGCAGCGGCGGCAGCGTCCATTTAAGCGGCGGCCAGCGCCAGCGCATCGCCCTGGCCCGGGCGCTTATCAAGGACGCTCCGGTGGTGATCCTCGACGAGGCCACGGCCTACGCCGACGCGCGAAACGAGTTGGAAATCCAAAACGCCCTGTCCGTGCTGCTGCGCGGCAAGACCGTGCTGGTGGCGGCCCATCGCCTGACCACCATTGCCGGGGCCGACCAGATCCTGGTGGTGGCCGACGGGCGCATTGTGGAACGGGGCCGCCACGACGAACTGCTGGCCGCCGGCGGCCGGTACAAGGCCTTGTGGGAGGCGGACCGGCAGGCCAGCACGTGGACCATCGACGGCGGGGAGGCGGTTGCATGATAAAGGATTTCGCAACCGTGGTGGGCGGTCTTTCGCCCTTGCGCCTGCCCTTTGCCCTCAACTGCGCCGCCTTGTTCCTGCGGGGCGCGCCCCTGGGCATCCTTTTTGTCGTGGTCGCCGAACTGGCCGCCAAGGGCCGCGACGCCTCGCCGGCGCGGCTTTGGGCCATGGCCGCGGTCATGTTCGCCCTGCTTGCGGCCTACGTTCTTGTCTCGGCCGCCGCCCATACCCGGGCCTTTGTCACGGCCTATGGGCTGGTGGCCGCCGCCCGCATCCGGCTGGCCGGCCATCTCAAGGACCTGCCGCTGTCGTTTTTCAAGACCCGCGATCCCGGCGACGTCACCGCCAACCTGCTCCAGGACATGGGCCGGGTGGAAACCGTGCTGAGCCATCTGCTGGTCGATCTTTCCGCCGCGCTGCTGCTGCCGGCGCTGTTGGCCGTCGGCCTGTTCGCCGTGGACTGGCGGCTGGCCGGGCTCATGGTCGGCTGCGTGGCCGCGGCCGCGCCCCTGGTGCTGTGGGCGCATCGCTGGGTGGGCCGGCTGGGCGGCGGCCATGTGGCGGCCCAGAATGCCGTGCTGCTCCATATGTTGGAGTTTCTGGAGGGGATTAAGGATCTCAAGGCCAACAACGTGGCCGGCGCGCGCTTTGCCCGCATCGAGGCGGCCATGCGGCGCAACAGGGATTTGAGCGTGGCCCTGGAGACGGCCGGAGCCGTGCCGCTGCTGCTTTTCCGGGCGGTCCTCGATTTCGGCTTCGTGGCCATGATGCTCCTGGCGGTCCATCTGCTGGCGGCCGGCCGTCTGGCCCCGGCGGCGTGCATCCTGTTTCTGGTCGTCGGACAGCGGTTTTTCGAGCCGTTGCATCTGGCCGGCAGCTTTTCCACCCTGGTCCGTTTCATGTCCCTGGCGGCCGGACGCATCGCTTCGGTGCTGGCCCTGCCGCCCCTGGCCGTGCGCGGGACGCCGGCCGCGCCCCATGGGGCCGACCTGGAATTTGACGGCGTGGCTTTCGCCTATGGAACCACACCGGTCCTGGCTGACGTCGGTTTCCGCGCGCCTTCGGGCACAGTCACGGCCCTGGTCGGGCCAAGCGGCGGCGGCAAGACCACCCTGGCCGGCCTGGCCGCCCGCTTCTGGGACGTCGGCAGCGGCAGCGTGCGCCTGGGCGGGGCCGATGTGCGCGACATTGCTCCAGGCAGGCTCTACGCCGACATCGCCATGGTCTTCCAAGACGTCTATCTCTTTGACGACACCGTGGAGAACAACCTCCGCCTGGGGCGGCCGGACGCGCCGTTTACGGCCGTGCGCGAGGCCGCCATGCAAGCCAACTGCCTGGAATTTATTGAAAGACTTGATCAGGGCTGGCAAACCAGGGTGGGCGAAGGCGGCTGCCGGCTCTCCGGCGGCGAGCGGCAGCGGATTTCCATCGCCCGGGCCATCCTCAAGGACGCCCCGGTGGTGCTGCTCGACGAGGCCACGGCCTCCCTGGACCCGCAAAACGCCCTGGCTGTCCAGACCGCCCTGGCCCGTCTGGCCCGGGGGCGCACGGTGCTGGTCATCGCCCACCGCCTGGCTTCCATTGCCGGGGCTGACCAGATTCTCGTCCTCGACGGCGGCCGGGTGGTCGCCCGGGGCCGCCACGAGGCCCTGCTGGCCGCCGGCGGGTTGTATAAAACCTTGTGGGACGATCAGGAGACGGCCCGGCGCTGGCAGATCAAGGAGCCAGGCTGACGGCGGATGCGCGTTCAGAGCAAGTCCGGCGCGTTTTTCGGATAAGACAAACCGGGCGCTATTGGATACTGTCTGAAAACGACAGTCAATTTCATCAAAACGGACGCGCGGACGTCCAAGGCGGGACGACAGTGATGGATGCAAGCGTTTGGGACTCTCTGGCCAAGGCCACGCCGGTGGCCAAGGCCGTGCTGGTGTTGCTCGTCGCCATGTCCTTTGGCAGTTGGATGTCCATGTGCGCCCTCTGGCGTTCGTTTGCCAAGGCCCAGGCCATCCTGCGCCGAGGCGTGGCCAGCCTGCTTGAAACCCGTGATCTGGCGGCCACATTGCGGACCCTGGAAAATACGGCCGGTTCTCCCTGGCGGCTGGCCCGGCTGGGCGTGGGCGAATGCGACCGCCTTGCCGTGGCCTGCGATGATCCGGCGCTTTGGGTGGACAACCTGCGCCGGGTCATGCGCCTGGGCATTGCCGAGGAGATCGAACGCCTGGGACGGGCGTTGCCGCTTTTGGCCACCACGGCCAACGCCGCCCCCTTTATCGGCCTTTTCGGCACGGTCTGGGGCATCATGCACTCCTTCCACGCCATCGGCCAGATGCGCTCGGCCTCCCTGGCCACGGTGGCTCCGGGCATTTCCGAAGCCCTTATCGCCACGGCCATGGGCCTGGCCGTGGCCATCCCGGCCACGGTCGGCTACAATATCCTGCTTGGGCGTCTTTCGCGCATCGAATCCCAGGCCATTGGCTTTTCCGGGCTGCTCATCAACCGCATCCGCCAGGAAGCCGTGGTGGATCCGGCCGGCGCGCGAAAGCTCCTGACCAGGGCCTGCGGCCGGACTTCGGAGGACCGGGCCGCAACCGCCCCCCTGGGCGGCCCGGTCGCGGCCTTTGCCCCGTCCCCCGCCCGGGAGATGCGCTAAATGGGCGCGTCAGGAGGGAAATCGCGGGGCTTTGCCGCGGATATCAACATTACGCCCTTTGTCGATGTGGTGTTGGTGCTGCTCATCATTTTCATGGTCACGGCCCCGATGATGACCGAGGGCATCGACGTCCGTCTGCCCGAGACCCGGACCGTGGACACCCTGCCCACCGAGGGAGACCATGTGATCGTGTCCGTCACCGAGGCGGGCGGCATCTATCTCGATGCCGACCAGGTGGAATTGCCCTCCCTGGCCGCCGCGCTGCAGGGGCGGACCAACGCCGGCCAGCGGCAGGTGTTTTTGCGGGCCGACCGGGGCGTGTTGCATGGGCTTGTGGTGGAGGTGATGGGGGCCATCCGGGAAGCGGGCATCGAGAGTTTTGGCGTGGTGGCCGAGCGGACCGCCCTGGAGCGGCCCTAGGCATGGACGCCCGCGATGTGGCGTTTGCCTGCGCCGTCCACGGGGTGGTGGCCTGCGCCCTTATGCTGTGGCCGGCCGCCCAGATGGCCCAGGAGCCGCCCCGGGTCTACCGGGTGCGTTTTGCCTCCCTGCCCTCCCCGGCCCAGGCGGCCCCCGTGCCGTCCGAGCCGGCCGCGCCGCCCGCGCCGATTGCACCGCC
>DLGG01000005.1 GCA_002482565.1 Solidesulfovibrio magneticus
CCTGGCCGGCCAGGGCGGTCAGGTTGTCGATGGCCACGCCGGCCGCCTCGGCCCGTCGGGCCGCCTCGGTCACGGCGGCAAACAGCGCGTCGTCGTCCGGGCGATGGTCGTCGCGGCCCCGGCCGGCGGCGAAATGCCACATGAAATGCAGGCCGGCCGCTCCGACGCTTGCGGCCAGATCGGCCAGGGCCGGCAGATCGGCCACGTTGTCCCTGGTGGGGCAGGCCGACAAGGTGACGCCAAAGCCCATGCCCCTGGCCCGGGCCAGATCGTCAAGGAGCCGGGCGAACGCGCCGGTCCCGCGCAAGGCGTCGTGGCGCGGGGCCAGGCCGTCGCAGCTCGCCTGGAAATGCACCCGGTCCCGGGGCCAGGAGGCGACAAGGGCGGCTTGGTCGGAAAAACCCGTGCCATTGGTGAGGATGGCCACATGGCTGCCCGGCACGGTCAGGGCGGCGGCCACGATGTCAGAAAGTCCCGGATGGCAAAACGGTTCGCCGCCGGTGAGCGCAAAGACCCGGCAGCCCAGGGCCGCCGCTTCGGCGATGCGGGCCAGGGCCAGTTCGGTCGGCAGCTCGGCCCCGGCCGCCGGACCGGAGCAAAAAAGGCAGTGGCGGCAGGCCAGGTTGCAGCGGTCGGTGACGTGCAGCCACAGTTCGCCAAGACGCGACAGGGTCAGGGCCTCGTGGCGGCCGGCGTAGGGCGCGGCCACGGCCTCGGGCAGCCGGGCCAGGAACAGGGCGTCGTCCACGGACCCGGCGCAGCCGGCGGCGGCCCGCTCGATGGCGGCCCGGCCGGCCGCGTTGGGCACGAACCAGTCCGGGCCTTGGGGATATAGATAAATGGCGGCGTCGCCCGAGGCGAAGCTGGTCCAGCGGTCGGGTTCAAAAGGCATGGCGGTCTCCCGGTCGGCAAGGCTTTTCCCCGGACGGCGAACGGCCGGGTCTGCCATCCTTAACCCAGGGCCGGGGCCGGCGACAAGGCCGGCCCGATGACGGACAGAGCCGCGATCCATCGGTTGGGGATTGACCCGGCCGCCCGGCTGTGGAAACAGCCCTGCGGCGGCCATCGCCGCCAAAGGATGCCCCATGACCGACACCGAATTCTGCCCCTGCACCTCCGGCCGGCCCTTTGCCGACTGCTGCGGCCCGATCCTGGCCGGCACGGCCAAGGCGGCCACGGCCGAGGCGCTGATGCGCTCGCGCTACGCCGCCTTTGTGAAAAACGACATGGCCTATCTCGGGGCCAGCCTGGTCGCGGCCAAGCGGCCCGGCTTTTCCGCCTCGACCATCGCCGCCTGGAACGCCGACGTGGTCTGGAAAGGCCTGGAGATCCTCGAAACCGCCCAGGGCGGCCCGGACGACGAGCGCGGCGAAGTGCGCTTCGTGGCCTCCTACGAAAAGGACGGCCAGGCCGGCGATATCCGCGAACACGCCCGGTTCCGCAAAAAAGGCGGCCGCTGGTACTACCTCGACGGCAAGCTGGAAGCGGCCGAACCCCAAGCCGCCCCCAAACGCGCCCCGGCCGGCCGCAACGACCCCTGCCCCTGCGGTTCCGGGGTGAAGTATAAAAAGTGCTGCGGTAAGTAGGGGATAAGATGCCTCCGGCGGCCGGGAGGGGGTAACCCCCTCCCGGACCCTCCCTGATAGGGGGGCGACGAGGGCGCGGCAAGGTCGCGAAAAGAGGGAATGATGGCGGCTCGGATCACGGCTTCGCTGACGTTTTTGCAGCACATTTTGGCCGAGGCCGTGCGCCCGGGCGATCTGGCCGTGGACGCCACCGTGGGCAACGGCCACGACACGGCCTTGCTCGCCCGGCTGGTCGGCCCGTCGGGGCTGGTTTACGGCTTTGACGTGCAGGCCGAGGCCATCGCCTCGGCCGAACGGCTCCTGGCCGCCGCCGGCCTGGCCGAGCGCGTGCGCCTCCATGCCCTGGGCCATGAGCGCCTGGCCGATGTCCTGCCCGAAGCCGACCGGGGTCGGGCGGCGGCCGTGGTCTTCAACCTCGGCTACCTGCCCGGCGGCGACGAAACCCGCGTCACCCGGCCCCAAACCACCCTGGCCGCCCTGGAGGCGAGCCGGGAAATCCTGGCCCCGGGGGGAGTCATCGCCCTGGCCTGCTACGGCGGCCATGCCGGCGGGGCCGAGGAAACCCAGGCCGTGGCCGGCTGGTGCCGGTCGCTGCCCTTTGCCGGCTGGCGCGTGGCCCGCTACGAACTCATCAACAAGCCCGGCGGCCCCATCGTGGCCGTCATCGCCCACAAGCTCCCCAAGGCCGCGTCCGCGAAAAGCGCCGGGGGCGTTTCGCGGGCAACAGACTGACCCACGCGATTTGTCTTAACAAACCTCGTCGTATTTTCGCACAAGGGACTCGCAACATTTACGGCCGGCCCCCGGACCGATGGGCGAGTCGGCAACGCGATCGGATGGCTGCGGCATCCGAAGGACGCAGCCCTTCGCCCTCCTTTCCCATTGCGGAGGGCCGGGAAGCATGCCGCCGGCGGGTTTAGGGCAAATCCCTGGCCGCCGCAGGCCTCACCTGCTGCGGCATTCGAACGGACGTCGCTCCAGGCTGGCGTCCGGCTCGCGCCCATCGACCGAACTTCCCCTGTCCAACGTCGCCATCCCGGCCGGCCATGCCTGGCCGCCGCGTCGCCGCTGCGTCGGAGCGCCCGGCGTCCCAAAGAGCCTGTCCCAAAGGAGGTTCATTGACAAAATCAGGCCATCGGTATTTAGTCTGCCATGTATGGGTAAAGGGCTTGCCCGGTTCCACGGCCTCGGGCGTGGGCTGCCGGATGCAGGAACCGGCGGCGGACCGGGCTTTGGATTCGTTTGTCACGCAATACGCTCGTTTTCGTATAAAACGCCGTCCGTCGTATCAGAGAAGACTTGCCGCAATTGTCTCGGGCCATCCTTCCAGACCGGGGGAAATGTCAAACGCCGCCAGCGCTGCCGGGCGCGGCCAAACGAACATGGTGGAGCAGTCCATGCGCAGCAGGTTGCATTTTGTCGGCATCATTGTTTTTGTTCTGATCCTCAGCGCCAGCGCTGCTCTGGCCCGGACGCCGCAACAACAAGCGCGCGGCGATTTCCAGTGGACCGTGATCCCTTATGCCTGGCTGACCGGCCTTTCCGGAACCGTCGGGGCCAGAGGCTACCAGACAACCGTCGATTGCTCCTTTGCCGATCTGTCCAAGTATCTCAACATCGGGGCCATGGCCCACATCGAGATGCTCTACCAGGACCGGGTCGGGCTTTTCACGGACATCAACTATTCGCTTTTGGGCGATCAAGCCTCGGGCAAACGTATTTCCCTGGACGGCAAGACCAGCCTGTTTTTGACCGACGTCGCCGCCTTCTACCGGGTCGGGACCGTGCCCCTGGGCCAGAACCAGACCTCTTCCATGACCTTCGACGTGCTGGCCGGGGCGCGCATCTGGAGTCTGGCGCTGAAGCTCGACGGCGACCGGCCGCGCGGCGGGCGCGACATTTACGAGCAGCGCACCTGGGCTGATCCCATCGTGGGCGCGAGGACCGAATTCCGGCTCACCGACGCCTGGCTTTTGAGCCTTCGCGGCGGCATCGGCGGATTTTCCGTCAGCTCCGCCCTGACCTGGGACGCCACGGCCCTTGTGGGCTACACCTTCTGGGAGCACGGCACGCTGCTGGCCGGCTACCGGGCCGTGGGCGTCAACTACAACACGGGCAGCGGCAAAAGCGCCTTCAAATTCGACGCGACCCTAAACGGTCCCATCATCGGTCTGGCCTTCACCTTCTGATCCGGCGGGACACGGCCGGCTCGTATCACGGAACCCGCCGCGCCGGCGTTGGCCAAAACGTCCGGCCGGCGGCAAACCCAAGGAGTCCCCCATGCGCAAACGCTTCCCCGCCGTCATTCTCGCCGCCCTGGCCCTGCTCCTGGCCGCCGGCCAGGCCCTGGCCGGCCCGGCCGTCGATCCCAAGGCCGAGGCGGTCCTTCGGGCCATGGTCGCCAACCTGCAAGGCCTAAACGCCTTTTCCGTCACCGAGGCCAGCCTGGTGGATCGGGTGTTTCCCAACGGCCAGAAGGTGGCCTTTTTTCACAAAACGGCCATCAAGGCCGAGCGTCCCGACAAGCTGCGGGCCGAGGCCGCCGGCGACGACGTGTCCGGCCTGTGGCTGGTCAACGGCCCGAACCTGACGCTCTACGACGCCCGGACCAAGGCCTACGTCGCCCTGGACGTGCCGCCGCGCCTGGAGCAGGCCCTGGGCCAAGCCCTGGCCAAGCTGCGGCTGGTCGGCCCCATGGTCGATTTCCTGGCTGAGGATCCCTACAAGAGCATCATGGACGGCGTCCTTGAGGCCGTCTACGTGGGCCAAAGCGACGTGGGCGGCAAGCCCTGCCATCATCTGGCCTTTCGCCAGCTGACCCGGGATTTCGAGCTGTGGATCGACGCCGGCAAGACGCCCTGGCCCTTGCGCCTGGCCGTCACCGACAAGACGCTGCACGGCGACCCCCGCACCCTGGTCGAATACGCCGACTGGAAGGCGGTTTCAGGCTTTAGCGCCAAGACGTTTGCCTGGACGCCGCCCAAGGACGCCAACCGGATCGCGGTCGCTCCCCAAAAGCCGGCCCCGGCCGCCAAGCCATAACGGAGGCGCGCCATGGCACACGTAACCACGCGCGGCTTCTGCCGGCTTCTTGGCGTTTTGGGGCTGGCCGCCGGGCTTGTCGTTGCTGTTCCCGGGGCCGGCCAGGCTTTTCGAGGCTTCGGCGGCGGGGGCTTCCACGGCGGGTTTGGCGGCGGCGGTTTTGGCGGCGGCGGGTTCCATCCGCCGGAAGGCGGTTTTGGCGGGGGAGGGTTCCATCCCCCTGAGGGCGGCATGGGCTTTGGCGGCGACGGGTTCCGTCCGCCCGCGCCCGAAGGCGGCATGGGCTTTGGCGGGGGCATGCATCCTCCCGAGCCGGCCGGCTTCGGCGGCATGCCGCCCATGGCCCCGGCCGGGGCCATG
>DLGG01000048.1 GCA_002482565.1 Solidesulfovibrio magneticus
CTCGAACCTGTGACCCTCGGCTTGTAAGGCCGATGCTCTCCCGACTGAGCTACCCGCCCGCCCGGCGAGAAACGGTATCTACGCATCTTGACCCTGGCCGTCAACTGGTTTTTTGCCCGGCGTTTGACGTTTTGATTTTCATTTTATATTTCAAGGAAATGTCAGACCTCAAAAAGGTGGCTTGCCAGGGAGGCGACGCGCCATGACCATCCTTGGCTGGCTGATCGCCTTGCCCTTGGCCGTGGGCGCGGTGGTGGCCGGGGTGAGCTACGCCGCTTTCGGCTGGTTTGCCCTGGGCGGCCGGGCCGTGCTGTTGTCCCGGGTTTGCCCCGGACGCCGGGCTGCCTGCGTGCTGCGAGGGCTGGCCTCGGCCCTGGCCGCCCAGGCGATCATGGTGGCCGCCTATCCCCTGGGGCCGTTTTACAAGGCCCGTCGCCCGTCCGGTCGTGCCGGGAACAGCCAGGACGGGGACGCGGCCCCGGTGGTCGTGTGCCTGCACGGCCTCTACCACAACCCCTCGGCCTTCTGGCGCATCCGGTGGGCCTTTGGCCGGGCCGGCATCTCCCGCGTGCTGATCCTGGGCTATCCGAGCTTTCGGGACGATTTCGAGACCGAGGCGGCCCGGCTGGCCGCGCGCCTGCGGCAGCTCATGCCGCCCCGTGCTCCGGTCTGTTTCCTCGGCCACAGCCTGGGCGGGCTCATGGCCCGGCGGCTGGCTGCCGAGCCAGATTTCCTCGGCCGTACCCGTTGCCTCGTGACGCTCGGCACGCCGCACCAGGGCAGCGCCCTGGCCCGGCTGGCCGTGGGGAAACTTGGCCGGTCGCTGACCCCGGAGAGCAATCTCTTTGGCTGGTTGAACGCCTTGCCTGATCCGCCCGGGGCGCGGCTGGTCGCCCTGGCCTCGCCCGTGGACAATCTGGTTGTGCCCGAAAGCGGGCTTGTTCCCGACCGCCCGGGCTGGGAGCTGGAGTTGACCGCTCCGGTCTCCCATGTGGCCATGCTCTATGCCGGCGCCACCGTGTCCCGGGCCGTGGCCCTGGTGGCGGCCGGCGTCGGCGGTGGCCGGGCCTGAGGCCCGGGCTGCACGTCCCTAACCCGCAAGCCGCCCACGGCTCCGTGGTTGCCGGCCGAGGCCCTCGGGGGCTTGGCCGGCATGGTCTTGTTGCCGCCCAAGCCTGCATCTGACGTCCGGCTCGCCGGACAACGGAGGCGGCCCGCAGCGGGCCGGGCAGTGATGCTTGCCTGCCGGTCCCGGCCTCAGGGCGTCTTGGCGTGCATCTGGGCCACCAGCTCTTCCAGGGAGACGGCGTCGTCGATGCGGTAGGGCTCGGGCGCTTCGCCTTCGAGGTCGTGGACGGCCTGGGGCGGCTGACGCGGTTCGGGTGGGCAAGGCGCGGCCTGGGGCGGCTGGGTCAGATTCAATCCGAGCAGCTCCGGAACCGGACGGATGGGCGGCGCGGCCTGCCCCGAGGACCGAAAGGCCAGGGCCGGCGGGGTCAGCCTGGCCTTAGCCTCCAGAAACTCCTGGCGGTAGCGCTCGAAGGTGAACATGCCCTCGGCCTTGCCGGCCTGCTGCAGGTTCTCGATCTGGTTGAAGCGGTTTTCCCGGATGATGTTGCGCAGGGCCGGGGCGCTGACGGCCATGGACAGCACCGGGACGCGAAAGCCGGCCTTGGGCAAAAATTCCAGATGCTGCACCACCACGGCGCACAGGCAGGAAGCCAGTTGCGAGCGGACGAAGTCCTGGGCGTCCGGGGCAAAGGCGTTGCACAGGCGCAACAGCGCTTCCTCGGCCGTGGCGGCGTGGAGGGTGGCGATGACCAGATGGCCGGATTCGGCGGCGTTGACGGTCAGGCGCATGGTCTCCGGTTCGCGCAGCTCGCCGACCACGATGACGTCGGCATCCTCGCGCAGCACGTCCTGAAGGCCCTGCTCGAAGCTTTGAAAGTGTGCCCCGAGCTCGCGCTGGTCAATAAGCGAGCGCTCCGAGACGAAGCGGTATTCGATGGGATCTTCCAGGGTCACCACATGAGTCGGGCGGGTCTCGTTGATCTCGCGCAGCATGGCCGCGATGGTGGTGGATTTGCCGTTGCCCGTGGGGCCGCAGATCAGGATCAGCCCAAAGGGCCGGGCGCACAGCGCACGCAATGAAGGATGAAGGTTCAGGTCCTCGAAGCTCGGGGCCGAGGCCGGTAAAAAACGCACGGCCAGCCCCAGGCCGTCGGCGGTGTGGAAGGCGTTAAGGCGCATCTGCGACTCGGTCAGCCGGGCCGAAAAGTCCACGGACCAGCGTTCGGCCAGGATGCGGCGCTGGCGGTCGGTGGTCAGGCTGGTCAGCAGATCGTCAAGTTCCGCGGCGCTAAAGACGATGTCGCGTTGGAAGTGCAGTTGGCCGTTTTTGCGGGCGGCCGCCGGCTTGTCCGCCCGCAGGTGCAGATCGGAAACGTTGCTGCGCACGCACGAAGCAACCAGTCGTTTGAATTTTTCCATACAAAGCCGGCGCTATCTCCCGGCCGGTGCGACGGTAAAGGTTGCCGTCTCGCCGCTGGCTCGCAGTTCCGGGGCGTACATGGCCTCGGCCTGGGCCGGCGGCAGGCTGAAAACGCCCGGGGTCACGGCCCGAAGCAGGGCGTAGTGGGTCTGCCACTTGTCGTTTCGCAGATCGGCAAAAAGCAGGATGCGGTCGTCGCGCAGGTCGAGGTGGGTGGTTTCTCCCTCGCCCGGCGTTTCCATCCAGGGCAGGCGCTCGGTGGTGGCCAGTCGCGGGTTTTCCACTTCCAGCCCGGCCGGCAGCAGGTTTTCCAGCACCACGTTGGCCACAGGGCCGGCGGTGGCCCGGGCGGCGAACTTGACCACCACCAGCGCCCCTTGGGGCACGGTGTTGCCCTCAATGGGCTTGCCGTCGCGGGTCAGGTAGCTGCGCGCGATTTCCAGGCCGGCCGATTGGGGGCTGTAGGCGGCGGCCGAGGGGATGCCCCGGGTGCGCACGGAATAGTAGCAGCTGCCGGGCTGGTAGCCCGGGTCGAGGTCCAGGCGCAGGTCGCCTGGTTGGCCCAGGCCCCGAAGGCTCAGGACCTTGGCGCTGGTGACGTCGGACAGCAGCCCCGAGCCGGCGTAGAGCTTGCCGGCAAAGGGCTTCTTGGCCTGCTGGCGGGCGTGGAACTTGCCCAGGGCCATGAGCGCGAAGGCGTTTTCCTGGGTGGACGGGTAGGCCTCGCCCTCCAGCAGCCGGCCCACGTCCACGGCCAGGCTGCCCAGGCGCGGATCGGCCGGGGCGGCGTCGAGCAGAGCCGAGAGGTAGAGCGCCTTGTCGCGCAGGGTGGAATCGAGCGTCCCGCCGGTCTCCTTGCGCGCCTCGCCCGAGGGCGGCGGTCCGGCCAGAAGCCTGTCGGCGGCCCGGGCATTGCCCACGGCGGCGTAGGCCGCGCCGAGAAGCCCGCGCGCCTCGGCGGGCAGGGGCTTGCCCGAGGCGTCGCGCAGGTTGTCCATGGCCCCGATGTCGGCCCGGCCGGCCTTCGCCTGGACGTAGAGGGCGTAGGCGGCGAGCTTGGGGCCGTCGGGCGCGTCGAGCTTGGCCTCGCGGCCGGTCTCGGCGGCAAAGCGCAGGGCCTGGGCCAGGGCTTCCTTGTCCACGGGATAGCCGGCGGCAGCGGCTTCCACCAGGAAATGGGCGGCGTACAGGCTCATCCAGGCCTGCGGCTCGTCGCCGCCGGGCCACATGGAAAAGCCGCCGTTATAGAGCTGCATTCCGGTGATGCGCCGGATGGCGGACAAGACCATGCCGGCCGGATTGTCCCGCTCGAAGCTGCCCGGGTCCATGGCCCGGGCCAGATCGGCGAAGTAGAGCAGCGGGAAGGCCTTGGACGTGGTCTGCTCCAGGCAGCCGTAAGGGTAGCCCAGAAGCGCCTTCAGATTGCCGGCAAAGCGGATGAGCGGATAGGGCCCCACGGCCACGTCGCGCTTGGCCGAGCCGGGCAAAAACTCGCCCGAGGCCAGTTCCGGGATGGTGAGGCTGGCTGTTTCAAGGGCTCCCGAGCGCACCGAGGTGCGCGGCGGCAGGGGCGAGCGCACCGGCAGGGACACGGTGTCGGCCGTGGTCTCGCCGTTGCCGGTAACGGCCAGGGACAGGCTGGCCAGCCCCTCGGCCTGGGCGGCAGTCAGATCAAAGGGCACGTTGGCCGTGCCGCCCTTGGCGATGGGCACGATGCGCGGCGAACCGACCACCGAGACCGGGCCGGCGGCGGACAGGGCCACGGTGAACGAGCCGTCCTTGCCGGTGTCGTTGCGCACGGTGAGCGTGGCTTGGGCCTTGTCGCCAAAGCCCAGGAAGCGCGGGAAGCTCGGCAGCACGACCACCGGGCTTTTGACGATGGTTTTGGCCTCGGTGCCGGCGAAGCGCCGGCCGGACAGGCCCACGGCCATGAGCCGCACCTGGCCCTGGAACTCGGGGATGTCGAAGCGCACCTCGGCCTTGCCCGTGGGGCCGACCAGCACCGGGCCGGACCAGAAGGCCACTGTCCGGGCCGCCGGACTCTGGGAGCGCACGAACCCGGACAGGTCTTCCAGGCCGTCGCCGCCGCCGGCCAGGGCCTTGCCCATAAGCGGCGCGACTTCGGGCAGGAGCAGGGCGAAGGTGTCGCTGGTCTCCACCTGCAGCTGGCGCTTGGCGTAGAAGGCGGCGAAGGGATCGGCGGTCTTTTGGGCGATGAGCTGCAGGATGCCCTCGTCCACGGCGGCCACGGTAATAAGGCTGCCGGGAGGGGCCGAGACCTCGGCGGCCAGGGTCGTGCCGGGCCGGATCTCAGCCGGCGCGGCTATGGCCACCGGCAGCTTGCCCGAGGCCTTGTCCACGCCGATGGGGGTTGCGCCGTAAGCCCGGGACGGCGTGCCGGGCACGACGTTTGCCGTCTTCTTGACCAGCGTGGCCGTGATGTAGACCCCGGGCAGGTACTCGGACTTGATGGGCACAAGCACCTCGCCGGTGTTGCCGGGCAGGTCCACGATCTGCACGTCATGGATGGCCGTGCCTTCCACGGCCACCAAAAGCTTGCCGCCAAAGGGCGCGCGCACCTGCACCTTGGCCGTCTCGCCCGAGGCGTAGTCGGCTTTGTCGGTCCTCAGTTCAATGCGGGCCGGGTTCTCCATGGCCCAGGGCGAGTAGCCAAAGCCGCCGGCGTAGAATTCGAGCTGGGCGGCAGCGCCGGAGGCCGGATCTTCGAGCACCACGCGGTAGCTGCCAAACGACGGCGGGGTGAAGCTCACCTTGCCCTTGCCGGCGGTCAGCGTCACATCCTTGGATTCCACAAGTTTGGGGTCGCGCACGGATTCGTATTTGAGGGTTCCGCCGTCTTTGCGCAGCACGGTCTGCCACTGGTCGCGGTAAAGCGTGGCTGTCAGCGTGGCCGTGGCCGCCGGCTTGCCGTCGCTGGCCACGGACACGCACTCGAACACGGCCGGCTTGCCCGGGGGCAGGGCGTCGCTGGCCAGGCGCTTGAGCCCCGGATAGGCAGGGTAGACATGGACCGGCATCCGCACGAGCCCGGCCACGCCCCGGCCGCCGCCTTCGCGCACCCGGGCCGTGAAGACGGCTTCCAGGGCCGCCGGCGGCGACAGGTCGCCGGGCAGTTCGGCCGTGAACGAGGCCTTGCCCTCGGCGTCCAGGGCGGCCGATTCCTGGAAGAATTCGCTGTCCTCGAAGCTGCGCTCCGGGTCGCCGAACACGTACTGCTCGTAGCCCTTGGGCGCGAAGGGAGCCTTGACGAGCCGGCCCCGGGCTTCCACCGGCAGGTCGGCCCCGGGCGCGCCGAAGAGATAGCGGCCGGTGACGCCAAAGGCCACGGGCTGGCCGGGTTCGGCCTTGGCCGTGTCGGCGCTAAGCGACACGCTGATGCGGTCGGGCACGAACTCCTCGACCTGGAAGCGGTACTGGCCGATGACCGTCTCGCCGGTGACGATTTCCAGGCTGTAGGCCCCGGTCAGGGACTGGCTGGGCAGGGCCTGCTTGAGGCTGACCGCGCCCTCGGCTCCGGTAACGGCGGCCTGTTCGCCGATCTTGCGGCCCTGGGGATCGGACAGGCGGATGAGCACCGGCATGGAGGGCGGCACGCCCAGGCGCACGTCGCGCACCACGGCCAGCCCTTCCAGGGTCTCGCCCGGGCGGTAGATGTCGCGCTCGCCGTAGACAAAGGCGGTATAGCCGGTGGCCGGCATGACCGCGCCGCCGACGTCGAGGCCGGCGTCGTCGGCCCGGAAGCGGTCGTACAGCAGGAAGCTCACGTCGGCCCCTTTCTGGGCGACGACGAGATAGGGGCGCTTGTCGTAATTGGATCGGGGAGTGATTTTGGCCCGGAACAGTCCCTGGGCGTCGGTTGTGCCGGCGGCGATCTCCTGGTTCTGGTGCGAGAAGACTTTGACCGAGGCACCGGCCAGGGGGGCCAGGGTGGTGGTGGAGGCGGTCCAGACCAGCAGGTCGCCGGGACCGGACTTGGCCACGATGCCGATGTCGGTGAGGCACACGAACCGCTGGTAGCCCTCGAACTTGCCCGGCACGGTGAGCGCGATGCGGTACAACCCCGGCTCATGGCCCTGGATGTATTTTTCCAGGTTGACCGGGGTGATCTCGGCGGCGTTGCTCTTGTGGCGCAGCGGCACCCGGTCGTTGAAGATGCGGTCGCCCAGGTTGGGATTGACCCCGCCGCCGCCGTAATCGTCCTCGAAGGCGGAGTAGTCCATGGTGAAAAGCGGGAACATGTTGTTGAAATAGACCCGGTCGATGGACACCTCGGCGGCGGCGGCGTTGACGCTTTTCACAGCCAGGTTCTTGTAGCCGTTTCGCGACAAAAACACTCCCTGGTCGCGGAAATCGACGGACGGGGCCAGATCCGGGATGCGCACGGTCCGGGTGGCTGTCTCGCCGAGCACGGCCCCGTCGCCGGCCGTCAGCCCTTTTTCCAGGGTGACGGCGTATTCCCGGCCGGGTTCGAATTCGCCGCTCAAAATGAGTTCCGCGCCGTCGGCGGACAGCTCCGTGGCCAGATCGGGTTCGACGCGGATGTGGCCGGCCGCGGCCTCGCCCGCTTCCACGGGCGTGGACATGAGCAGGCGCACGGCGGCCATGCCTTCCTCGGACACGGCCTTGGCCTCGCGCAGGCGCAAATTTGGGTCAAGGGCCACCGGGATGACGGCCATGGCTTCGCGGCTAAGTCCTATGCTGCCCTTTTCCGGTCGCAGGCCCGGGGTGATGACGATTTTCACGTCGCGCTGCTGCGGGGTCTTCTCGATGGGATCGGAAACGAATTCAAGCTTCTTGGCGGCGTAGGTGGTGGTCAGCGACACGGACACGGGTTTGTCCGGGGCGCGGGGATCGATGAGCCTTATGTGGTTGACCAGGGCCTTGGGGTCCACGGAGCGGTTAAAGGCCGCCTCGCCGCGAACCACCACCATGGCCCCGCCTTCCGGGGCGGGTTCGAGATGGGCGGTGAGGCGGGCCACCTCGAAGCTGCCGTAGCTGGCCTGCCAGGAATCCTTGCCGGCCAGGGTCTGGGGCGGGGTGAGAAAATCCTGGCCCTTGAAGGCGATGGTGTAGACCGTGGCCTGGGCAAAGCCGTCCTTGGGCTCGAAGCGCAGCATGTAGGGCGAGGCCCAGGTCCAGCGGCCGGGGATGGCCGGCTCGATGGCGGCCGGGTCGGCGGCCGGAGAGGCCCCTTCGCGGGCCCCGGCCACGGGCCGGTCAAAGGCGGCCAGGAGATAGCGGCCGCGTTCGGGGTCCATGGCCAGGCCGGCCACGCGCACGGCGTCGAGGTTATGGGGTTGGGCCGGCTGGGCCGGGGCCTGGGCGGTCGCCGGGGCCTGGGGCGC
>DLGG01000057.1 GCA_002482565.1 Solidesulfovibrio magneticus
CGGCCGCCCCTGGTAGCTACGTACGTGGCGGAACAACCGTAGCCGTCGTGAGGCTAGGATTAACTGTTCATCATGTCGTAGTCAACGAAAAAAGCTTTTTCAGCTTAAATCTTTGGCCAGAAAACATGATGTTCATTTAATTATGTGAATTAATTGGTGATACACTTAAAAGGAAGATTCGACATGCTTGCAGCTTCGCTTTCACCTTTCGACGAAAAAGCTGCAACCTCAGAATTCATGGAGGTTTTTGGACGCCTAAAGCAGGCCACGGGGGCGGGCACCGATACGGAACTGGCTAGAATACTGGGAATTAAGCAGGGTGCAGTGTCCTCGGCCAAGAGAAATTTACAAATCCCGCCTGTGTGGATTGCCAAGGTTTCAAAAGCTTTTTCCGTTTCGGCCGACTGGCTTTTCTACGGCACAGGCCCCATGCTCCGGGGTAGTGCCCAGACTGTGCCCACAAAGGCGCAAGAACACACCACCTCCCCGATCTTCATTTCCGAGGAAGACGCGCCAAACCACGGCCTGACCATGGTTCCCAAGGTCAAGGCCCGTCTGACCGCAGGCACCGGCAGCCTGGAAACCAGCGGAGAAGTGGAAGGGTATTACGCTTTTCGAACGAAGTTCTTAAAAAGGAAGGGACGTCCGGGAAAAATGGTTCTGATGGACGTTGTTGGCGACAGCATGGAGCCTGTTGTTGAGGATGGAGACACCGTACTGATAGATGAAAGCCAGCGTGAAATAATAGCCGGCGGCATGTTCGCGGTAGGATTAGAGCAAGAAGTCTTTCTGAAATACTTGCTTCGTGTGCCTGGAAAGCTCGTTTTGCAAAGCCGTAACGAGCGTTATGCGCCCATAGAAGTGGATATGAACGGCGACCTGGCCGGCACGGTGCGCATCATCGGCCGAGTGGTATGGAGCTGCCGCGAATACGTGCGCTAGCCCCTCAAAAGCCATTCATTCCCATGCCAAAACCCGCGCATTTTTCTACCATTTTCGATCAATCCGTGCCAAATCCTCTTCGTGCCCGTCGTCGCCCGCAAACCCAGGCGCGGCGGGCCTTTTCGGTCTTTGTCCCCCTCTTCTAACTAGTGCCAATATGATCGCCTCCCCGGTTGTCCGGCCAGAAAGCAAAGGACGATTCGCCCGCGCTCAAGAGTCCCGGAGATGTTTCTACGCACCCCACACCCCCTATCGCGGCGAACAGCTGTTGGCGCAGTGGAGCGCACCAGCCGCCGGTCATGGGACAAGAGCGTGGCAATGCCGAGTCTGGAGTGGTATGCGCCAAGCATGAACCACTTCTTTGCCGCCGTCCTTCTGGCCGTGTCACTGGCAACGCCTGCCCTGGCCGACAATACCTCCACCCTGTACGGCCCCCAGGGCCAGTACCAAGGACGCGTAGCCCAACACCCTGGCAACAACTCGGCCAGGGTCTTTGACGCACAGGGGCGCTACCAGGGTCGGATCGTCACCCAGCCAGACGGCAGCAGCAGGCTCTACGACCCCAGCGGGAAATATCTCGGACGCTCACAGCCACATGATTCCCAGGCTGATCGAAAAAAAAGACTGGAGAGCCAATAACGCCTCTTGGCACACCGTATGATCCTCAGGCGAGGCTGGAAGCAGGAGGCCAACAGCCAGTTCCAGAAGGGCGGTTTCGGTTCAAGGCCTCTTCGAGGAATGCCAACCGCGTCACGTTCGCTAGCGGGTTCGGCAATTCCCCCAAACGCCTGGGACGACTTGAGCTTCCCCCAAAGCGCACCATAGAGGCCCATAGAGGCCCGTTGCCAGGCCAGACGACGCTAATGCCACGTGAGAGAGAAAAACGCTGTGGCAAGGAGATTAGCCGCCCAAGAAAAGCCGCCCAGAGCTACGACGCCGTCTTGGCCCCTTTGGCGGGCAGGAGTCCATGTTTGACGATGCTGCAAACCCCAGGCTCGTGAGAAGCTGCAGCGAGGCCGCGAAGCCCAAGGACGCACTCGGCGCGTCCAGGTAGTCGGCTTAGGCCTGCATCATTTCCCGGCGCTCGGATAAATATTCAGCCCGGTTGTAGGCGGCGCGGATGGAATTGCGCTCGGCGTGGGCAAGCTGCCGCTCGATAAGGTCACTGTTCCAGCCAAGCTCATTCAAAAGTGTGGAAGCCGTGGCCCGAAAGCTGTGGGTGCACATTTCCCCTTGCTCATACCCCATACGCCGCAACGCCGCGTCAAGCGCCATGTTCGACATGCTGCGGCCGTTCGTCCGGTTGCAGGGAAAGAGGTAGCGCCCCTGACCGGTTCGTGGCGCGGCAGGGAGCAAGCGCCCCTCGCAAGTCCGCGCCGACGTTTCTTTCGGCAATGCCCGTGGAGATGGCGAAGATAAAAACCGCCTCGCAGAATTGGCGCAGCCGCTTGGCCGTCTCATGATGCCCCTTAGCCTCGATCTCCCGAAGAGTGGGCAGGATGGCGGGAGCGCGAAGCGTTGCTATCGGGACATGCCCGAAGGCCGGAAAAAGGTGCTGTTCCATACGCCCCAGGACTTTGACGGCATGGCTCTCGCTCCAGACCTTGACCTGTTTGGCGTGCCAATCCCGGGCGACCACCTCAAAGGTATTCGCATCTTCAGCCCCTTGAGCTTCGGCATCTGCCTTCTCCTGCTTTCGCTTCTCCCCGGGGTCTATCCCTTCTGCAAGCAATGTCCGGGCTTCATCACGCCGTTGCCGCGCCAGCTTCAAGCTCACGTCGGGCCACAGGCCGAAAGTCAGCAGCTTTTCCTTGCCGTCGAAGCGGTACTTGAACCGCCAGAGCTTGCCGCCGGTTGGGGTAACCTGGAGAAACAAGCCGACATCTTCAGCGGCCTTGGCGTTTCGGATGGCGACGTCCGTTAGGGGTATCGTCTTTTTCGACATGGGGTATTTCCTCACATCGAAATGTGAAGTCGCCATGGGGGATTGAGGTAAAATACCCCAACAATCACCGCCTCGGCGAATCGCCCCCGACAAATACCCCATAAAGGCTGGATGTCAACGGACGTAAAAAGACGAAGCCGGACGATCTCTCGCCCGGCTTCGTTAATTTTCCCAGGTAGTTGCGGTCTTTACCAGACCTCCCTGGACTCTAATATGGTGCCGAAGGGGGGACTCGAACCCCCACGGGCATGGCCCACCACCCCCTCAAGATGGCGTGTCTACCAGTTCCACCACTTCGGCAAATATCGTCTCTACTGCTTCGCCGCGCCAGGAGCCGGAGCCGCCGGGGCCGGAACATCCTCGAAGGTGACTCCCTTCTTGGGTTCCGCGTCCTTGGCGCCTTCCACGGCCGCCGGAATCTGCACCGGAGCCCCGCTGGCGTCCATCATGACCGATTTGGCCGAACGCTTGTGCGAGCCCGAATACACATTGTAGGCAAGCGAAGTAATGAGAAAGATCGCTCCAAAAAGCGCGGTCAGCTTGACGAGCAGTCCGCCTGCCCCCGTGCTGCCGAAGACGGATTGGCTTCCGCCTCCGAAGATCACCCCCATGCCTTCCTTGCCGGACTGCAGCAGAACCAGGATGATCACGGCCACGCAGGCGAGTACATGTACAGTAATTATGAGAGTTGTCAACTGATTTTTCCCGTTATTTTCACGGACATGTCCGCGTGTTCGTCAAGCTGTCACAATCGCCGCGAAGCTTCCAGCCTCAAGGCTTGCGCCACCTACCAGCACTCCGTCGACGTTGTCAATCCCCAAAAGCTGGCCCGCGTTGCCCGGTTTCACGCTGCCGCCGTAGAGAATGCGGATTTTGCCGCCAACAGCGCCCAACCGTTCGACCAGCATGGCCCGGACCAACGCGTGGGCCTCGGCCACTTCCTCCGGCCCGGCCGTGAGCCCCGTGCCGATGGCCCAGACCGGCTCGTAGGCCACGGCCAGCTTCTCTGGCGCGATGTCGGCCGGGACCTCGGCCAACCCGGCCTCGATCTGGCGGCGCAGCACGGCTTCCAGCTGACCGGCCTTGCGCTCCTCCACCTTCTCGCCCACGCACAGGATCATGGACAGGCCGCTTTTCAGCCCAAAGCCCACCTTGCGCCCGACCATGGCGTCGTCCTCGCCCAGGATGTGCCGGCGCTCGGAATGGCCGGCCAGGGCGTAGGAGCAGCCCGCGTCCAGGAGCATCTCCGGCGCGATCTCGCCGGTGAACGCCCCCTGGCCCGAGGGATAGAAGTTCTGAGCGCCCAGGGCGAATCCGGCCTGGCCGGCCAGGGCCTCGCCCGTGGCCCCCAGGGCGGTAAAGGGCGGGATCACCAGCACCTCGCGGTCGGCCGGCAGCTTGCCGGCCAGGGCGGCGACCAGCTCGGCGGCCGTTTTGCCCGCCTCGCCGCGAAGCTTGTACATCTTCCAGTTGGCGGCCATGAGCTTTTTCATGACTGGCACTCCTTAAGCGCGGCAAAGGCCGGCAGTTCCTTGCCTTCCAGAAATTCCAGGGACGCGCCGCCGCCGGTGGAGATAAAGGCCATCTTGTCGGCCAAGCCGGCCTGATGCACCACCACGTCGGTGTCGCCGCCACCGACGATGCTCAGGCCCCTCACTCCGGCCACGATGTGGGCCACGGTGTAGGAACCCTGGGCAAAGGCGGGATTCTCGAACGCGCCCATAGGGCCGTTCCAGACCACGGTCTTGGCGGCGTCCATGACCAAGGCAAAAAGCCCGGCCGTCACCGGACCGACGTCCAGGGCCACGGCGTCCTTAGGGATGGCGGCGAAGGGCACCTGGCCGCAGGGCTGCATCTCGGCCATGGGTTTGCCCGCGTCCTTGGAGATGATGAAATCCACGGGCAGGTAGAAGCCCACGCCGCGCTTTTTGGCCTCGGCCATGATCTCCAGCGCCGCCTCGAACAGGTCGGGCTCGACCAGGGACTTGCCCACGCCGTAGCCCTGGGCGGCCAGGAAGGTGTTGGCCATGGCCCCGCCGATGCACATGGCGTCGACCTTGGTGAGCAGGTTTTTGAGCACCCCGAGCTTGGAGGACACCTTGGCCCCGCCCGAGACGGCCACGAACGGGCGCTGGGGCGCTTCCACGGCCTCGCCCAGGAACTGCCATTCCTTCATCAGCAGGAAACCGGCGCAGCACTGCTTGGCGACCTTGGCGAAGGCCACCATGGAGGCATGGGGCCGGTGGGCCGTGCCAAAGGCGTCGCACACGTAGACCTCGGCCATGGACATGACGTCCCTGGCGAAATCCATGTCTCCGGCGGTCTCGCCCGGATGGAAGCGCAGGTTCTCAAGCATGAGGATCTCGCCGGGCTTGAGCGCCGCGGCCATGGCCCTCGTCGCCTCGCCCAGGCAGTCCGGGGCCATCTTGACTTCGCGCCCGAGCAGTTCGGACAGCCGCTTGGCCGCCGGGGCCAGGGAATACTTGGGGTCCGGCGCGCCCTTGGCCTTGCCGAGGTGGGAGCACAAGATGAGCGAGCAGCCCTTGGACAGGGCGTATTCGATGGTCGGCAGGCTCGCCCGGATGCGCAGGTCGTCGGTGATCTCGCCGTCTTTGAGCGGCACGTTGTAGTCCACCCGGATGAGCAGTTTCTTGCCGGCGACGTCGATTTGATCAATGCGGATAAGGGCCATGGGAACTCCTTAACGCGTGCCTGAGAGGGGTTATATGTTGGCGCTTGCGCCCTGCCCGGCCGTGCGCCGCATGACCAGGGCGTCCTCCCCGGTGTCGGGGTAGTACCGTTTTCGCACGCCGACCACGGCGAAACCGTGGCGAAGATACAAACGTTTGGCCGGCTCGTTGCCGGCGCGCACTTCCAGATGCCCCTGCAACATGCCTGCTTTGTCGGCCTGTTGCAAGACATGGCCGAAAAGCCGAGACCCCAGGCGCTGCCCGCGCCGGGCCGGGTCCACGGCGATGTTGATCACCTCGAATTCGTCGCCGAGAAAATGGAACACGCCGTAGGCGGCAAGATGGTCGCCGTCGCGGATGCCGTAGGCCCGGACATGGGGCCGGGCCAGGGCGGCGGCAAAGGCGGGCGCGTCCCAGGCGTCGGGAAAGCAGGCCCCTTCCAGGGCGGCCAGGGCCTGGGCGTCGGCCACGTCCAGGCGCTCGGGCGCGGCGGCTTGCGGCCCGCCTGCCTGTTGCGACGGTTCGTCCGGCGCGGCCCGCCCCGCTGTCTGTTCCCCGCTTGCGGGGCTTGCTGCATCAGGTTGCATTTCCGGCGTCTCCTGGCATCATGGCCGCCACAGGATTAACCATGGCGAAAAAAGCGATTCCCAAACCGGCTGAGGAAATGGTGGACGTGGTCGATGCAAACGACCGCGAACTGCTCGTCATGCCCCTGGCCGAAGCCCACCGCCAGGGCCTTTACCACCGCGCGGCCATGGTGCTGGTCTACGATCCCGACGGTCGGCTCTATCTGCAAAAACGCGCCCCGCACAAGGACCTCTACCCCGGTCGTTTCGATCTCTCGGCCACGGGCCATGTCCAGGCCGGCGAGGCCCGCGAGGAGGCCGCCGCCCGGGAACTCCACGAAGAGCTCGGACTGACCGCCAAGACCCTCACCCCCGTGGACGCCGCCCAGGCCAGCCGGGATACGGCCTACGAGTTCGTCACCGTCTTTTCCGCCGGCCGCCTGGCCGACCCGCCGCGCCCCAATCCCGAGGAACTCTCCGGCGGCATGTTCGTGGACGAAGCCGAACTGGCCGCCCTGGTGCGCGACTACCGCGACTGCCTCACGCCCGCCGTGGTCCACTTCTTCGAAAAGGGCACGCTGTTTCCGAGGTTGTGATTGAAAGGCGAAGAGCCTCCGGCGGCCAGGAGAGGCGCTGCCTCTCCTGGACCTCTCCGCCGGGGGCCTGAGGCCCCCGGCCCCCCCATATGGGGATAGTCAATCGGCCAGCAAGGCCAGCATGGGGGCGTGGAGCGCGCCGTTGGTGGCCAGTATGCGGAAATCGCCCAGATGGTACGGCCCGTCCGGACGATAGCTCCCCACCCTGCCCCCGGCCTCGGCCACAAGCAGCGCCCCGGCCGCCACGTCCCAGGGATTAAGCGCCAGTTCATAGAAGGCGTCGAACCGCCCGGCAGCCACGTAAGCCAAATCCAGGGCGGCCGAACCCGGCCGGCGGATGCCTTGGGTCTCGGCCAGCATGATCCGCAAATCGGCCATGATCTCGTCGAGATTTTCGCGAATGGCATAGGGAAAGCCCGTGGCCACCAGGGCCGCTTCGGGCCGGTCGTTCCCCGAAACCCGAATGGGCTCGCCGTTGCAGAACGCGCCGATCCCCTTGCCGGCCGTGAAGCACTGGCCAAGCATCGGCGCGTTGACGCAGCCGACCACCGGCTCCTGGCCGTCGTACAGCGCCACCGACGTGCAGACAAACGGAAACCCATGGGCAAAATTCGTGGTGCCGTCCACCGGATCGATGATCCAGGTCAACCCCGACAGCACGGTCTTGGCGGCGGTCTCCTCGGCCAGGAAAGCGGCCTCGGGCAACACCCGGGCCAGGGCTTCCTTCAGACCCTCCTCCACAGCCAGATCCGTGGCCGTGACCAGATCGATGCGGCCCTTGTGGCGTACGTCGCGCGGGGCGTCCCAATCGGCCCTGATGCGCTCGCCGGCCGCCAAGACCGCCTGCCGCACGGCTTCCATCAGACGTGCTGTTTCCGTCGTCGTCATGGGTGGTTGTCCTTGTTGGGGAGGAGAAAGAATGCCTCCGGCGGCCGGGGGCCTGAGGCCCCCGGACCCCCCAAATGGTTAAAGGGGGGCTGCTGGAGCGGGCGGAAGTGGCCAAGGGGAGAAACTTACCGGGGCCACGCCCGCGCTTCGGACGATCTGCCGCAGACCATGCGACGCGGCGAAGCATTAATTGATGAAGACGTCCTTGAAGCGATCCCGGTCAACCATGGAGCGGCCGGTGCCGCGCACCACCGTGGTGAGCGGATCGTCGTCGAGGACCACCGTGAGATTGGTTTCCTGGCTGATGCGCTGATCCAGCCCGGCCAGAAGCGCTCCGCCGCCGGCCAGGAGCAGGCCGTTCTTGGCGATGTCGGCCACCAGCTCGGGCGGCGTTTTCTCCAGCGCCTTCATGGCGGCGCTGACGATGATGTTGACCGGCTCGCGGATGGCTTCGCGCACCTGCTCGTCGGTGATGGTCACCGTGGTCGGCGTGCCGTCGATGAGCGACTTGCCCGAAACTTCCATGGAGCGCGGCTCGGGCAGGGGCATGGCCGAACCGATGCGGATCTTGATCTCCTCGGCCATGTTTTCGCCGATGAGCAGCTGGAACTCATCCTGGACGTAGCGCTGAACGGTCTCGTTGAGTTCGTCGCCGGCCACGCGCACGGACTCGGCGTAGGCGATGGCGGAAAGCGAGATGACGGCCACTTCGGTGGTGCCGCCGCCGATGTCCACCACCATGTTGCCCGAGGGCCGGTCAATGGGCAGGCCCGCGCCGATGGCCGCGGCCATGGGCTCCTCCACCAGCTTGACCTCGCGCGCGCCGGCCATCTGGGCCGACTCGACCACGGCGCGCTTTTCGACCTGGGTGATGCCGGTGGGCACGCAGATGACCATCTTGGGCTTGGCGTAGCGGAAACCGGTCAGCACCTTGCGCACGAAAAAGGCGATCATGGCCCGGGTGACGTCGAAGTCGGCGATGACGCCGTCCTTCATGGGACGGATGGCCCGGATGCGCTCAGGGGTGCGGCCAAGGTATTCCTTGGCCTCGGCGCCCACGGCAATGAGTTCGTCGGTGCGGGTGTCGATGGCCACCACCGAGGGCTCAGCCAGCACGATGCCGTCCTGGGCGGTATAGAGCAGCGTATTGGCCGTGCCGAGGTCCATGGCCAGGTCCTTGCCGAGGAACCGAAACAGTTTCGTGAAAAACATGCCCACACTCGCGTTGGCGTTCGAAAGAAAGGGGGACGGCCCATTGCCGGACAATTGGCCCATGGTAGATGGGCGCGGCCGAAAAGTCTACGCCGAAGGGCTGCCGAGACGGGTACGCAGGTGCAGGTTTTCCAGAAACAAGGCCAGGCTTTCCGAGACCATGCCGACGAAAGTTTTGAGGTCTTCGGCCACGGGCAGGGGCCGGGGATCGGCCAGGGTGAGCACGGCCCGGGTCTTTTTGGAAAAGGCGATGGGCAGACAAATGACGCTTTTGCAATCGATGGTTGCCACGTCGAGGCCGAAAAGCGGCAGCCGGCTGGCCTCGTCCTTTTCGCCGGTATAAACCGGGGTGTTGTTTTTAAACACCCAGCCGACCAGGCCCTGGCCCACGGAAAACCGGCCGGGCACGTCGCGGCCGCCCAGAAACGGGCTTTCGCTCACGCCTTCCAGGAAATACGAACGCCCCGATTCGTCGCGCACGGCCAGGATGGCGTGGCGAAAGCCGGCCGCCTCGGCCAGGATCGACAGAAACGCCTCACGAAAGGCGGCCCATTTGGGATGGGTCTTGTGCAGCAGGGCGATGCGCTGGTGGGCCTTGTAAAAACCGTGCTCGACCAGGCTTTGGGCCACTTCCCGGCTGCGGGCCAGGTGGTTGCCGGCCAGTTGCGCGAACTGCGACAGGATCTTGAGGTCTTTTTCGACAAAGGCGTAGGTTTTGCGGGTGTCGATGCACAGCGCCCCGCCGGTGGCCGGCACGGGATGGCCCATAAACGCCCGTATGCGCTCCTCTTCACCGCCTCGGTAATAGCCCAGAACCCCGCGCTGTTGGTCGAAGTTGCTGATTAAAAGCGGTTTTTTCTCGCGGATGATCCAGCCGACCAGCCCCTGGCCCGGAGCGATGGCGGCCTCGCGATTGAGTGCCTCGCCCAGGCTGAACGCGGCCGCCGCCCGGCACACCCCGGGTTCGGCCGGATCGGGCAAAAACAGCACGGCCGAATAGGCATCGAAGACGTTGCCGACAATGTCGAGCAGTTGCTCGTAAAAGGCGGTCTGCTGCATGGCGGCCGGTGTCTCGCTTGCAAAAAGCCGGCGGGCTTTTCCAACTACGGATTATAAATTCAGCTTGTTAAGCGGCATCATGGCAACTCGGGCCCGGCCCAAGGCCGCCCGGGCAACGGCCGCCCCCAAAGAGGCTTCCGTCTTGGGCGCACCTTACGGAGACGGACCGCCTGCGTCAAATCGTTCACCCCGCGTAACCTCCACCGCCTCTGTGGGGCTTTATTCTAAATGGATATTAGGCTAGGAAAGGGTTTTCGGCAGCGGCGGCCAGCCCGCCCGCGGCCGCCAACCGCCACCCCGCCCACGGAGCGGCCATGATTTTCGACTGGACGACCGCCTTTTCCCAGGTTCCTGAAGCCCCTTTCCTCGACGGCCAGCACCGCGCCAGGGAAGGGGAAATTCTGCGCGTCCAGACCCTGCCCGACCTGCGCCGTTTCCTCGACTGGATCCACATCAAGCAGTGCCTGCTCAAACCCTATGCCGAGCATTCCAACTACCCGGTGGTGGATTTCCGCGAGCTGCTTCCTTCGTTTGAGGCCGACGCCTACGAATACAAGGAGCTGCCGGGCTTTTCCATGGTCGCCCTGGCCCGGCCGCTCAAATACTTCCAGGAAATCTTCCAGTACGACATCCTGCACTGCCTGCTGGATTACGCCGACGAAAAATACCGCGACCAATGTCCGCTGGAATCCTCGATTTTCGGCCAGAACATCCGCACGTTCTGCGCCCACCTGCCCAAGTCCAGCCAGGACGCCTTCCGCACCCGTTTTTCTGAGACCGACGTCACGAGCCTGGAGAACTACGCCGCCCTGCTCCCCACCATCCTCGACATGGATCGGGCCCACGTGCTGTCCATGGACAGCCAAAACGACTTCTACCTCTCCGGCGTCTACTGCTCGTTCCCGTCCTACCTCGACACCGAACTCAAGCGGTTTGGCCTGAACATCAAGAAATTCGCCGTGGGCGACGACCGGCGCTACGAGCGGCATCGCGGCTTCGTCTACCAGTTTCTCATGGAGCTTTACGGCTTCCCCATCGTGTCCGAGCGGCGCACCTCGTCGGCGCTTTTCGCCCGCCGGCTGTTCCGCATGGGCGAGAAATTCCTGGTCCGCGTCCTTGGCCAGACCGACCGGGCCATCACCACGCTCTACTCCCATCCGGACGCGCGCTTTTATCCGCGCGTGGAAAAAATCGCCCTGGTGGCCGTGGACAAGTCCCAGACCGAGGCGGTCAAGGCCCTGGCCGAAGGCGGCTACTTCATCGACCCCGACCGCCGGGTGGTCATCACCCGGGTGGTCTACCGCCAGCACAAGTACGACCCCAACAACGTGCGCCAGGACCGCGCCCTGTCCGTGGCCTCCCAGGAGGTCATCCACCCCCTGACCGGCCGCAGCTACTATCGCCTCAACCTCGTCAAGGACACCTACAGCCTGTTTTTGCGCTTAAACGACATCGTGCGCGGCGAATATTCCGGTCGCATCGTCTACAAGCGCAACGAGATCGTGGAAAATACCGACACCCACGAAAAAAAGCTCAAGTTCCTTTACGCCTGGCTGTCCAAGCACCAGCGCCGCATCATCGGCTACTCCGACGATTTCTATTCCAACGTGGTTAAGGTCCTCGACAACTACCTCTTAAGCGCCGACCACTACGACGACTTCAGTAACATGCGCGACGTCTACCAGGAAGTCTGGAGCAAATACAGCTACATCCAGCAGGCCAGAAAGGTGAAGATGCTCGAAGACCTGCAAGACCGCAACTACAAGGGCGAGCGGCTCACCTACGCCAAAATGCTGGCTATCTTTACGGAAGTCCTCAACGACCTCAAGTTCGAGATCGTCAACTATTTCGACGCTCTGGTCGAGCGGGTCCTGTCCCTTGGCGACATGATTTTAAACGACAGCTACCTGCTTCGGACCTACATCCGCAAAAAGGACCTGGATCTTTCGCCCTACGGCCTGACCGTCAAGAAGACCTACGGCCGGCTGGTGGCCCTGCTCGACGAGTTCCGCATGATCCGCAAGGCCAAGAAAGAACAGGGCATCGTCCTGCCCCTGGTGGCCCAGAGCTGACGCTTCCTTTATAACACAACTATGGTTGTATTATAAAATATATGGCTAAGCAAACATGTTGCTTGTTGCATTGTTTCACTTCGCAACTGCAATCGGAATACAACCTGACCGGCGGCCCGGCCGCCGTACACCCTTGACGTCGGAACGCCGTTTCCGACAGACCCGGAGCCAATTGCCGTGGAAAAGCCCATCCCCACTCCCCTGACCGACTGGAACCGCGAGCACGGAGCCAAGATGGTCCCCTTCGCCGGCTTCGACATGCCGGTGCAGTACACCTCCATCCTGGCCGAACACGAGCAGACCCGCAAAAAAGCCGCCGTCTTCGACATCTGCCACATGGGCGAATTCACCCTGTCCGGCGACGGCGCGGCCCAGGCCCTGGGCAAGGCCGTCACCCACGACCTGGCCACCCTGGCCCCGGGCAAATGCCGCTACGGCTTTCTCCTCAATGAAGAAGGCGGCGTCATCGACGACCTCATCATCTATTGCCTGGGCCTGGACGACTACATGCTGGTGGTCAACGGCTCGCGCATCGTCGTGGATTTCGAGACGATCAAGGGCCGGCTGCCGGCCGGCTCGAACTTCCGCAACGTCTCGGCCGAGACGGCCAAGATCGACCTGCAAGGCCCGCTGGCCTTCGAGGTGCTGCGCGACCGCCTGCCCGGCGATTTTTCGGGTCTTAAATACTTCAACTTCGTCTGGACCGACTTCCAGGGCGCCAAGATGATGGTCAGCCGCACCGGCTACACCGGCGAGTTGGGCTACGAGCTGTTCCTGCCGGCCAGCCAGGCCGTGGCCTTGTGGGAGGCCATCACGGCCGATCCGCGCGTTGCCCCGGCCGGCCTTGGCGCGCGCGACACCATCCGCCTGGAAATGGGCTATCCCCTCTACGGCCAGGACCTCGACGAGGAGCACACCCCGGCCGAGGCCGGCTACGGCTGGCTGCTCACCTCCCCGGCCGACTACGTCGGCAAGGGCAAGGCCGCCGGCCTGCGCCAGAAGCTCATCGGCCTGGAGATCCCCGGCCGCCGCAGCGCCCGCCACGGCGACGCCGTCTGCGACAAATCCGGCAAGACCGTCGGCGTGGTCACCAGCGCCTCGTTTGCCCCCAGCCTTGGCCACGCCGTGGCCCTGGCCTACGTGGACGCCTCGGCCGCCGAGGCCAAAGACTTCGTGGTCAAGGCCGCCCGGGTCGAACTGCCGGCCACGCGCCGCGATCTGCCGTTCTACAAGGACGGCACGGCCAGAAAGGCGATCACGGGGTAGCGAGAGAAAAGAGATGCCTCCGGCGGCCGGGGGGATGATCCCCCCGGACCCCTGCGATAGAAGTCGGGGCCAGGACTTAGAGCATGATCGTGCGGCCGGGGGGCGTGCCTCTCGGCCGCTTTCATCACCGGACGCGGTTATAACGCCAGCCAAGGACTTTTTCGTGGGCCGACCCGACGCCTTTTTCATCCCGCCCGAGCAGTTTGCCGCGCCCTACGCCCTCACCGGCGGCGAGGCCGGCCACTGCGCCAAGGTGCTGCGCAAACGCCCCGGCGAACTCGTGCGCGCCTTTGACGGCACGGGCCGCCACGGACTGTTTCGCATCGAAACCGTTGGCCGCGACCGGGTGGAGCTTGTTCCCGAAAGCCTTGAGGAAACGCCACTACCCACGCGGCGGCTGCATATCGCGGCCGGCTTTTCGCGCTCGGCCCGGCGTGACTTTTTTTTGGAGAAAGCCGTGGAACTCGGCGCGGCCGGCATCCTTTTCTGGCAGGCCGAACGCACCCAGGGCAAAATGCCCGGCCAGCCCAAGGAAGCCTGGACGGCCGGACTGATCGCCGCCGCCAAACAGTGCGGCGCGGCGCTTTTGCCGACGCTGGCCTGCGTGCCGGGCGGCGCACCCGGACTGGCCCAAACCGGCGTGGCCTTCGCCCGCCGCTTCCTCCTTTGGGAAGACCCCACCGTGTCCCGGCCGCTGACGCCGGCCGATCTGGCGGCCAACGGCGACACCCTGTGCGTCGTCGGCCCGGAAGGCGGCTTCACCGACGCCGAGGCCGCGACGCTCACAGCCGCCGGGTTTGTCCCGGTCACCCTCGGCCCGCGCGTGCTGCGCTGGGAGACCGCCGCCCTGACCGTGCTGGCCCTGGGTCTGGCGGCCGATGCGACGGGGTAAGGGGCGAGAAGTGAAGGGAAGCCTCCGGCGGCCGGGGGCCTGAGGCCCCCGGACCCCCCATCTGGAGAAAGGTGTAAAGGGGTTTGGCGGGGATAGGCGTTTTATCGGTTGGAGAGCATCGATTGGACTTGACGGAGACCGCCGTTGTCCAGACACCAACGAGTCCCGACGCCTTGACGTGTTGCACGGAACGACAAAAGACGACCGCTGACCAATAACCTTCGCCAACCACTGCGGAGAACCTCCAGCCCGGCCCGCCCGAAACGGGATTCCAAAGGGCAGCGCCCTTTGGCCGCCGGAGGCTTCCCCCACGACCATAATCATCAACGAGGCGACTTGCATGGATTTGCTGGGAAACGAAAAACGCCCCCTGGCCGAGCGCATCAGGCCGGCCAAGCTCGAAGACTTCGTGGGTCAGGCCCATGTCATCTCGCGGCTGACCAACATGCTGGCCGCGCCGCGCCTGCCGAGCCTGCTGCTGTTCGGCCCGCCGGGCTGCGGCAAATCCACCCTGGCGCTGATTCTGGCCCGGGCCAAGGGCCGGCCCTACGTGCGCGTCAGCGCCCCGGAGGCCGGGCTTGCCGCCCTGCGCGAACTCATCAAGGGCAAGGAAATCCTCATCCTCGACGAGCTGCACCGCTTTTCCAAGGCGCAGCAGGATTTTTTCCTGCCGATCTTGGAGACCGGCGAGATCGTGCTGTTGGCCACCACCACGGAAAACCCGTCGTTTTCCGTCACGCGGCAGCTCCTGTCACGATTGCACGTCCTGCGCCTGGGGCCGCTGACCCATCCCCAACTCATGGTGCTGGCCGAACGCGGGGCGCGCGAGGCCGGCATGAACCTGGCCAAGGAGAGCCTGGAGACCATCGCCATGCTGTCCTCAGGCGACGGCCGCACGCTGCTCAATCTGGTCGAATACACCGCCGCCCTGTCCGAGGACAAACGCGCCCCGGACGAACTGCGCAAGCACCTTCCCGAGGCCCTGGCCCGGGGCGACCGCGACGGCGACTCCCACTACGAGCTGGCCTCGGCCATGATCAAATCCATCCGGGGCAGCGACCCGGACGCCGCCTTGTATTACCTGGCCTGCATGCTCGAATCCGGCGAGGACCCGCGTTTTTGCTGCCGCCGGCTCATGATCTCGGCCTCCGAGGACATCGGCCTGGCCGATCCCATGGCTTTGCCCCTGGCCGTGTCCGCCGCCGAGGCCGTGGAGCGCATCGGCATGCCCGAAGGGTTCATTCCCCTGGCCCAGACCGTCGTCTATCTGGCCCTGGCTCCCAAGAGCAATTCCACCTACGCCGCTTATCTGACCGCCAAAAAAGAGGTCATGCAGTCCGGGGTCAAGCCCGTGCCCCTGCATCTGCGCAATCCCTCGACCAAGCTGCAAAAGGAATGGGGCTTCGGCAAGGGCTACATGTATCCCCACGCCTATCCCGACGCCTGGGTGGAGCAGGATTACCTGCCAGAGGAACTGGTGGGCCGCCAGTTTTACATGCCCAAGGAACAGGGCCAGGAACCGCGCCTGGCCGCCAGGCTGGCCAGGCTTCGCAAGCGCCACGGGTAGTGTCGCGCCCCTTAAGAAATACAATAGTATTTGTTAGGGTCTGTTCACAATAGCCCT
>DLGG01000124.1:0-8288 GCA_002482565.1 Solidesulfovibrio magneticus
CGGGCCGCAGCCGCAGCCGCCGCCGCCGCCAAGGGCCGCGTGCAGCAGGGCCAGGGCCGCGTCCTTGTCCACCGGGCGCGAGAACATGAAGCCTTGGGCCTTGTCGCAGTCGGCGCTGCGCAGCTTGTCGAGCTGGTCCTGGTGCTCCACGCCCTCGGCGATGACCGTCAGCCCCAGGCTGCGGGCCAGGGCGATGATGGACTTGACGATCTCCTGGCTCTCGCCGTTCACATCGTCGCCGCTGATAAACGACCGGTCGATCTTGAGGTGGTCGATGGGCAGCTGGCGCAGGTAGGACAGGGAGGAATAGCCGGTGCCGAAGTCGTCGATGGCGATCTTGACGCCCAGGGCCTTGAGGCGGCTCAGCTCCCCGGCCGTGTGCTGGGCGTCGTGCATGAGCACGGATTCGGTGATTTCGAGCTTGAGGCAGGCCGGGTCCAGGCCGGTCGTCTCCAGCACCCCGGCCACATGGTCCACCAACCCCTCTTTCACGAACTGGCGGCAGGACACGTTGACGCTGACCGAAAGCTGTTCGGCCTGGGGCAGCTCCAGCTGCCACTGACGCAGCTGGCGGCAGGCCTCGGCGATGACGAACCGCCCCAGCGGCTGGATCAGGCCGGTTTCCTCGGCCAGGGGAATGAACTGCACCGGCGGCACCAGCCCCCGGTCGGGGTGGTCCCAGCGCACCAGGGCCTCGAAGCCTTCGATGCGTCCGGTCTGCACGTCCACGATGGGCTGGTAGTGCAGCAACAGCTCCCCCCGGTCCAGGGCGGCGCGCAGATCGGCTTCCAGGCTGATGGCGTCGAGGATCTCCTGGTGCATCCGCCGGTCGAAGATCATGGAGGGCCGGCCGGATTCCTTGGCCCGGTACATGGCGATGTCGGCGTCGCGCAAGATGTCCTCGGCCGACTGGTAGTCCCGGGTGCGCAGCACGATGCCGACGCTGGCCCCCGGAGTGACCGTCGTGCCGCACAGCATGCAGGGCTTGCCAAGCGCCGCGCCGATGCGGTCCACCACGGCCATGACTTCCTTTTTCGACTTGAGCTCTTCAAGGATCACGGCGAATTCGTCGCCGCCAAGCCTGGCCACGGTGTCCATGGAGCGCACGCAGGCCATAAGCCGCCGCGACACCTCGACCAGGAGCTGGTCCCCGGCCTGATGGCCCAGGGTGTCGTTTATGCCCTTGAATTTGTTCAGGTCGATCATGAGCACGGCGTACTGGTAGTCGCCGCGCCGCCGGGCGCGGGTGAGCGCCCGGTCCAGGCGGTCGGCAAAAAGGCTGCGGTTGGGCAGCCCGGTCAGGGCGTCGTGGAAGGCCTGGTGGGTGATCTGCTCCTCGAAGGCCTTGCGTTCGGAAATGTCCTGGTAGATGTAGACGATGCCCTGAGGCTGGCCGCCGAATTCGATGGGAAAGCCGATCATGGAGACCGGGATGAGGCGGCCGTCGCGGTGCTGGCGAAAGGTTTCGCGCACCATGGGCTTGCCGGACAGGATGGCTCCGCGCGTGCTCTCGCATTCCCCGAGCAGGTGCTTGGGCACGATGTAGGCGCGCATGCCGTAACCCTTGATCTCGGCCGCCTTGAAGCCGAACAGGTCCTCGAAGGCGTGGTTGACGTCCACGATGTTGCGCCGCATGTCAATAAGCGCGATGGCCTGGGGCGAATTGGCGAACAGCTGGTCGAAGTAGGCGCGCTGGGCCGCGAGCTGTTCCTCGGCCCGCTTGCGGTCGGTGATGTCCACCACCGTGCCCTCATAGTAGGCCACGGCCCCGTCGGCGTCGCGCACGACCCGGGCGTTTTCGGAAATCCAGATGACGCTGCCGTCTTTTTTGTGGATGGCCGACTCGAAGTTGCGGACCTGGTCGTGGGCCGAGAGCTCGCGCACGAAGTCGTCGCGGCGCTTGGGTTCGACGTACAGCTGGTTTTTGATGTCCCGGAAGTGCTCGGTCATCTCGTCCACGGAATCAAAGCCGTAGATGCGGGCCAGGGTGCGGTTGACTTCCAGGTAGCGGCCGCCGGGGGTGGTCTGGAAGATGCCTTCCACGGCGTTTTCGAAAATCGCCCGGTATTTGCGTTCGGCCGCGTCGAGTTGTTCCTCGGCCCGGCGTCGCCCGGAGATGTCGCGGAAGATGACGCAGGACACGGTCTTGCCGTCCACCTGGCCGGCCGGAAACTGGCAGGGGCAGGCGTCAACGGTCACGCCGTCGCCGGCCGTCCAGCGGGTGCGCCGGGAAAAGGCCGCGCCGCCAAGGCTCCAGTCGCCGCCGCCCGTTTCGCCGCCGTCCGCCGGCCGCACCACCTGGCGCAGGTCGCGGCCCACGACCTCGGCCGCGTCCAGGCCGAAGAGCGCTTCGAAGGAGGCGTTGACGGCCAGCACCACGCCGCTCGCGTCGCGCACCAGGGCCGCGTTGGGGGTGCTCTCGAAGATGCGCCGGTAGACGTCTTCCGGAAGCACGGCAGACGAATGTGTCATGACGACCGCCTTTGGCAAAAGTGACGGGCATGTAGCAAAAGCGGTTCCAACGTGTCAATACTACGAAATATTTAATGATTCGTAGGATGGCGACCGCAATAGGCCGACATTTTTGGCAATAGTGCGACAATTTTGCAGCCGAATCACCCCGCCGACGCCATTTGACCCTTTTCCCCTTTTTGCCTATTTTTCCGGTTTCTCGCGGCCACGCCGCCATCCAACGCAAACGAGGTTCCGCCATGACCGCACCCGACGCGGAAGTTCCGGCCAAGTCCGGCCCGGCTCCTGCCCGTGATTTCATTCGCCAGATCGTCGACGAGGACAACCGCGTCGGCAAATGGGGCGGCCGCGTCCACACCCGCTTCCCGCCCGAACCCAACGGCTACCTGCACATCGGCCATGCCAAGTCCATCTGCCTCAACTTCGGCCTGGCCAAGGAGTTCGGCGGACTGTGCAACCTGCGCTTCGACGACACCAACCCGGCCAAGGAAGAGGTGGAATACGTCGACGCCATCCAGGAAGACGTGCGTTGGCTCGGCTTTTCCTGGGACGACCGGCTCTTTTACGCCTCGGACTACTTTGAAAAGCTCTACGCCTTCGCCGAACAGCTCATCGAAAAAGGCCTGGCCTACGTCGATGACCTGAGCCAGGAAGAGATCCGGGCCTACCGGGGGACGCTCACCGAGCCCGGCAAGGACAGCCCCTGCCGCGACCGCGCCCCCGAGGAAAATCTCGACCTCTTCCGGCGGATGCGGGCCGGCGAATTCCCGGACGGGGCCAAGGTGCTGCGGCTCAAAATCGACATGCAAAGCCCCAACGTGGTGCTGCGCGATCCGGTCATCTACCGCATCAAGCACGTCGAACACCACCGCACGGGCAACACGTGGTGCATCTACCCGATGTACGACTACACCCACTGCATTTCCGACGCCCTGGAAGGCATCACCCACTCCATCTGCTCGCTAGAGTTCGAGAACAACCGGCCGCTCTACGACTGGGTGCTCAACCAGCTGCCCGTGCCCGGCCATCCCCAGCAGATCGAGTTCGCCCGCCTGAACCTGTCCTACACGGTCTTAAGCAAGCGCAAGCTCATCCAGCTCGTCACCGAAAAAGTCGTCTCGGGCTGGGACGATCCGCGCCTGCCGACCCTAAGCGGCATCCGCCGCCGGGGCTACACCCCGGAAGCCATGCGCGATTTCTGCGAGCGCATCGGCGTGTCCAAGGCCGACAGCCAGGTGGACATGGCGCTTTTGGAACACTGCCTGCGCGAGGACTTAAACGCCCGGGCCAAGCGCCTCATGGGCGTGCTGCGGCCGCTGAAACTCGTCATCACCAACTATCCCGAAGGCCAGGCGGAGGACATCCACTTCCCCTACCATCCCGAGGACGCCTCCATGGGGGCGCGCCAGGTGCCCTTTAGCCGCGAACTCTACGTCGAGCGCGACGACTTCATGGAAGTGCCGGCCAAGAAGTGGTTCCGCCTCGCCCCCGGGGCCGAGGTGCGGCTGCGCCACGCCTACTACGTCACCTGCACCGAGGTCATAAAGGACCCGGCCACGGGCGAGGTGGTCGAGCTGCGCTGCGTCCACGACCCGGCCACCAAGGGCGGCTGGTCCAGCGATGGCCGCAAGGTCAAGGGCACCATCCACTGGGTGTCCGCCGCCCACGCCCTGCCGGCCGAAGTGCGCCTCTACGACCGGCTCTTCACCAAGGAGAATCCGACCGAGGGCAAGGGCGACTTCCTGGACCACATCAATCCCCACTCCCTGGAAGTGATCGAAAACGCGCTCATCGAACCGGCCCTGGCCGACATCCCCGTGGGGGAGAACGTCCAGTTCGAACGGCTGGGCTACTTCTGCGTGGACAAGGACTCGACGCCCCAAAAGCGCGTCTTCAACCGCTCGGTCGCCCTCAAGGACTCCTGGGCCAAGGCCGCGCGGTAGCGTAGCGCCCCTTAAAAAATACGAGAGTATTTTTTAAGAAAAACTTATGATTTTAGTATGTTTCCTGCGAAATTCCCTGTGCGCTTTTCGTGGATGCGACACGAGCGCGTAATACGGGAGGAGGCCTCCGGCGGCTGGGGGCCTGANNGAGGCCCCCAGACCCCCCGCCGAGGAAAAGGGTTAAAGGGGGGGGCGCCCGGCGGTGATGCGGTCGGCTGATGGCCGGAAGCAGAAGAGGGGAACCGCCGTGGCTTCGGCGGCCGGACAAGCCGGCCGGGACCAAAAAATTGTACGGCGCGCGTCCGCGGACGCGCGCCGTTTGTTTTGGGACAGGGCAGGGGCGTCAAGGAATTTGCACGCGGCTCAAAGAGGCGGCCCCAGCCGGTTGCCGCCGACTGGGGCCGCACAAAGCCGCGAGGGCTGGGCGTGTCGCTTTCCAGACGCGCCAAATGAAAAAGGACTTCCGGGTCGCCATCCCTGAAGTCCTTTTTCGAAAATTCCGTTCTTGGAGGAAGGATGAAAAGGATATAGCAACTGCCGTGCCAACACGCCGAGACGCCCCCAGTGGACAACCATACCCTTGAAATAACGTCTCATTCTCTTCATCCCCGCCTCCCGCAACACCTGCCGTGGCGCGCCAAGGAGGTACAGGATCTTGTACCCGGCCCGACAAGCGGCGGCAGGTTGGTACAAATTTTTTCACGCCGCCCCGGACAATGCGGCCCAACCCTTTGCAAAGCCTCGTACCGAAGTGTATTTGTGCTGGGCAGTGGGCGAGTTCGCCCAGCCGATCCATCCTTTTCCCAGGAGAAGACTCATGCGCCTGTTTCTCCTTGCCGGCCTTGGCCTGGTCCTGGCCGCCCTTGGCGCGGCCTGCACGCCAAAACCCGTCACCGATACGGAGTTCCGGGGCTTTTGCTACACCTCCGGCGGCGGCCGCCATGCCTCCTGCGACTCCATTTCCCTGTGCAACGTTTTCGATTCCTCGGTCCTGTCCGTCAAGCACGCCTCGCGGGAGGACTGCTCCAAGGCCTGCGACGCCGTGGCCGACAGCCTCACCGCCGACAACCAATTCAACGGCTGCATGCCGGTGGTGGTCAGCGGCGCGAGCTGGTGCCGCCGCTACTGTCTGGGCAACTATCCCCAATAACCTCGAAAGGCGTTTTGGCTGTTTGACGGGCGGCGATGCCGGACAACACTTTATGAAAAAGTACAACGCCGCACCGGTGCCCACGGATTTGCCAGAGGCTTTTGGCGAATGGTTAATTGCTTGAAAAGTATGGTTTTTCTAGAAATTTCCCAAGCACTGCTTGTGGCCGGCACGGCCCGTGCAATGTTTTCGCCCGTTTTTTTCGGGAGGAAACCGCCATGTCCTTGGAAAGCGCCCAGGCCTTTGTGGCCAGACTGCGCGAGGATGCCCAGTTTCGTTGGTCGCTTGGCGAATGCCGCGATCAGTGGGAACGCCGCCGTTTCATCGTGTTGCAGGGTTACCGCTTCAGCCCGGCCGAACTCGTCTGCGCCACTAGCCCCGCCGGCCGCGCTTCGCCCGAACGGGCGGCCGTCATCGACCGGGTGCGCCGCCAGCACGGCGACGGCTCCTACGCCTTCATGTAGCCCCCTTGCCCGGAGGCCAGCCCCATGACGCGCGCCGTCCTGCGGCTGGGCCTCGTGTTGGCCGTACTGGCCCTGGGTCAGCCGGCCTGGGCCAGGGAACCGGCTCCGCCCCTGCCGCGTCCGGCCCTGACCGAGGCCGAGCAGGCCTATCTGGCCGCCCGCCCGGTGCTGCGCGTGGGCGTCGGCCAAGGCCAGATCCCCTTTCAGGACGTGGTCACCTCGCCCCAGGGGCACCCCCGCTATGTGGGGCTGGCCGCCGATTATCTCGACACCCTCTCCGCCATGCTTGGCGTCGCCCTGGAACCGAGCTTCGGCATCTCCTACGCCCGGGCCTTGGAACTGGCCCAGACAGGCGGCATCGATCTTTTTGCCTGCATCTCCGACACCCCGGCCCGCCGGGCCTACCTGCACATGACCACCCCCTACGCCAGCCAGCCCTACGCCATGATCACCAGGGCCGGCTCGGACGCCGTGTGGAGCGTGCCCGATCTGGCCGGCCGGGTCGTGGCCGTATCCCCCTCGTTTGTCGCCTACGAGCGCCTGCAGCAGGAATACCCCGATCTGCGCGCCCGTTTCGAATTCAAGCGCAACGCCCCGGAAACCTTGCAGGCCGTGGCCGAGGGCCAGGCCGACGCCTGTTTCCTCAATGTCGTCGCCGCCACGAGCATCATACGGGAATACGGCCTGACCAACCTGCGCATAACAGCCGTCATGGCCTGGCCGGACAACGCCTTGTGCATGGCCTCGCCCGACCCGGTCCTGGCCGGCATCATCCAAAAGGCCCTGGACGCCATCCCGGTGGACCGCAGGATCGCCCTGGCCGCCCGCTGGTATGACGCCGGGCCCCTGCCGGCCAAAAGTGACGTCCGGCCGGTCCAACTGTGGCTCGCCGCAGGCGCGGTCGCCCTGGTCGCCCTGTCCGTCTGGTGGTGGCGGCGGCTACGCCGGGAGGTTGTCCGCCGCGAGGCCACCGAACGCGATCTCTGCCGACACCGGGATACCTTGGAGGCCGTGCTCAACGCCACCACCGACGCTATTTTGGTTCTCGACGAGTCCTATCATGTGGTCATGGTCAACCGCACCGGGGCCGAACGCTTCGGCCTGGCCGTGGAAGCCATGCTCGGCCAAGGCATCCTGGAGCTCACCGACGCGCCCGTGGCCGCCAGCCGTCGCCAGCATTACCGCCAGGCCCAGGCCACCGGACGACCGGTGCGCTTTACCGACAAGCGCTCCGGCCGCGTCTACGAAAACACCATCTATCCCATACCCGCCTTGGCCGGAGACCGGCCAAGGCTGGCCATCTACGCCCGCGACGTCACCGAGCAGATCGCCGCCGACCAGGCCGTGCGCCAAAGCCAGGAGCGCCTGGCCAACATCTTCCGCCTCTCCCCCGTGATCGTCACCGTCACCACCCTGCCCGACGGCCGTCTCCTCGACGTCAATGAGGCGTTTAGCGCCTACTCGGGTTTTTCCCGGGAAGAGGTCATCGACCGCACCCCGACCGAACTGGGACTGTGGGCCCATCCCGGCGACCGTGACCGCATCTTCCGGGCCGTGGAACGCGACGGCCAGGTGCGCAACCTTGAGCTGTCCATGCGCATGCGCGACGGCCGGCTGGCCACCTTCCTGCTTTCCTGCACGCCCATGGAAGCCTACGGCCGGCATTGCCTGCTCTCGGTCCTGGTGGACATCAGCGGTCGCAAGACCATGGAAGAGGCCCTGCGCCTGGCCAAGGAGTCGGCCGAAGCCGCCAACAAGGCCAAAAGCCGCTTCCTGTCCACCATGAGCCACGAAATCCGCACGCCCATGAACACCATCCTCGGCATGGTGGACGTGCTGCGCGGCACGGAACTCTCCGGGCGGCAGCAGGAATTCCTGCGCACCCTGGAAGTGGCCGGCGAATCCCTCATGGCCCTGTTGACCGACATCCTGGAACTGTCGAAAATCGAATCCGGCGTGCTGGAACTGGCCGAAACGGCCTACAACCCCCTGGAACTGGCCGGCCAGGTCGTGGCCCTGCTTTCGCCCCAGGCCCAGGCCAAGGGGCTTACGCTTCGCCTGGAAGCCGCCCCGGACGCCCCCAGGCAGGCCGTGGGCGATCCCGACCGTATCCGCCAGATCCTGATCAATCTCGTGGGCAACGCCATCAAGTTCACGGCCGCGGGCGAAGTGGCCCTCAAGCTGTCCCTGCTGCCGGCCCGGCTGTCCCGCGAGGAGCTGCTCTTTGCCGTGTCCGACACCGGCATCGGCATCCCGCCC
>DLGG01000124.1:8346-8490 GCA_002482565.1 Solidesulfovibrio magneticus
CGGACTCGGCCTGGCCATCTGCACCCTGCTCGTGGACGGCATGAACGGCCGGCTGTGGCTGGAATCCGAGCCCGGCGCGGGCAGCGTTTTTTACTGCGCCCTGCCGCGCGACGCCGGCATCGCCCGCCCGACGCCCGCCCCGGA
>DLGG01000037.1 GCA_002482565.1 Solidesulfovibrio magneticus
TTGCGGATGTCCTCGGCCATCTGGGCGGACTCTTCCTCGATCTCGGAGAGCACTTCCTCTTCGGTGGCCCGGTCCACGGCGTTTAAGATTTCGGCCACGGAGGTGATGCCGCCGACCTTCTTGCCTTCCTTGCCGCCCATGGCGATGAGCTGGTTTTGCAGCACCTTGTCCACTTCCATGAGCATGTCCTCGGCCACGGCTTCGAGTTTGGACAGGCGCATGAGCACCTCGGCGCGCACGCCCGAGGGCAGGTTTTGCAGCAGCTCGGCGGCCTGCTCGGGGTGCAGGTGGCCAAGGATCAGGGCCAGGGTCTGGGGATGCTCGTTGCGCAGGATCTGGGCCAGGATACGCGGCGAGACGTTGCCCAGTTCCTGGAACGGGGTCGGGCCGGTGTCGAGCTCCAGGGTTTCCATGATGTACTTGGCCGTGTCCGAGTCCAGGGTCTTGGAGAGCAGCCGGCGCACCTGGTCCGCGCCGCCCGTGACCATGTCGCGTCCGGTCTGGAGGGCGTCGTTGAACTCGTGGACCACTTCCTCGACCTGTTCCTTGGGCACGGTTTCGATGTCCAGCATGGCCTTGGAAATGGCGGCGATTTCGCGCCGGTCCAGGCGTTTGAACACCTCCCCGGCGAACTTTTCGCCCAGGGCCAGACAGAGAACGGCGGTCTTTTGCGGACCGGACATCATGGCGGGCATGGGGGATTAGGCCTCCTGCTTAAGCCAGCTCTTGAGCAGCGAAATGGACTGCTCCATGTTTTCTTCGAACAGTTGCAAGGCCAGGTGCTTGGCCAGCTCGAACTGGCGGCCGGGTTCCAGCATGGCCGCCGCCTCTTCGCTTTCCACGGCCTCGGCCAGGGCCAGCCGGGCTTCGCCTTCGGGCAGTCTTTCCAAGGTTTCGATCTCCTCTTCGGTGACCCGCGGACGAATGAGCGCCAGCACCACCGGCCGCACGACCAGGATGAGGAACAGAAAGATGAGCAGGCCGTTGATGAAGGGCTTGCCCAGCCGCTGGGCGTATTCCAGCATGGTCTGCACCAGGCTCGGCTCGGCCGATCCGTCCGGCGCGCCGAACTCGAAGCTCGACACCTGGATTTCGTCGCCGCGGGCCGGGTCCAGGCCGGCGGCCCGGGCCACGATCTGCTTGATGCGTTCCAGTTCCTCGGCCGAGCGGGGCACGAACTTCCAGTTCTTGGTCCCCTCGACCTTCTCGTAGGTCCCGTCCACGATAACCGCTATGGACTGGCGCTTCAAGTCGCCAACGGGGGTGACGACGTTTTGCTCTTCCTTGTTGATCTCGTAGTTGGTGGTCTTGTTTTCCCGGTTGGACTTCTGGGTGGATTCGGTGCCGGAATAGCCTTCGCCCCGGAAATTGGTGTTGGGCACGGCCTGTCCGCCGCCGCGCGGGGTGGTGGTCATGCCCGAGGCGTCCACGGCCGCCGTGCCGGAGGTGGATTCCTCGCTTTTCTGTTCGCTGCGCACCACGGTGGCGTTGGGGTCGTAGAGTTCCTTGCGGATGGTGCGCTGGGCAAAGTCGAGCTCGGCGTTGACCTTGGCCAGGGAGCGGCCCGGGCCGAGGATGGGGGTGAGGATCTGTTCGAGGCGGTTTTCGAGGTTGGATTCGAAGGTGTTCTTGTATTCGAACTGGGTGGTGGTCAGGCCGTCGAGGCCGCCGTCGCCCCGGGGCTGGTACAGGGACTGGCCGGAAGTGTCGGTGACGGTGATGTGGTCGGGGGTGAGGCCTTCCACGGACATGGCCACGAGGTTGACGATGCCCTGGAGCTGCTTGGCGTCAAGTTTTTGGCCCTTGCGCAGGGTCAGCACCACCGAGGCGGTGGCCTTTTTCTGCTCTTCGATAAAAAGGCTCTTGTGGGGCAGCACCAGGTGGACGCGGGCCTTTTCGACCTGGGGAAATTCGGAAATGGTGCGGGCCAGTTCGCCTTGCAGCGCCCGGGTGTAGTTGATGCGCTGGACGAAGTCGGTCTGGCCGACCTTGAGTTCGTCGAACAGTTCGAAGCCGATGCCCTGGCCGCGCATGACGCCTTCGCCGGCGACCTTGAGGCGCTGCTCGTAGACGGCCTCGGCCGGCACCAGCACGGTGGCCCCGTTGTCGCGCAGCTCGTAGGGGGTCTTGGAGGCCTTGAGGAGCTCCACCACCCGGGAGGCGTCTTCCTGGGGCATGTTGGTGTACAGCACGCGCATGTCGGGCTGGTTGAGAATAAACAGCATGACCACGAAGGCGGCGACCAGGGAAGCGGCCAGTCCGGCCAGCATGATGCGCTGGGCGGCGGAACGGTTGGACCAGTACTGGATGAGCTTCTCGAAGTGCTGCTTGAGGAAGTCGGGCATGGCGGGTCTCCTGGCGGTCTTCGTTTACGGTCGCGCGGACTAGAACTGGATCTTGACGAGTTCGCGGTAGGCCTCGATGACCTTGCCGCGCACGGCCGTGGTCATCTGCATGGCGGAGCTGGCCTTTTGCAGATTGATCATGAGTTCATGGACGTTTTGGGTCTGGCCCGAGGCAAAGGACTCGACCATGGCGTCCTTGCCGTTTTGCATGTCGTTGACGCGCTTGACGGAGTCGGTGAGCATCTGGCCGAACCCTTCGGCCGGGGCGGCCGGCTTGGCCAGGGAGCGCGACACCTTGGCTTCGATGGCCCCGGATTGGGACAGGGCGTTCTGGTAGGCGGCGAGGGCGAGGGAAGGGATGGCCATGACGCGTCTCCGTTAGCTGCGGCCGATTTCCAGGGCCTTGTTGAACATGTTCTTGACGGTGCCGATCGACGAGCTGGACGCTTCGTAGCTGCGCATGGCCGTGATCATGTTGGCCATTTCCTCGACCACGTTGATGTCGGGGTAGGCCACGTAGCCGTCGGCGTTGGCGTCGGGGTGGCCGGGCTCGTACTGCATCCGGAAGGGACGGTTGTCGTTGACCAGACCCGTGACCTTGACGCCGGCCAGGTCGCGGTCCTGGGCCGACTGCATGGCCTTGGAGAACGGGCTGTCCACCGGAGTCGATTCGAGCATGACGGACTTGCGCACGTAAGGGCCGCCGCCGTTGACGGTTCTGGTGGTCTTGATGTTGGCCAGGTTCATGGAGATGGTGTTCATGGTGGTCCGCTGGGCCGACATGCCCGACGAACCGATGTCCATTGCGGTGAAGAGATCCATGTTACTTGCCTCCGTCCATGATGACCTTTTGCAGGCCTTCAAAACTCTTTTTGGTGATGTCGGTCAAGGCGTTGTACATGAGTGTGTTCTTGGCCATGATCGACATTTCCTTATCCATGTCCACGCTGTCCAGGCCCTGGACGACCCGGGGCTTCCAGCCCATGTCGATGTTGCCCTCGAAGCCGGCGGCATTGAACACCGTGGGCATGTGCCCGCCCTGGGTGCGCGTCATCTTGCCCCGGCCGTCGATATTGAGCGCGGCTTGCAGTTCCTGCTCGAACTCCAGGGTGCGGGCCTTGAAGGCGGGCACGTCCTGGTTGGCCAGGTTGGACATGACGACATTCTGACGCTCCTGGTGCAGGTCCATGACCTTGCCGAGAAGCCCGAGATTGCTGGAAAAAATGGTTTTCATGGTCTTTTTCCTCCGCTTGGGAGAGCTGTCCCCGGGCTGGCCGCCCGTTTTCGAAAGCCTATTGGGCAAAAAGCGTTCCAGCTTGAACGGCCCGAAGTCATGCGGGGGCATTTTTTGCCGCCTATTCGTTTCACTTTCTAATAAAGCCGGACGAATTTCCCGAAAGCGTCATGCGTCGCGGGCCTGTGGAGCCGGCCGGCCGCGCGCTAGGGGCTTGGCACGGGGATTGCTTGGAGGAAAACGCCCGGCAGCCCTGGCCGCCGGGACAACCGAGCACCAGCCTGCGCCGTCAAGGCGCGAACCGGCCAGGCCCGAAACCAGCACCCGACGGGCCGCCAACGGAGGGGATGTCATGAGTGGGCAACTCGACTACGAAATCAACAAGGAACTCGGCGAATGCTATCTGTTCATGGGCGACCTGGACAAGGCCGAGGAATATTACGGCAAGGCCATGACCAGCAACGGCGTGCACCCCGACCCCTATCTGGGGCTGGCCACCATCGCCGTGCAGCGCGGCAAGCTCGACGACGCCATGGCGTTGTACCGCAAGGCGTCCTCCATCGAGGCCGACGACCGGTCCCTGTCCGGCATGGCGCTCATTGAAATGGAGCGCGGCCAGTCGGCCGAGGCGTTCACCCATTTCAAGGGCGCGCTGTCCAAGAACCCGGAAAACCTGGTGGCGCTTTTCGGTCTGGTTCGTCTGGCCCATGCCGACGACCGCCTGGACGACGTCCTGCCCTACCTGCAGGACTATCTGGCCCTGGACCCGCTCAAGCACGAGGTCCGCTTCACCCTGGCCGGTTGTCTGGTGAGCCTTGGCCGCCACGGCGAAGCCGGGGCGGAGATCGACCAGATCCTGCTCCAGGACCCGGCCAACGACGCCGCCCGGGAACTGGCCGACGAGCTCAAGCGCATCGCGGCCTAGCCGGCGAAGCGGTCCGGGCCCTGGCCGGACAGCCTTGTCCTGACAAATTTCTCCTTGGCCAGGCTTTGCCTGGCTTCAGGGAGACGATGCAAGCCGCGTTGATCCGGCCCATGGACACCCCTGCGCGACGTCCGGCCCGGGCCGCCCAGCCCTGGCCGGACGTCACGGCCCTGCATCCCGTGTCGTGTCCACGTAAGGCGCGCTGGGCGTTTTGCGCCGCGCGCCGCTTGTACCCTTGCCAAGCCGGCCGCCATGTGGCACCTCGCCTGAAAAAGCGAGGTCCAGCATGGATTTTCTGCCTGTCAAACGGGCGCTTTTAAGCGTCACGGACAAGTCCGGCCTGCCTGAACTGGCCCGGTTCCTGTCCGCCGCCGGCGTCGAACTCGTCTCCACCGGCGGCACCCGCAAGATGCTTGTCGAAGCCGGCCTGCCCGTCACCTCCGTCAGCGACGTGACGGGGTTTCCGGAAATCTTGAACGGCCGCGTCAAAACCCTGCACCCCAATGTCCACGGCGGCATCCTGGCCGACAAGGACAATCCCGAACACGTCGCCACCCTGGAAAAACACGGCATCGCCGCCTTCGACATGGTGGTGGTCAATCTCTACGCCTTCGGCAAGGCCCTGGAAAAGGGGCTGCCCCTGCCGGAGATGGTGGAGCAGATCGACATCGGCGGGCCGACGCTGCTGCGTGCCTCGGCGAAAAATTTCGCCTCCATCCTGGTGGTGCCCGATCCGGCCTTCTATCCCGAGGTCATGGACGCCCTGGCCCAGAACGGCATGAAAGCGCCGCTTCCCCTGCGCCAGAAAACCGCCGCCGCCACCTTCCGCCAGACCAGCGTCTACGACGACGCCATCGCCACGTATCTGGCGGGCGCTTAACGGCCTACGCCTTTCCGTCGGCGGCCGGGAGCTTTTGGGCTTCCGGCCGCCAAGCCGCCAAGCCGCCAAGCCCGGGTTTCTTGGAAATCCAGGCGTATTGTTGGGAAAAATCCCTGGTTTTCTTGTAGGGCCGGCGTCAATCGCCAGGCCCTTTGAGGGTGCGACGCGCATGTCGCCGGGGCCGGTTCAGCCGGCCGGCCGGGAAAGCTCCCGCACGCCGTCCGGGCCGGCGATAAAGGCCGCCTGGGCCATGCCCACAAAGAGTCCGTGCCCGGCCACGCCGGCCCGGGCGTCGAGGAGCGCCGCCAGCCCGGCCGGATCGTCCAGGGGGCCGAAGGCGCAGTCGCAGATGCAGTTGCCGCGCTGGGTGCGCATGGGGTCGCCGTCGGGGCGACGGCGCAGCGTCGGCGCGCCGCCCACGGCCGCCAGGAAGTCGACGGTGGGGGCCAGGGCAAAGGGCGTGACCTCGACCGGCAGGGCATGGCGCGTCCCAAGGACCGGCGAGCGCTTGCCGTCGTCGGCCACCAGCACGAAGCGCTCGGCGGCCTGGGCCACGATCTTCTCGTACAGAAGCGCGCCGCCGCCGCCCTTGATGCAGTCGAGGTTGGGGGCGATCTCGTCGGCTCCGTCGATGGCCAGGGCCAGCCGGGGAAAATCGTCGAGACAGGCCACGGGCAGGCCGGCGGCGCGAAGGGCCTGGGCCATGTAGCGCGCCGCCGGCACGAAGGCCGTGCCGGCCAGTTCCCCGCGCCCGGCCCGCGCGGCCAGAAACGGGACCACGGCCACGGCGGTGGAGCCGTGCCCCAGGCCCACGGCCATGCCCGGGCCGACCAGGTTCGCGGCGGCCTGGGCGGCGGCGTTTTTGCGTTCAACAATGGTTGCGGCGTCCGTCATGTTGGTCTCCCGAGGCCGTGTCGCGGCCGATTTGTCAGGAAAAGGGCCTTGGCCCGGCCGGGACCGCCGCGCCTTGGAGCGGATGACGCGATGGTCGCTTTCCTGTTTCCTGCCGTGTTTCCCTCCGCAAGCGCCTCACGTCAACAGACTGTTTGCCTTTTGTTCGCAAAAGGTGTTTAGTTTCCGTCATTATCTCGTACCGGGGCAAGCTTTGGCCCCGGGCAGGCGGCCTGTATTCCTTTATGCCGCCAGACGAACCAAACTGCTGCGAGGCCCCTATGCGACCCGACACGCTCAAAACGCGCATTTTTCTCGACGGCGCCGATCCCCAGGAAACCCGGCAGGTCATCGCCGCCCTGGGTTTTCTCGACGGCCAGACCACCAACCCGAGTCTTCTGGCCAAGAATCCCGAGGCCGAAGCCCACAAGGTCGACGGCAACAAATTCAGCAGCACGGCCATCTACGACTTCTACAAGGCCCTGTGCCAGGAACTCTCCGCGCTGTTGCCCAAGGGGTCCATCTCCATCGAGGTCTACGCCGACGCCGACACCACCGTGGCCGACATGCTGACCCATGCCCGGGAGTTCGACGCCTGGATACCCAACGCCCACATCAAGCTGCCCACCACCACGGCCGGCCTTGAGGCCGCCGCCGTGCTCACCGGCGAAGGCCGGCGCGTCAACATGACCCTGGTCTTCAGCCAGGCCCAGGCCGCCGCCGTCTACGCCGCCACCCGTGGGGCCGGACGCGGCGACGTGTTCCTGTCGCCCTTTGTCGGCCGTCTGGACGACCGGGGCGAAAACGGCATGGACCTGATAAAAAACATCGTGGCCCTCTACGCCCCAAGCGACGGCCATGTGGAGGTGCTCTCGGCCAGCGTGCGCACCATGGACCATTTCCTGTGCTCTCTGGCCTACGGCGCGGACATCATCACCGCTCCGGCCAAGGTGCTTCTGGCTTGGGCCGAGGCCGGCAAACCCATCCCCGGTCCCAAGTACGGCTACAACGCCAAGGGCCTGGCCCCCATCCCGGCCGAAGCCTTGCCCCTTGGCAAGAATTGGCGCGAGTATGACATCCGCCATCCGCTCACCGACGCGGGACTCAAAAAGTTCGCCGAGGATTGGAATTCGCTGATCGATATGGATTCCTAGGCCTGTCGCGACTCTAGCGACGGCATCGGGCCACTGGCCTGTCATCGTTGCGCAACGGGGCCACGGGAAAAAGAACGACTGCTAACGCCCCGTTGCTTCATTGCTTTTGTGGACCGCCGGCGCAATCCGGCGGTCTGTTTGCTTTGGCTGGCATTGACAAAGGGCCTGGGCGGGGCCATGAAAAGGGTAAGCGGCTTTTTTTCGTTGCCCAAGGAGCTGTGAGCATGATTCCGGCCCGCGTGATGATCGTCGAAGACGAGGCGATAACGGCCATGGCCACGGGGGCCATGCTCAAGCGGCTTGGCCATCAGGTCCTGGCCGCCGTGGGTTCGGGCCAGGAGGCGATAAAAGCCTTCCGTCGCCAGCGTCCCGATCTCGTGCTCATGGACATCCGCCTGGACGGCGACCTTGACGGCATCGAGACCGCCAAGCTCCTGCGCCGGGACAGCGACGTGCCGGTGGTGTTTGTCTCGGCCTTTGTCGATGACGGCACCCGCAACCGGGCCGCCGAGGCCAAGCCCTTCGATTTTCTGCCCAAACCTCTGGACGAATACGATTTGCAGGCGCTGCTGCATCGCCTGTTGCCGGAAGCCTCTCGTTGACCGACCCGGGATTTGCCGCCTACGGCCTGGACGGCGATTTCACCGCCGCCTATCTGGCCGCCCGCCGTCTGGCCGANNGGCCGATCTGGCCGAGCGCGACCCCGGGGCGCTGTGCCCGGCCTGTCTGACCGCCCTGGAACGCCTGCTCGTCGCCGACCCTCACGCCCGCCGGACCCAGGCCCGCATTCTCTACCGCGACGCCGCCGAGGCGCTGGTGCATGTGCTGGCCAAGGGGCCGGCCGATCTGGCCGCCGTATCAAGGCAAGCCCTGGACAAGGCCCTGGCCACGCCCGGCAAGCCCCGGCTGGCCGCGGCCGAGGCCGTGGGCGCGCTGCCGCT
>DLGG01000206.1 GCA_002482565.1 Solidesulfovibrio magneticus
GCCGCCGATCAGCTCGACGAACACATCGATGTCCGGATTGGCCGCGAGCTTCACCGGGTCCTGGAACCAGTTCACGTTGGCGAGGTCGATGCCGCGATCCCGCGTCCGGTCGCGCGCGGAGACGGCGCGCAGCGAAATGCGCCGACCGCAACGCACGGCGAGATCGTCGCCATGCTTGGCGAGGAGACGGACGACGGAGGCACCGACGGTGCCGAGGCCGGCGAGACCCAGGCGAAGACTGGACTGCATCAGGACATCCCGGTTGGCGGGTCATGGCCGCATGCCCGCAAGGCATGCGATCGGGCCCAAGCCTATAGAGCCGGAATCGGCGGAGATAAAGGTGCGCCGACGAAAGGGGGTCATGCCACGACGGATTTGCCCGCCCGCCGCGACACCATGGCCTCACAATCGCGAGACCGGGTCGGCCAGCACCTGTTCGACGAATGCCGCCTTGGCCGCGCGATAGGCGTCCATCGGCCGGCCGTCGAAGCCGGCCTTCAAGCCGTTGTAGTCAGCGACCAAGGCCGGATCGGCCCGCAGGGCGGCGACGAAGGTGCCGCCGTCCATGTCGCCGAGGGCGGCGTCGCAGAAGATGACGTCCAAGGTTTCGCGGCGGGCCAGGGCCAGGGCTTCGGTCCCCGAAGAGGCGTGGCGCACGGCGAACATGCGCATGCGCTTGAAGAACTCCCGATCGATGCGGGCATGGCCTTCGCTTGCGGTCACGATGAGCGGGGAGCGGAAGAGCGTGTCGGGCGTCATTGGCGCGGTCATGGCCGAATCCTCGTCCTTTCGTTGTGCGGGGCGGGCTTGCCCCGCACACACCGTATCGGCCGGCCCGGCGGATGCTTTAGGGCCTGCCCGGAGTCGGCGTTTCCCGGGCCTGGGCGGCTCGGGGAAAAACCTCCCCGCCTTCCGGTAGAGTACGAATCCGTTGCGCGCGTGGGGAAAATGCGCGCGGCGGCTTGCTCTCGCGTCCCGGAGTCGGTATGCATCGAACAATACCGTCAGTATCCTCGGATTCCATCGAGTATATTGATAGAACGGTTCTCGGAGGTTCAGTATGCCGGAAGAAACGGTTGTCGGTTGCGCAAGGCCGACAGGTGGCGCTGTCCAGGAGCCGGGCGAAGCGGAGGCGACGCAGGCTCCCGACAAAGGGATCGTACAAAGGAGAGAACCTATGATCGCCGTTGGCAAACCGGCCCCGGATTTCACCGCGCCGGCGTTTTTCGAAGGGAAGTTCGTTTCCGTGCGTCTGTCGGAATACCTCGGCAAGTGGGTCATCCTGTGTTTCTACCCGGGTGATTTCACGTTTGTCTGAGCGACCGAAATTTCGGCGGTCGCCGAAAAGCATGCGGATTTCGTCAACCTCGGCGTGCAGGTCCTTTCCATGAGCACCGACAGCATGTTCGTCCACAAGATGTGGGTCGAACACGAATTGTCGAAAATGATAACGGCAAAGACGGTTCCCTTCCCCATGCTTTCGGATGCGGCAGGGAAGGTCGGCGAACTCTACGGCGTCTACGATCATGACGCCGGCGTCGATGTTCGCGGCAGGTTTCTTATCGATCCCGACGGGATCGTCCAGGGCTTCGAAGTCCTGGCCCCGCCCGTGGGGCGCAACGTGAGCGAGTCGCTGCGGCAGATACAGGCGTTCCAACTGGTGCGCGAGAGCAAGGGGAGCCGTGCCACGCCGTCGGGATGGAGCGCCGGAAAGCCCGTCCTGAGCCCCGGTCCCGATCTGGTCGGCCGCGTCTGGGAGAACTGGAGCGTGAAAAACGCCTGCGACTGATTGTTGTCGCGACGCGAGCCCAAACGCAAGCCGCCCGCCGGGCGCAGGACCCGGCGGGCGGCGAAAAGAAGCGCGATGGCGGCGCGTCGCCGTTACTTCGCGGCGACCATCTTGATCAGGCGCACGAGCTGGTTGGTGAAACCGGCCTCGTTGTCGTACCAGGCCAGGACCTTGCACAGCGTGCCGTCGAGCACCTGGGAGGCCTTGGCGTCGACCACGCCGCCGTGGGTGTCGCCCAGGAAATCGACGGACACCAGCGGCTCTTCCGTAAAGCCCATGTTCTCGCCCGAGGCCGCCTTGAGCGTGGCGAGCATGCCCGCCGTATCCGTGGGCTTTCCCAGTTCGCAGGTGAAATCCACCACCGAGACGTTGGGCGTGGGCACGCGGATGGACATGCCGTCCAGGCGGCCGGTCAGCGCCGGGATGACCTTGGTCACGGCGCGCGCCGCGCCCGTGGTCGTCGGAATCATGGACAGGGCGCAGGCCCGGGCCCGCCGCCAGTCCTTGTGCGAGCCGTCCAGGATGCGCTGGCTCATGGTGTAGGAGTGGATGGTGGTCATGAGCCCGTGCTTGATGCCGAAGGCGTCATTGAGGGCCTTGGCGATGGGGGCCAGGCAGTTGGTGGTGCAGGAGGCGTTGGAAATGATCTTGTGCGCGGGAGAAAGCTCGTGGTCGTTGACGCCCATGACGATGGTGACGTCCTCGTCCTTGCCCGGGGCGCTGATGATGACTTTTTTCGCGCCGGCGCGCATGTGCTTTTCGCAGGATTCGCGGTCCACGAACTTGCCCGTGGTCTCCACCACGTAGTCGCAGCCGCAATCGTTCCAGCGCCACTCGCCGCCGCCGTGGCGGGTGATCTTCACGGGCTTGCCGTTTACGCGCAGGCCCTCGTCGGTGGGCTCGACCGTGCCCGCGAAGCGGCCGTGCACGGAATCGTACTTGAGCAGGTGGGCAAGCTGGGCGTTGTCGGCCCTGGCATTGATGGCCGTGAGGGTGATCTCGGGGTCGTCGGCCACAAGCCGCGTCAGGTACCGGCCGATGCGGCCGAATCCGTTGATGCCGATGGTAACCGCCATATGGGTGTCCTCCTGGGAAGCAGTGCGTGTCGGATGCTGGAAACGGCCGCGCCCCGGCCCGGGGCCTCGGCGGACGGGTGGCGGCCCGTCCGTGAGCGCGGCGCATGATAGGCCGGGGGGCGGTTTTGTGTCAACAAAACGTCGTTTTCGCCGGTTGGAAACCGGCCGAAATCACGGGCTTTCCTGGCCGGTTACTGGGGCAGCAGCCAGGAGTCGTCCACGTCGAAGAGCGGAAACGCCGGCTGGGGTTCGGGCGCGCCCTTGATCATGGCGTCGTAGCAGGCTTTTTCCCGATTCATGGCGCTGTTGTCGCTGACGCGGATGACGTTGCCCGAGGGCGAGTCGTCGCCGGTCAGTTCGAAATGTTCGAGCAGGACGTCAAGGCCCTTGTTTTTGTTGGCCCCGAAAACCCAGCGATAGCCCTTGTATTTCGAGCCCTTTGGGACGGGCAAGGGCTGGGGCACGCCGTAACGGTCGCTGAGCTGGCGCACGAGCTTGTCGAAAAGCGCCTTGGAGCCGTCCTTGTATTGCAGGCGCACCCGCTCCACCCGGTTCTGGGTGGCGCAGCCGCCCAAGATGACATAGCCGGCGGCAAAACCCTTGGTGGGCTTGAGGTTGGCCCGCACCAGCCAGGGCTTGTCCCAAAGCGGGGCGACCCGGGCCAGATCGAGGCGGTCGCGCAGATCTTCGGCGTTGGCCCCGATGGCGATGCCGGCGATCTGGCTGGGGGCGTCGGCGGCCCGGGCCGGGGCGGCGGCCAGGACAAGGGCTATGGCGAGGCAGGCGGACAGGACCAATGGGCGCATGGGCGGCTCCTTTTCCGAAGGGATGGCGTAACGGGTCCACCCAAAAAACCGCAATGCCGGGCATTGTCAAGGCCGCGCCGCCCTTGCCTGGGGCCGCGCCATGGCGTAGGACAAAGCCTCGGTCATTTCCCGGGCGGTTTCGTCCGGTTCGATTTCAAGGAGAATGAGAATGTCCAAAAAAGCCTTGTTGTTAGCCGCCCTGATCGTCAGCATGTCTTTCGGCACGCTGGCCGAAGCCGCTTCCAAGACCCCGACCCCGGTCCAGGCCCAGCCCCAGGCCCTCGCCGCCGCCGGCGGTACCGCCACCTTCGCCCACAGCTGGTCCGTCTACACGGACAAGGAAAAGCGTTCCTTCCTGTTCGGCCTGGCCACGGCCGTGCGCCTGATGTGCACCGACCTCAGCACCCGCCAGAAGGACGCCAAGGGCGGACCGGGCGTGGAGCAGACCTTCCGTGACTGCTTCAACGCCTACGCCGGCATGGACCCCGACGCCGTGGTTTCGGCCATGAACGCCCTGTATGCCGATCCGAAAAACGCCATGATCCCCATTGACGGGGCCTACATGATTTCGCTGATGAAGGTGCGCGGCGACAAAGTGGACGACATCATTGTCCAGGCCCGCAAGTACGGCGAAGGCCTCAAGAAAGAGATCGACCAGCAGCGTCAGAAAGGCGGCCAGTAGACCCGGCGCGCGCCGCCTTGCCCCAGCCTCCGGGATGGTTATCTTGGAAAGGTGAGCAGCGGTTTTTTGCCGCGAGCTTCCTGATCCTTGAGCCAAGGAGGCGCATATGTGGATATGGGTTGCGCGCTGGCTCGTCCGGCCCGGTCGGGAAGAAGCCGTCAGGCAGGCGGCGGAAAACGTCCGCCGGCATTGGCAGGAAGTCAGCCTGGACGTGGGTTTCGATCCGGCCAGGAACGTGACCGTGGCCGAAAGCGACAAGGAAATCCGGGTGGGCGTGAGCGAAGAGCTCGACGCCACGTTCCGCGAGGAACCCGGAGAATGGCGCTACTACTAGACAACCGCGACGGGGAGCCTGAAGATTCAGGCTCCCCGTCTTTTTTGGCGACCGCTACGGTATCCTCATTCGCAACAACCCTGCGTGATTGGCCGGCGGCAGCGGTTCGTTGCCTCGCGCCTTCGCCTGGCGATGGTTGTCAGGGTGATAGCGTTTTTCTATGGTGTCACATATTTCGTTAGGCATTGTCCGAAGCCGGATGTCCGCTGCCGGCTGATCCAACGTCGACGTCACCAAGGAGGCTCCATGAATCGTTTGTTCGCCCTGGCCTTGGCCGTTTTGCTGGGAACATTGCTGGCCGTCGGGCCGGCCTTGGCCCAGGAAGCCAAAGCGAAAAAGGAAAAGCCCATTCCCAATCTGGTGGGCGTTTGGAAAGGCACGTCGGAAGGTGCGGCCATGGGCGCGCTGGGCCATGTGGACGCCGCCGCCGCCCCGACTTTCGTGAAGGTCGATTGGACGCTGACCATCGACAAGCAGGAAGGCCGGGCTTTTTACGGCACGAAAGCCTCGTCTCGGGCCAAGGAAACGGTGGTCGGCGTGGTGGACGGAGCCCAGGTAGCCATGGCCGACGACGACGGCACGTACGTCGGCAAGCTCACCAGTCCCAATCGGCTGATCGTCCGGTATCTCGAAGCCGGCAAGGCCTCCAAGGTGGCCAGCATCACCCTCTATGTGCGCGAGCGCGACTCGGAAGCCGACAAGTCGCCTTCGGCCGCGCCGGCCCAGTAGCCGGTTATTTATCCTGCGGCGTGGCTGCGGGCTGGGGCGTTGGCCTCGGCCCGCTTTTTTTGCGCGGATGCGTCGTGCCGTCGCCGAAGATGGCGTCGTACTGGGCCGTGTCGCCGGGATGGCCGTCGTAGCAGTCCGAGGCGGCGATGGGCCGACCGGCCTCCAGCAGTTCACTGACCGTCACCAGGGCATAGCCGCGTTTGCGCAGTTCGGCCAACAGCGCCGGCAGGGCCTCGGCCGTGCCATGGCCGTTGCCGTTGGCGTGGCCGATGACGATGTCGCCGGGCCGCACGCGTTCAAGGGTCGCGCGCAGGATGCGTTCGGGTGTGGACAGCGGGTCCGGGTCGCCGGTGGTCAGGCTCCACTGCACGGCGGCCAGGCCCATGTCGGCCAAGAGGGTCAGGGCCTCGGGCCGGCAGCGGCCGTAGGGAAAGCGAAAGAGCGTCGGCGCGGCCGGCACGCCGTCCAGGGCCGACTCGGGCAGGCCGCGCTGCCGGGCCAGCAGGGCCAGCCTGGCCCGCAGGGCGGCATACTCGGCCTGGGTCCAGACGATCTCCCGAGCCATGCCCCGGTCGTCCAGGCGGCCGAAGTTGCCGTGGGTCCAGGCATGGTTGCCGATCTCGAACAGGGGGTCGCTCATGAGCTGCATGGCCCGCAGCGGGTGGGAGCGCAGCCACTTGCCGCCGACGAACAGCGTGGCCTTGGCCTTGGCGGCGCGCAGGGCGTCAATGACCGCGCCGTCGTAGCCCGAGGTCTGGTCGGCAAGCTCGCACAGGTCGAAGGTCAGCGCGATGCGTTTGTCACCGTGGGTGTCCACCCGGCGCAGCGACCCGCGAAGGGTCGGGGGCAGCGGCGGCAGCTCCGGGGCCACGGTGGCCTCGGGCGGCGAGCGGTCAGGTTCGTGCACCCGGCCGGATTTCTTCTCAGCCGGATCGGAAGCCAGCTCGGCCGGCGTCCACAGGGCGGCGAAAAGCGCTTTCCGGTCCTGGCCGGCGGCGGCGGGACCAGCGGCGGCAAGCAGGCAGGCAAGGCACAGGGCGGCAAGGCCGGGAGATCCCACGGCAGGCTCCTTGGCGTTTGGAAAACGGCGTGTACGGGGCAAGTGGCCCGGATACGTGGCATGGCTGGTGCGGCCTTGGCAAGGCCCAAGGCGGCCCAAATGCGGCGGAAGCGGAAACAGCGGCGGCTGGATACGGAAGCGTCCGGCCCCGGTCGGGATGCGACGGCCGGGACCGGACAGGGCGGCAGGGCAAATCGACGGCTAGTCGGTGACCAGCATGACGCTGGAGGCCTTGATCATGGCCTTGACGGGCTGGCCCACGGCCAGGCCCATGGCTTCCACGGAGTGTTTGGTGACGACGGACACGATTTCAACGCCAGGCGCGATTTCAAGGACCACTTCGCTACTGACCATGCCGTTGCTGATGGACTTGACGGTGCCGGGGACAAGGTTGCGGGCGCTGACTTTCATGCAAGTCTCCTCGTTGAAGTTTATCGAGACTTCTTTGAGTAGCAGCGCATGAATTATTCGGTCAATGCTGTCATAATATCTTGTTTTGCAGTCACCGGAATTGGAAATAGCATGTCTCTTCTCTGGCACGACAGTTTTGCGGCCGCGATGTTTTCCGTTTGGAGAAGATCACGTCGGATTGAGGATATGGCCGTTGTTTTGGCGTCTTATCCGCAAGTCGACGTTCGGCGAAACGCGAATGACGCAGGAAAGGCCGCCGTCCGGGAGGAGTTCGGACGGCGGCCGCAAACGGTGAGGCGAGGACGGAAACGATCTGGCGCGGCCGGCCTAGCGGCTGGCCACGTGCTTGGCTTTGCCGGAGGGTTTTTTCTGGGCGGTCTTGGCGGCCGGGGCCTTGCCGGCCTTGCCGGCCTTGCGGGACTTCTTGGTCGTGGCGTCGTGGGCGTCGAAGCGGGCCGACGCGCCGCTGCGGGCGCTGACCTTGGCGTGGCGCTCGGCCTTGGCGATGTGCATGGCCTTGGCGTGGCGTTTGGACGAACCGCGCTTGGACAGCGACTTGGCCGGCTGCTCGGGCTCGGGCATGTCGCAGGCCGCGACCATGGTCTGCACGGCCCCGGAGAAGGAGGCGTCGAGGATGCGAACGGCTTCGCGGTTGCGCACCTGCTTGGTGCGTCCGCCCAGTACCACGGCGATGACCCGGGTGTCGCCGCGTTTGGCCGTGGCGATGATGTTGTAGCCGCTGGCGTCGACATAGCCGGTCTTGATGCCGTCCGCACCGTCATAGGAACCGAGCAGGCGGTTGGTGTTGCCGTGGACCGCTCCATTGTGGTTGATCTCGGTGGTGGAATGGTAGCGCAGGGCTTGGGGGTAGTGGCGCAGATAGCTGACGGCCAGTTTGGTGAGATCCCGAGCCGTGGTAAATTGGCCGGCGGCAGGCAGGCCGTTGGGATTTTTAAACGTGGTGCCGGTCATGCCCAGTTCCCGGGCCTTGCGGTTCATCAGGCCCACAAAGGCGGGCACGCCGCCGAAATGTTCGGCCACGGCGATGCAGGCGTCGTTGCCCGAGGCCACGGCCATGCCGCGCATGAGTTCGTCGAGGGTGACGACTTCGCCGGCGCGAAGCCCCATGGTGGAGCCGCCGGTCCTGTCAGCGTTGCGGCTGACCTTGACGCGGTCGGCGAAGCTGGCCTTGCCCGAGGCCACGAGGTCGAAGACCACGTACATGGTCATGACCTTGGTGAGCGAAGCCGGGGGGATTTGCCGGTCAGCGTCCTGGCTGTACAACGTCCTGCCCGAGCCGTACTCCGTGACCAGGGCGGATTTTACGGCCAGCTTGCCGGCGTTCTTGGCCGGAAAGGCCGTTCTCGGCCCGATCAGACACAGTAGGATGAGCAAGAAAAGTATGCGGCGCATGACGCCTCCCTGTTTCAAAAAGTGATGCCGATGTCCCTGAAACCGTGGCTTCCCCCAGCCGTCGTCAGGGCAGCATGATCCATGCCATCAAACGCCGCGCAAATGGCCGAACTGCGCCATTAAACCGGTATGTCGCTGGTTTTGCGGGAGCTTGAAAAGACGTTGCCGACAGCCTCCGGCCGGGACGTCCGAGCAGGGCAGACAATCGTTTAGGATTGTCAAACGAGCCGTTTGATATTCTTAAACACTGATCCTGGCAAGGACCAATCGGCGCAAGGCGTTGATTTTCTCCAGATACTCGGTGCGGTAGGCCTCGCCGTTGGCGCTAAACGCGGCGGCGCGCGCGGCATGGACGTCGCACCAGCCGGCCAGGGCGGCAACCGGACGGCGCGCGCCGTAAGCCCGCACCATGTGGAGCAGATTGTGGCACACCGGCATGTGTGGGGCGGCCTCGATAAGCAGATCCGTGAAGTCCTCCTCGGGGCGCGCCAGGAAGTTGCCCACGGCCCGGGCCGCGCGGTAGTTGGAGCCGGAGACGAGGTGTTCGAGCAGGGCGTTGTTGTCTAGGCGTTCGGGTGACCAGGTCCCGTGCCAGGCCTCGGGCACGGACTCGTCCGGCAGATACTCGGCACAGCCGGCCGACAGCGTCCGGACAATGGCCGCCACCAGGGCCGGCCAGAGGCTGCCGGCATGTTCCAGGTCCCGGGCCATGGCCGGGCGGCCCCGGGTTGGCTCGTCGGCGACGCGCAGGAAGGGGAAGTGGGCCTCCACCGGCTGGTCCGAGCGGACAAAAACGCCGCCCATGACGCGGTCGGCGTCCAGGAAGGAGACACCGGGCAGGCCGTCCGCCCAGGCCGCGAACTGCCGGGCCGGGCCGTCCCAGAGGGCGTCCCAGCCGTCGAGATAGGAGTGGGGCGCGGGACCAAGGCCGGGATAGTGGCCCAGACGGCCGATGACGAGGATGGGCACGCCCGGCAGGCGCTCGCGAAACAGCAGCAGCATGGCCGCGAAACGGTCGAGATAACCGGCCGGATTGGGCACGATGGCGTCGAAATGGCGCTGCATGGCCCGCTTGAGGCCGGGCTTGCGTTCCAGGGCGGCCGGGTCGAGGTAGAAGCAGTATTTTTCTTTTCTATGGAGTAAAAGCGGCCGGTTTTCATGGAAAAGGTTGACCACCAGCGCTTCGGGCCGGGGCGTGGCCGGCGGCGGCGCGAACTGGTCGATCAGTTCCCGGGTGTGCAGGTATTCCCCAACCTTGGCTGCGGCGATCAGTTCGGCCACGAGCGGCGGCACGCCCCCCGGCGAGGCGGTCAGGGTCAGGGGCGAGGCCAGGGAGGCAAACGAGACGTCCAGACCGGCGGCGGCCGCCGCCTCGGCGCAAAACTGCATCTGGCAGTTGCCGCGAAAAAGGATCATCTTCGGCCTCCAGGCTCCTGAGGGTTCACGTAAGGCTTGCTTGTTCGCCTTGTGCGGCATCCCACATCAGGCAAGGGAATTTTTGACAATGCGCGACGGGGCCAGCCGCAACCGTTTACGGCAAGGGGCTTGCAAGCGCCCTGTTGTGGGACTTTATTGCCGGTAGCCTATGTACATCAAGACGTTTTCCATGCAGCCCTACGCGGTCAACAGCCATCTCGCTTGGATCGACTCCGGCGAGGCCGTGGTGGTGGACTGCGGCGGCGAACCCGACCGGATGCTCGACGAGATTGCAGCCCGAAAGCTGCGTCTGGGCGCAATTTTGCTTACCCATCTCCACCAGGACCACATCCTGGGCGTGGCCCGGCTCATCGAGGCGACGGGCGCGCCCGTTCTGGCCCCGGCCGCCGACGCCGCCCTGGCCGACCAGCCCGGCTACGGCCTCAAAATGCCCATGCCCGACGTGCCGCTTTTTGCCTTCAAGCCCGTTCCCCTGGGCCGGACGGCGTTTCTGGGCGAACCCTGTCTGGTCCTGCCCGTGCCAGGCCATACGCCGGGCCATGTGGTCTATTTTTTCCCAAAATCGTTGGCGGCCTTTACCGGCGACACGATTTTTCGGGGGAGCGTGGGGCGCACGGACACTCCTTACGGCGACCCCGAACTGCTGTTGCGGTCCATACGCGAGCGGCTGCTCGTCTTGCCCGAGGCCGTGGAACTTTTTCCCGGCCATGGCCCATCCACGACGGTGGGCCGGGAAAAGGCCGAGAACTCTTTTTTCGCGCCGAACACGTTGTAATGTCTCCTCTATCGGCGTGAACTCCGTCGCCCCGGCCGGGACGCCGGCCAGCTTCAACGCCGTGGCCGCCGTCCTGGCTGGATAAAGCGAGACGTCCCGCGTCGGTCCCGCCCGAGACAGGGTGCAGCCAGCCCGGCCACAGACCGCAGCCTGCGAAGCTCCATCAGCTTGGGCAACGAGCAAGCGCAAGAAAAGCGCGTCCTGTCGGCCGCGCTTTTCTTCGGCCGAAATGGCCAAAAATCTCGTGATCTCAGCTTGGCGGCAAGCCTGCCGCCCCGTGTTCTTCAGGAATGCCGGCCCAAAGGCCCGCAACCCAACGCTCCTTCGTTTCGCCCCAACTCCCGCCCGCCGTCGCAGGTAAGCTCCCGTTACCCCCTTTACACCTTTCCCCATTTGGGGGTCTGGGGGCCTCAGGCCCCCAGCCGCCGGAGGCACTCCTCACTCTTCTTTCCCCCTAAACTCCGTAAATCGCCGCAGCCTTGGCGCGCAGGTGGCGCACCAGGGGGGCGGCAGTGGGGTCCTGGCCGGTGGCGGCGGCGATGAGCGTCCGGGGGGGCAGCTGGCGGCCCTTGGCGTGGATGTTGACGTCAAGCCACTGGCGCAGGGGCGCGAAGTCGCCGGCGGCCATGCGTTCGGGCAGGTCCGGGATGGCCCGGCCGGCGGCTTCGAACAGGCAGGCGGCGTAGATGTTGCCCAGGCTGTAGGTGGGGAAATAGCCGAACGCGCCGGTGGACCAGTGGACGTCCTGGAGGCAGCCCAGGGCGTCGGTGGGCGGGGTGAGGCCCAGGATGGCTTGGGATTTTTCGTTCCAGGCCCCGGGCAGGTCGGCCACGGCCAGATCGCCGCGGATAAGCGCCAGTTCGAGTTCGAAGCGCAGGATGATGTGGAGATTGTAGGTGGTCTCGTCGGCATCCACCCGGATGAGCCCGGGCCGCACCGCGCCCACGGCCTTGACCATGGCTTCGGGGGAGGTTGCCGCCAGTTGCGGGAAGCAGGCGGCGGCCATGGGCGTGACATGTCGCCAGAAGGGCAGGCTGCGGGCCACCTGGTTTTCCCACAGCCGAGACTGGGATTCGTGGACGGCGAACGAGGCCGGTTCGCCCATGGGCGTGCCATAGTGGCCGTTGCCCACGTGGCCCAGGCTATAAAGGGCGTGGCCGGTCTCGTGGACGGCCCCGAAAAAGGCCTTGGTGAAGTCGGCCGGATCGAAGCGGGTGGTGATGCGGGCGTCGCCGGGGCCAATCAGCGTCGAGAAGGGATGGGCCGAGACGTCCAGGCGCGAGGCGGTGGGCGACAGGCCGATAAGCGCCGTCACCTGGCGCAGGAGTTTTTCCTGGGCGGCCGTGTCGTAGGGGCCGTCCGGCAGATCGGCCGGGGCCGGGGCGTCTTTGATGCGGCCGAGGATATCGACGGCGGCGTCGCGCAGTTCGGCCAGGACCGGGGCGATGGCGGCGGCTTGTTCGCCGGGCTCGTAGAGGTCGAGCAGGGCGTCGTAGGCTTCGGTCTGGTAGCCAAGGGCCTGGGCCTTTTCCCGGGACAGGTCGAGAAGCGTTTGGAGATGGGGGGCAAAGGCGCTGAAATCGTTGTCCTTACGTGCCAGTTCCCAGGCTCGCTGGCCGGTGCTGGCGGCCTGGGCCAGGGCCACGGCCAGGGCTTCGGGGATTTTCACGGCCTGGTCGTAGTCGCGGCGCAGCTCCCGGATGTTGGCCGCCTCGGGCGAGGTCGGGTCGGCGGTCAGCTCCGTGCCTTCGCAGGCGGCCAGCCACTGGCCCATGGCCGGATCGCAGGCCCGGCGGTGGAGGATGGCGGTCAGAGCCCCGATCTGGTCAGCCCGGCCGGCGTGGGCGTCGGCCGGCAGCATGACCTGCTGGTCCCAACCCAGCAGGCTCAAGGCGGCGATGATGTCGGCCGAGGCCCGGCTGTGAGCCAATAGGGCGTCGTAGGCTTGGCGGGCGGTCATTTCTTGGCGCTCCTGGCCGGTGCCTTGGCTCCGGCGGCTTTGCGGGCGGCGATCATGCGCTCGTAGAGCGGCTGGTAGAAAAAGCTGACGTCGCCTTCGTTTAAGTCACGGTGGTAGGCGCAGTAGATGTTGACCTCGCCAAGCTGCCAGGCGTGGTAGAACTTGTCGCGGTTCTCCTGGGTCGGCGGGCCGTAGGCCCGGGTCAGGCCGGCCAGGGCTTTTTCATAGGCGGCCTGGCCGTCGAAGTTGATCCAGACATGGTAGAACTGGTCTTTGAAGAATTCGTAATAGGCGTCGCGGATGGGCGCGCCGAGGATGTCCTTGGGGCCTTGGGGCCAGAGGTAGGTGGCGGTGGCGGACTCGGCCGAGGTTTCGTACTGGGCCATGCCCGACTGGGAGGCGGCTTGGGCGCCCCAGGTCAAGCCGCCAAAGCCGGTGGGCGCGCCGGGGGCCGGTTCCGTCGGCGCGAGGGCAACGTTCGGGGCGGACGCTGCCGGCGGCATGGCCGGCGGCAAGGCGGC
>DLGG01000123.1:0-11824 GCA_002482565.1 Solidesulfovibrio magneticus
GGTCGCCGGGGCCTGGGGCGCGGGAGGCTCCGGCGCGGGAGCCGGCGCGCGGGCCAGCAGGACGAATTCGCCGGCCGCGATGCAAAAGAGGATGGCGATGAGCCAGTTTTTCCAGGTCTGCCGCGAGCCGCTGTGTTGGGCGTCGTTCATGCCGGCCTCCAGTAGCCTCATTCATACCCTGGCGCGGTTTTTTTTCAACCGCGATGATCGGGAATCCCGCGTTTGCAAAACGCGCCGGCTCTGATACCCGAGAGCCATTCCACCGAGGAGGCGTTATGCGTCGCATGTTCACCCGCTTCATGGCCCTGGCTTTTGCCCTGGGCGTCTGTTTGGCCCTGCCGGAGATCGGCCAGGCCCAGGAGGAAACCCGCAAAACCACGGTCTACGGCATGTTGCGCCAAACGCCCCAGGGCGGCATCGAACTGACGAGCGCCCAGGAACCCGGGGTGGTCTACGTGCCCTTCGACCGGGGCAGCATCATGAACAGTTTGCTTGACATCAAGGTGCGGGTGCGCGGGGTGGTGCGCGAGATCGTGTCGCGAAACGGGGTCACCTACAAGGTGTTGGCCGTGGACGAGGTGACGCCCATGACGGCCGAATACGGGGCCACGACCATCGAGCGCGGCAAGGCGGCGGGGCTGCCCGGCACGGACCTGGCCGAGGTGCACGCCTACCACGACCGGACCTGCTATTTCTATCCGCGCTACGCCGTGGTGGAGTCCCTGGCCGGCTATTCCGACGGCCACGTGCTCAAGGTTTCGGCCCATACGGCGGCGGATTCGCCGGACGCGGTCTGCGAATTGGCCCAGGGGCGGCCGCTTTTCGAGATTCCCAACGGCGGCGACTTCGCCTTCGCCGGCCTGTCGGGGGACACGCTGTTCGTGGCCAACGGTTCGCCGGACGCCGTGCACGGCCTCATGGCGGTCAATCTGGCGGCCCAGAAGCAGACCCTGGACGCCACGGTGATTCCGGGAGCCTCGGTGGCTTCGGGAAGCCTGGCTTATGGGGAAAAAATCGAGAGCGGGCGCAAACCGGCCTGCGCGGCCGGCAAGACGGCGGTTCGGCCCATGCGGCTGGACCTCAAGACCGGCAAGGCGGCCCCGGCCGGCAAGGACAGCTGCTGGCCGTAAACATGGCGTTTGGCCGTTAACAACAGACAGCGCCAAGACTCTCGCCCTGGCGCAATCGTCCACCGCTCCGGCATCCCCATTTCCCCCATTCGGGTGGGTCCGGGAGGGGCTGAGCCCCTCCCGGCCGCCGGAGGCATCTTCCTCTTTTCTCTTTTACGGTCCCTACATCCCGGTCTGGTCCCACAGGGGCAGGCCGGTGGCGGCGTCGAGGCCGCGGTGCAGGCGCGGGCCTTCGATGGGGGTGATGCAGGCCTCGCCGGCAAAGATGATGTTGCCGGGCATGGCGTGGCCGCCGGTGATGGTGAAATCGCCCTTGAGCAGCGTCAGGTGCAGGTGGATGATGGGCTGGCCGTCTTTCAGGGACACGTTGCCCAGGCCGGCCAGGATTTCCGTGCCTTCATTGAGGGTATGGGTGACGTATTTGCGGGTGTCCTGGGGATAGTAGCCGAGTTCGGCTTTTTCCAGGGCGCCAATGAGGCTCACGTGGCCCTTGGTGATGTTTTTTTCCAGGCAGATGGCCACCAGGGCGGACAGCAGGTCTTCGCCCTTGGGCAGGCGCACGAGCAGCGAGTCGTTCATTCCATGATCCTTTTTTTCCAGAATTCGGAGCGTTTCTTGATGGTTTCTTCAAGCTTGGCCAGCTCGCGCCGGTCGGCGTCGGTCTTGGCCGCCGCCTTGGCCTTGCCCAGCTGGAACTTCACCTGGGGGGGATTGTTGTCGTAGACGGCGGCGTAGGTCAACTGGAGATAGGCGTGGAAGAGGTCGCCGGATTGGCCGAGTATCTGGCCGTAGATGGATCGGATTTCGGCGTTTTCCGGCACCCGCTGGCGGACTTTTTCCAGATAGGCCACGGCTTGGGCCGCCTTGCCTTCCTGGGCCAGCATCCGGCCGTATTCGAAATTGGCGTCGATGTCGGCGGGGTTTTGGCGCAGGGCCGCTTCGAGCAGGCTTTTGGCCCGGGCAAAATCGCGCATTTTAAGGTAGTAGCGGCCGGTCTCGCGCAGGACCAGCGGATCGCTGGGGGCGCAGGCCACGGCCTCGTCAAAGGCGGCCCGGGCCTGTCCCACGTCCTCCAGGGAGCGTGACAGGGCGATGGCCAGGCCGAGCTTGTCCAGGCAGGTCATCTTGTCGCCGAGCTTGCGGAAATAGGCCACGGCGTTTTTGGCGTCGGTGTAGCGGGCGCGCACCAGCATTTGGGCGCGTTTGAAGGCGGCGTCGTGGTTTGTGCGGTCCTGGACGTCCTTGGGCAGCATTTTCACCCGGTCCTTGAGGTAGCCCATGCGTTCCTCAAGGCCGGGGTGGGTGCTGAGATACGTCGGGATGACCCCGCCGCCCTGCATCCAGCGCAGCTTTTTCATGGTCTCGAAAGCTTCCACCAGGCCCCCCGGCGGATAGCCGGCGGCGACCAGATAGTTCATGCCGACCTGATCGGCCTCGCGTTCGTCGTCGCGGGAGTATTTGAGGTAGGCGTGGGCCGTGGCGGCCTGGGAACCCACGGCCACCAGGGAGCCGAGGTCCTGGTTGCCGGTGGTCGAACCCAGGACCACGCCGGCCAGGACGCCGACGAGTTGGCCCAGGGATAACAGCTTCATCTCGCCCACGCGCTTGGCGATGTGGCGCTGGCTGACGTGGGCCAGTTCGTGGGCCAGGACGCCGGCCACCTCGGATTCGTGCTCCATCTGGAGGATCAGCCCGGTAAAGACGAAGACGTAGCCGGCCGGTCCGGCAAAGGCGTTGACGGCGTTGTTGTTGATGATGCCGACAGTGAAGGGGAAGGGCTGGGGCGGCATGGCCCTGGTCAGCCTATCCACCAGGCCGGTCACGTAGTCGTTGATCTCGGTGTCCTCAATCAGCGGCATCCGGGATCGGATCATGATGTTGAATTTTTCGCCGAGTTCCCGTTCATCCTTGAGGTCAAACGACAAGAAGGAGGCCTGGACCAAGGGAGGGGCGAGCAGGGAGACGATGAGCCAGAAGGCGACCAGGGTCGCCGCCAGCCGCCGGGTCGCGCCCGGCCGGCGATGCAAGCTTGGGGCGTCCATGGCCGGCCTATACGCCCAACCGGCCGGGAAGGAAAGCACCCGGCGGCTTTGGTTAAAAACCCTTAAGAAAACCTGGCCGGGCCAAGGCGGCAAAAAAGGCGGACCGCCACGTGGGCGATCCGCCTTTGTCTTCGGCAGTGGGGAACCGGCGGTCTACCGGTTCATGAGGTCGAGGAACTCGCGGTTGCTTTTGGTGCCGCGCATCTTGCCCAGGAGAAACTCCATGGAGTCGATGGGACTCATGGGCGCCAGGAGCTTGCGCAGGATCCAGACCCGGTTAAGGACGTCGGGGTCTAAGAGCAGCTCTTCCTTGCGGGTGCCGGACCGGTTGATGTCGATGGCCGGGAAGACGCGCTTCTCGGACAGATGGCGGTCCAGGTAGATTTCCATGTTGCCGGTGCCCTTGAACTCTTCGAAAATGACTTCGTCCATGCGGGAGCCGGTGTCGATGAGCGCCGTGGAGATGATGGTCAGCGAGCCGCCGCCTTCGATGTTGCGGGCCGCGCCGAAAAAGCGCTTGGGCCGCTGCAGGGCGTTGGCGTCGAGGCCGCCGGAGAGCACGCGTCCCGAGGACGGGGTGACGGCGTTGTAGGCGCGGCCCAGGCGGGTGATGGAATCCAGCAGGATCACCACGTCGATCTTGCGCTCGACCAGTCGCTTGGCCTTCTCGATGACCATTTCCGCGACCTGGACATGGCGCTGGGGCGGCTCGTCAAAGGTGGAGGAAACGACCTCGGCTTTGACCGTGCGCTCCATGTCCGTGACTTCCTCGGGGCGTTCGTCGATGAGCAGCACGATGAGGAAGACGTCGGGGCGGTTGGCGCTGATGGAGTTGGCCAGGGTCTGGAGGAGCATGGTCTTGCCGGTGCGGGGCGGGGCGACGATGATGCCGCGCTGGCCGTGGCCGATGGGGGCGAGGAGATCGATGACTCGGGAGGAATAATTTTCGGCGCCGTTTTCGATGACGAAGCGTTTGTCGGGATACAGCGGCGTGAGGTTATCGAAGAGCACGAGGTTTCGTGAGGCTTCGGGGGGCGCGAACCCGATTTCGCCGACCCGCAGCAGAGCGAAATAGCGCTCGCCTTCCTTGGGCGGCCGGATCTGGCCGGAGATGACGTCGCCCTTGCGCAGGCCGAACCGGCGGATCTGGGATGGGGAAATATAGATGTCATCCGGGCCGGGCATGTAGCTGTACATGGGCGAGCGCAGGAACCCAAAGCCGTCGGGCAGTATCTCCAGCACGCCTTCGCCGAAGATGGCCCCGTTTTGGGAGGCGCAGCTCTGCAGCAGAGCGAAAATAAGCTCTTGCTTGCGCATGCCGTTGGGGTTCTCGACGTTGTACTGGACCGCCAGGTCCATGAGCTCGGGCATGCTTTTGAGCTTGAGCTCGGAAAGGTTCATGGAGTTGCCCTCCATGAGACTGGACTTTACAGCGGCGGGTTGCAGGATGTCGTCGCTTTCGATGGGATCGGAAAGCACGGGTGCAGGGGCCGGCTGAGGATTTCGCCCGCGGCGTTTGGGTGCATTGCTCACAGAAATAGCCCGGCGCGGAAATGCGCATATTGATAGTGTGTGAAAACCCGATGCAGCGTGAGTTCGTCACGTCCGCGCCCCTATGGAGGAGCGGGCGACTCGCTATGTTACGGGGGCCAAGGCAAGTGGAGGATAGGCCGGCAACGGCCTGGAACGATCCATATACTTTTTCGCGGGGGTGTCAAGGGCGGGTCGGCCCATGACGGCCCAAAGTCTTGGGATCGCGGTCCTATTCTTCGGGTTTGGGTTGCAGGACGTCGGCGAAGATCTCGTTTATCACGTCCTTGATGTCCTGCTGGTCCTTGTCCAGGGCCAGGGCCAGTTCCAGGGTGAGCAGGCTGGTGGCTTGTTCGAGAAGCCGGCGCTCGCCAAAGGACAGTTCCTTGTTTTGGCCAATGAGCAACAGTTCCTTGAGCACGTAGGCCACGTCGGCCAGATCGCCGCTTTTGAGCTTCTCGGAATACTCCCGGTAGCGGCGGTTCCAGTTCTGCCCGGTGTAGCCGGTGAAGTCGGAGCGGTCCTTGAGGGATTCGATGATGGCCGCGCCCTGTTCGGCCGTGCACAGGGGCCGCAGCCCCACGTTGGCGGCGTTTTTCACCGGCACCATCAAGGTGACGTTGTTGCTTAAGATGCGCACAATGAAAAAGTCGGCCGAGGCGCCCCCGATGACCTGGGTCTCGATCCGTTCGACCCTGCCCACACCCTGGGCCGGATAAACGACTAGCTGCTCCTCGGAAAACACCGTGGGACTCCTCCCGGCCAGACGCGTGCAAAACAATGCGCCTGTGCCGTCTTCAATGCAAAATAGCGTACTTGTCCCCTTGTGTCCATGGATTCCGGCGATGGCCGGAAAACCGCTTCCCATAAGGGTTGGAGCCTGTAAAAGGGGGCCGCCCCAGGGCGGAGGCGGGCTGACGGGGATTTGCAAAAATGCGACTATTGCCCGATGGCGACGGAACGAAACATCAAGCGGCCCGTCATGCCCGACGCGGCCCTGGAGAACCATCAGTTTTTGTTATGGAAAAATCGTTGCCTTCGCGCCCTGCCCGCAAGGCAAGCGGGACGAACGGCGAGGAGACGAGCTCGTGTGGCGTTCGCAAAAAAACAGTTATGATTTGTGCAAATAAAAATAATGATTACGGATTATTACTGCGCCAGAAAGTGCCATGGCATTTCCCGAACGCGACACTAGGGCTGGGGAGGCGGCGGTGGCACGGCGTCAAAGCCGCCCACCCGGCGCTGGGCCGCTTCGAGGCCGTCCTCGTAAAAGGCCATGATCCCGTCCACGGCCGCCGCCGTGACCTTGCGCACCACGGGCGTTTCATCTGCGCGAAAAGTTTCGAGCACGTAACCGGCCACATCGCGGCCCTCGGGACGGCCGATGCCCAGGCGCAGGCGCACGAACTCCGGGCTGCCCAGTTCCTGGTTTATGGACTTGAGCCCATTGTGCCCGGCGTTGCCGCCGCCGCGCTTGAGGCGCATGCGCCCAAGGGGCAGGTCGAGCTCGTCGTGCAGGACAAAGACGTCGGTGGGGGCAAGCTTGTAGAAGTCCAGGGCGGCCCGCACGGCCCGGCCGCTCAAATTCATGAAGGTCAGCGGCTTTAGGCAGGCAAACTGGGCAAAGGCCCCGCCGGGCAGCACCGGCAGGGAAACGGTGACGGCCTCAAGATCCTTGCGGCCGGTCAGCGTCGCCTTGGGCGCGCCGCCAAGCTGCCGGGCGCGCTCCATGAGGGCGTCCAGGACCATGAAACCGAAATTGTGACGGGTGGCGGCGTATCTCGGCCCGGGATTGCCCAGGCCCACGATGAGGGCGGAAACGGCCATGGCAGGCGGGAGAACCAGGAGCTTTCGCGTGAAAAGAGGCGGGGTGCGCCGGAAAACGCACCCCGCCGCAGACGCGAAAACGAAACCTGGCTAAGGCTAGGCGCCTTCGCCGGCGGCCTCGGCCGCGGTGGCCAGGACGCCGATGACGGCATAGTTGTTGTCGTAGACGGCCTTGACGCCTTCGGGCAGGACGACGTCGGCGATCTGGATGCTCTCGTTGATGTCCACGTTGGCGATGTCCAGGACAACCTTGTCCGGGATGGCCAGGGGCAGGCAGACGACCTCGATGGATTCGCGGTAGATCTCCAGCAAGCCGCCCTTGACCTGGCCCTTGGACTTGCCCACCACTTCGACGGGCACGCGGACCTGGATTTCCTTGGTCAGATCCACGCCGTAGAAATCGACGTGGGTGATGCGGGGCTTGGTCGGATGGTGCTCGACCTTCCAGACCAGGGCGGGCTTGGTCTCGGCGCCGGCGTCGCCTTCGATTTGGAGATCGAAAACGTGGGAGGAGGCGATCTTGGAATACAGCTTCTGCAGGGGCAGGTGCTCGACCATGACCGGAACGTTGACGCCCTTGGCGTCGTAGTAAACGCCGGGGACCATATCGTCTGCGCGCAGCTTGCGGCAGGCGCCTTTGCCGAGGCCCGCGCGGGTCTTGACGGCGAGGGACTGGGTCTGACTCATATCGGGTATCTCCTTTGCGCCCTGGGGCGAAACATGGTTTTTTCGGCCGGCCGTGCGTCGCCCGATTAGGTGAACAGCACGCTCACCGAGGACTCGGTGTGGATATTGTGGATGGCCTTGGCCAAAAGCCCCGCGATGGAGAGCACCTTGATCTTGGAGCAGGCCTTGGCTTTGTCGTTAAGGGGAATCGTGTTGGTGGTCACGATCTGGGTAAAGGGCGAGTTTTCCAGGCGTTCGATGGCCGGGCCGGACAGCACCGGATGGGTTGCCGTGGCCATGACCTCGCGAGCGCCGTTTTCCAGCAGCACCACGCCGGCCTGGCACATGGTGCCGGCGGTGTCGATCATGTCGTCGAGCACCACGCACAGCTTGCCTTTGACGTCGCCGATGACGTGCATGGCCTGGGCCTGGTTGGGCGCGTCGCGGCGCTTGTCGATGATGGCCAGGGTCGCCCCGAGGCGCTTGGCGAAGGCCCTGGCGCGTTCCACGCCGCCGGCGTCAGGCGAGACCACGCACAGGTCCGGGCCGGAGAAGTCCTTGAAATATTCGGCCATGATGGGCGCGGCGAACAGGTTGTCCACGGGCAGGTTGAAAAAGCCCTGGATCTGGCCGGCGTGCAGGTCGATGGTGAGCAGGCGGTTCATGCCGGCAACGGTCAGGAAATCGGCCACGAGCTTGGCGCTTATCGGCGCGCGGGGCGCGACCTTGCGGTCCTGGCGAGCGTAGCCGTAGTAGGGCACCACGGCGGTGACGCGCCGGGCGCTGGCGCGCTTTAAAGCGTCCAGCATCAGGCACAGTTCCATGAGGTTGTAGTTGACCGGGTACGAGGTGGACTGGACCACGAAGATGTCCGAACCGCGTACGTTGGCCCCGACCTCGATGCGGATCTCGCCGTCGCTGAAGGTGCCGACCTTGGCCGGCAGCAGGGTGCAGCCGAGATGATCGCAGATGGCCTCGGCCAGCCCGGGATTGGAAGTGCCGGTGAGGATTTTCAGATCGCCTTGCGCCATGTGCGAAGCCTCGGGTGCTGTCCCGGTCCGGGGGGGACCGGGTGGTGTCGGAGAAAATCTGGCTGGGGCGGTAGGACTCGAACCCACGAATGCGGGGACCAAAACCCCGTGCCTTACCAACTTGGCGACGCCCCAGCATGAAAATGGTCCGTTGCGGCGGACCGGCCGCGCGGCCCCGAGGGCCGTGCGCGTCACAGCGGCGCGAGATAGGCGCGCGGGCCGCTTCCGGTGAGCATGGCCAGGGCCAACGTGGCCGTCTGGCGCTTGCGGAAAAGCCCGAAAACCGCCGACCCCGTGCCCGATAAAAGCGCGCCCGCCGCCCCCAGGGCCAGCAGGCGCTCCTTGACCCGCCCCAGTTCGGGGTGGGCCGCGAAAACGACGCTTTCAAAATCGTTTCGCATGGGCGCACCGGTGACGCAAAACGCCCTTTTATTGGCGTCAAAAGCAGTTGTCAAGAGGTTTGCCCCAGGTTTTTGCGGCAAGGCCCGGGAGGCGTCCAGGGCGGCGTAGGCCCAGGCCGTCTTGACCCGGGCTTCGGGGCACACCACCACGGCGCACCAGCCGGCCAATCCGGGATCGGCCGGGAGCAGGGTCTCGCCCACGCCGGTGGCGGCGGCCGGGACGCCGAGCAGGAAAAAGGGAATGTCCGCGCCAAGTGTCAGGGCCAGGGCGGCCAGATCCACGGGCGACAGGGCGGCCTCGCCGGCCCGGTCGTTCAAATAGCGCAGCATGACGGCGGCGTCGGACGAACCGCCGCCAAGCCCGGCCCCGTGGGGGATGTGCTTGGCCAGATGGACTTCCAGACGCGGGGCGTAGCCCGTGGCCGCAGCGTAGGCCCGGTAGGCCCGAACGACCAGATTGTCGTCGGTTTCAAGTTCGGGATCGGAGCACTGCAGCTCGATGTCACCGGGGCCGTCGAAGCGGCGCAGGCGCAGGACGTCGGCCGGCTCGGGCAGGGGCAGGAAAAAGGTGTCGATGTCATGGTAGCCGTTTGGCCGCCGCGCGCCCACGGCCAGACGCAGATTGACCTTGCAGGGCACGGGCAGGAGGGTTTCCTCGATGGGGCAGGGGAAAGACGCCATGGGTGTTGCCTGTGCGCCCCCCGGCCGAAGCCGGGGGGCGGTGTTGTTGCGGCGGTGTTACTTGGCGTCGGCCAGGGGCACGGTGCGGAAGACGGTCTGGTTTTGGCGCTTGATCAGCAGCATCACCACGCCCTTCTTCTTGCCGTCCTCGCCGACGATCTTCTTGAACTCCTCGGGGGAGGTCACCGGACGCTGGTTGACCTCAAGGATCACGTCGCCCGGGCGGACGTCGGCCTGCTCGGCCTCGGAACCGTCAGCCACTTCCGTTATCAGCACGCCATGGGGCTTGTCCATGCCGATGGCCTTGGCTTCCTTGGGGGCCAGGGGTCGCACGGAAAGTCCGAGGGCCGAGGCCGAAGCGTCCTCGCCGGCGGCGTCGTCCTCGCCTTCCTGGCCGCGGCCGCCTTGGGCCAGCTTCTTGGCGTCGCGTTCGCCCAGGGTGACGCTGACCGTGACGGGCGAACCCTTGCGCATGACCACGAACTCGGCCGATTCGCCCGGGCGGATGGCGGCCACGCGGCGCAGCAGATCATTGGCGTTGTCGACCTTCTGGCCGCCCACGGAGGTGATGACGTCGCCGGTCTTGATGCCGGCCTTGGCGGCGGGCTGGCCTTCCATGACCGAGGAGATGAGCGCGCCCTTGGTGGAGTCGAGGCCGAGGGCCTTGGCGGTGTTTTCGTCGATGTCCTGGATGGAGACGCCAAGCCAGCCGCGCTGGACCTTCTTGCCGTCGCGCAGTTGGTTGATCACGTCCTTGGCCATGTTGGAGGGGATGGCGAAGCCGATGCCCTGGCCCGAGGCCACGATGGCGGTGTTGATGCCGATGACCTTGCCGTCAAGGTCAATAAGCGGTCCGCCGGAGTTGCCGGGGTTGATGGAGGCGTCGGTCTGGATGAAGTTGTCAAAGGGGCCGGCGCCGATGATGCGTCCCTTGGCGCTGACGATGCCCAGCGTCACCGTATTTTCCAGGCCAAAGGGGTTGCCGATGGCCAGCACCCATTCGCCGACCTTGAGCTTGCCGGAATCGCCGAATTCCAGATAGGGCAGGCCGGACTTGCCCTCGATCTTGAGAAGCGCCAGGTCGGTTTCGGCGTCGCGGCCGATGATCTTGGCGGGCAGGGGCTTTTCGTTGTTCTTGAACTGCACCTTCACCTCGTCCGCGCCGTCAACGACGTGGTTGTTGGTGACGATGTAGCCGTCGGCGGAGATGACGAATCCCGAGCCCATGGAGCGCTGCTTTTGGCCCTTTCCGCCCTGGCCGCCGCCGCGGCCCTGGGGGCCGAAATGCTTTTCGAACTGCTCGAAGAAGTCGTCCATGGGGCCGCCCTGGCCGCCGCGTCTCTGGAAGAGTTCGCGCATGCCTTCCTGGGCCTTGACGGTTTTGGTGGTGGAGATGTTGACGACGGCGGGACCGTCCTTGTCGACGAGTTCGGTGATGTCGGGCAGGGGGACGCGGGCCTGGGCCATGGCGGTCCAGGCGATGAGGGACAGGGTGGCGATGGTGGTGGCGAGAAAGCGTCTTGCCATGGGGGAACTCCTGTGTTGCTGGGCGCGCCGCCTGGGGATGGCGGGCGTCCGTGGCTTTTGCCGTTGAACTTTGTTGCGGCGCGTAGGGGATTTTTCCCTGTATACGCCAGTTTCTTCCGAAGTAAACCGCGGCCGGCCTAGCGCGCCTTTTCCCGGGAGCGGCGGGCAGCGGTCGGCCGTGTGGTCTGCCGAGCCTTTCTTGACAAGCGTTCGCGAGGCAAATAGTAAAGTTTGTTCGTCGCGCGTCAATTGGCTGAATTGCCGGCAAAAGTTTCGGCGCGGCATTTCTGTCATCTTGAGAAAACCAGTGAAATAAGTAAGATGGCCTTCGGCTTCGGGCGCGGTTCCGGGACAAACTGAAGGAAGAATGAATATCGTTTCATATGTCGAGCGGCTCCCGTAGCTCAGTAGGATAGAGCGATCGCCTCCTAAGCGATAGGCCGTGCGTTCGATTCGCGCCGGGAGCACCATAAAAATCAAGGGGTTGGACTGTGATGGTCCAACCCCTTTTACGTTGGGTGGGATTTTGGTCCCGCTCTGGTCCCGCGCTGAAAGTTTATGTAGGGTGAAACGGGGTGAAGATTGCCGAGGTCCGAGGGCATCCACGGCAAAGGGGAAACCTCTTCGTCCTGCCGTGACCGTCCACCCAGCTTGCCCTGTGGCGCGAGGATGGCTATGTCTGACTTGCCCGCATATCAGTCTGACCACCGGAAAGCCCCACCGGGGACCCCTTTGCCTCGGCAGAGGTGGGCGCAATGAGGGGACCGGGTGTCCCTCCAGACTGAGTGCGTGGCATCCCCACCCAAATGTACGGCGGCGCGCGATTTGGCACTGATTAGCGCTATGTTCGGCACGCCGCCTGTCTTCTTCTTTTAGGATTTTAACGCCTCTTCGGCGGCGCGGATTCGCGCGGCTGCGAGGGCGGCATATTCGGTCGATAACTCCATGCCGATAAAGCGCCTGCCGGTCTCCAGACAGGCCATGGCCGT